>CAZRCY010000022.1:0-14936 GCA_964598735.1 uncultured Candidatus Poseidoniales archaeon
CTTATTTGGTTATTTTTTCTATATTCATAACATTGGTACCTATGACAACCCAAACCCAAGCAGTTGGAGGTTGGGAATTCGAATTTGTTGAAGATGATGAATATATATTCAATATCCCTGGTTCGGATGATCCAAAAATTATAGTTGAATTTGAAATTACTAACTCATATCTAGCGGAAATCGAAATCGAAATAACTGTGGAAGGTCCTTTCAACGGCGAACTACTGGGGGAAGATCCTCTAGTTATTTCAATCGGCGCAGGCACCACAAAAACAGATGATTTCAAAATTGGAAATATTGAACTCTTTCAGATTAATTCCCCTGGAGGAGCCGAAGAAGAGTTTAGAGCATTGGCTACACTGAAATCTATTGGAGGAATTGATGTTTCCATAACAAATGACTGGAAAGACGACCGTGGCACTGCAAAAATGCCAAGAATTTATGATTTGAGAATCGGAGATACAACGCAGAATCTCGAATTCAATCCAGATATTGAAACTTCATTTTCTATGGAAATTACAAACCATGGGAACCTCGATGATCAAATAGGGAATGCAGAAGTTTCTGATGATTGCTCATTAATGACTGTCAAAATAGGCGAAGATTCTGAACTTACAAAAATAATGAAGCCTCAAATCGTATCAACATCAGATTCAGCGACAATAAAAATCAATGTGGAAATTTCAGCAGCACATCCATCAAGAAATTGTGATGTTGATTTACGAATTTCTTCGGGAGGGTCCGGTGAAGGAGATGGCATTGTTTGGACTGAAGCTTCATTCAGAGTAACGGTAAAAGAAGGTGAAGCACCTTCTCCAGTAAATGATAATGATGATGACGACGATGGAGGGCCAATAAATGAGCCAATTGTTACTGAACAAAATTTACCTTCCCCTGGATTTTCGATAATTATTGCTTCATTATTTCTTGCGCTAATAGTATACAGAAGAGAATAAAGAAAAATTACCATATTTAAGACCAGTCGTTTGATTTTGTTAAAATCGGTATTGGACAACATATATGCGTGGTATTGGTTTGGAAGAAGCAGGCGTACCGAGAAAGACGCCCAATGACAGTGATTCAAATGGCACTTGGAAATGAAGGAAGTCGCTTCAATACAATTGTTGCAATAGCGCTTATCACTACCTTGCTGATGGTCTTACTACTTCCAATGGCCTTTGCGGCAGGAAAGGAAACCTCCTATAGCGCATATGAGGATTCGTCTGACGCATCTCAATTATCTGATGTAAGAACTACTTTGGGACCTAGAGGTGCACAAATAGGAGAAGGTGTTGAAAGTCAAGGGTATAATATTGCCAACACAATCTCTACTCCGATGCTAGTAAATGATTGGAAAAAACCACATCTTACAATGCTTCTAGTTGTTGGTCCTGAAAAGCCTATAGATGAAACAGAAGCGCAGGCGATTTATGATTTTGTAACAAAAGAAGGAGGCAAGGTCGTAGTAGCGGCAGATAATTCGAATGCCAATACACTTGCAGGAATGTTTGGATTGACCTATTATGATGCTCCTTTATTTGATAGCCAGCAAATGTATGGAATCATCAATGAAGATGGTGACGAATTCATGCATCCGACAAATGTATGGGGATTGCAAAGTATCAACAAGGATGACTCAGAAATGCAAGAAAGTGAGAGGAACACGGGTTGTTCCGACCAAATGATTGAGGTAAAAAATTTAGATTCATGTCGTATGCCAGTGATGTTCCGTCAACCAACTGGAATAAAAGTAGGAGCACTTGAAACTGATGATCCAGAATCCTCCGACTACATTCAACGTGACGTCAATGTTCTCTCTTATGCTTCTAAAGCAGCCTTTATCGATATTGCAAGAGACGGGAAAGAAGGAACTCTTGAAAATGATGCTCCCGGAGATATTGCGCTAACTGTGAGGATTGATTATCCTGGAATTGTAACCTCCGACCTTCTTCGAGGAGCTGCAGGAGATTCAGATTCAGGAATAGGAGACTTGACAGTAACTGGAAGTATCGTATTTGTTGCTGATGACGAAGTATTTGCCAATCAATATTGGACTCTATCTAGAGCTAAGGATGCAGGACTTTCAGATGAGTGTACTGGTGCTACATGTTGGCAAAATGAATTAACTGGAGGAGATTTCTGGCAAGGTAATCATGCTTATTTCCATGCATTAATTTGGGATATGATGGAACTAGACAATAACGATCTGGCAAACACGATAAAAAATCAAAGGGACAATTTCAACATTGTTTTCGATGAAAGTAGACACGTTACCGGAGTCGCTTCTCAACCATTTATTGAAACAATTAGTACTATTGTTCTACTTACCTCTGATGATTTCTTGAAATGGTTGATTATTCTTAACCTTGGATTACTATTACTAGTTTCTATCATGGTAGTACCAGAGAAGGCTAATTGGAGACATGTGTTTGACCTAACTCGATTTAGAGAACGGCCTACAAAGCTTGACTCCACCCAATATCGTCAACGTGTACAAAAGGCTCTTTTTGCTAAAGTAAGAGTATTTTACGACCTTACACGTGACCAAATGGCTCTCAAAACTCCTGCTGAAGTACAACAGATGATTGGAGACCCTAGACTTGTGGAACTGGCTTACAGTACCACACGAACATATTCCCCCCAAGAACTTCGTGAGTTACTCACGAGCATTCGCAAATGGGGGAAGAAGTGAAAACCCCAAAGGATAGTGAAAGAAACATGGCAGCCCCACCTCCACCCCCAAATGCACCTGGCGCACCAGCGCCCCCAGCCGCCCCAGCAGCCCCTGCTCCTCCCGTTCCGGTAGCACCTGCACCTGCACCTGCAGCACCTGCGCCTGCAGCACCTGCACCTGCGCCTGCAGCACCTGCTCCTGCTCCTGCCGCTCCACGTCACCAGAGTAGTCCTGAAGTTAGAGAGCGTCTAGCAGCTGTTGGACAGATTTCACAAGCAATCTCTGCTGAAGTCCAGAAGGTAATTATTGGAAAATCTCACGTTATTGACAATGTAATGATAAATATTCTATCTAACGGAAATCTACTTTTCGAAGATTATCCTGGTCTTGCTAAGACCTTGATGACAAATACATTCGCAGATGCCTTAGGTTGTGATTTCAAGCGTGTACAATTTACACCTGACCTTCTACCTGCAGACATAACAGGTACAAACATCTACGATGCTAAGAAGGGAGAATTTACCTTCAAGCCAGGACCTATTTTCTGTAACCTGCTACTTTCTGATGAGATTAACCGTGCTCCTCCAAAGACGCAAGCGGCTCTCCTAGAAGCAATGCAAGAAAAACAAGTTACTATTGGAACGGTTACACATAAATTACCCGCTCCTTTCCTGACTATGGCAACTCAGAACCCTGTAGAACAGGAAGGTACCTATCCATTGCCCGAAGCACAACTTGACCGTTTCATGTTCAAGATGAGTGTCGGGTACCCAGATAGAGCGGATGAAGATGAGATATTAGCTCGACGTATCACCAGAAAGAAGGATGCTGTTGACGTAGATGTAATCACTGATCCTGCTAGAGTTGTTGCAATGCAACAAGCCTGTGAGGATGTATATGTTGACCCGGCAGTTCGAATGTATATGGTAGAAATTGTATCTCGAACTCGCGAAGATCCACGTGTTCTCGTTGGTTCATCTCCTCGTGGTTCTCAAGCTCTTCTCAAAACATCGAGAGCGGCAGCAGCTCTTCGTGGCCGTGACTTTGTTACACCTGATGAAGTAAAGGCGGTTGCACCAATTGCAATATCTCACAGACTAATTCTAAAGCCAGAACATCAGATCAAGGGACTAGAAACACAAGAGGTTGTTTCAGACATCCTAAGACAGGTTCCAGTCCCAACGGTCTGATTCTTACTCGGAGTAATTTGAGAGGGGTATTCTCATGGCATGGAGTAGGAAGTCTGCGATGTTTGCGTCGTTGGCTGCTGCTCTGTACTTGTTAGGATTGGTACTTAGAAATCAACAATTAGTAACTGTTGCTGTGGTTTTCTTATCATTCCTGACGTATGCTGCTTTCAGGACATCACATGCAGATGTATCTGCATCTGGAAGAAGACTAGAGGATCAAGAATTTGACGAAGGTGCAGAGTTTAGAAATCTAAATGCCATGAGACAACTGTCGCAAGCACGTGTTTTTGAGGATAGCGATATTGACGTAACGCTTCGGATTCAGAACCTGTCAAACTTATCCAGAATCTTAGAAGTAAGGGATAGTGTTCCAGAAGTTATGAGAGTAAAGAAAGGTGCAAATTATGCATTAATGGAGTTGGGCGGAAGAAGAGAAACTGAACTCAAATATTCGCTTGAATGTCCTCTCAGAGGATTTTACACGGTTGGTCCAGTAGCTGTCAGGGTTCAGGATACTTTTGGCCTATTCCATAGAGAAAAAGAAATTCATCTATACGATGACTTTCTTGTATTCCCTAAAATGGAAGATGTCAAAGATGCATTCGTGAAGAGTAAAGTTCCAAAAATCTTCACAGGTGCGGTGAATATTAGGCAGCCAGGTGAAGGTTCTAATTTCTACAACCTCCGCGAATACGTACCTGGAGATCCAATGAGAAAGGTGAATTGGAAAGCATTTGCTCGTTCAGGAAAAATGATGGTTAATGATTTTGAAAGAGATGCTGTTAGTGATATTATCTTAATCATAGATAGTCGAAGTGTTTCAGAAACAGGCCCGGTAAGCAGAAACTCTCTTGTCTATAGTACCAGAGCAGCTGCTAGTTTAGCGCAATATTTCCTTTCTCGAAGAGATTCAGTAGGTTTGGTAATTTATGGGGATGAAATTGTTAGTGTAGACAGAGATACCGGAAAAAAGCAACTATACATTTTACTCACAAAACTTGCTGGAGCAATGGCAAGAGGAAATACTCCGCTAAAGGTAGTGACAAATCGAATTATGCCTCACATTAACAAGGGTAGTCCAATTATCATTCTTAGCCCATTGGAAGACGACCCTACAGTTGTAGATGCAGTTAGAGATTTCCGTGCAAGAGATTTTGATGTAACTCTTCTATCACCTAGTAGCCTTGAATTCGAATTTGATGCAAGGAGACTTGATAGAACGGGATATGAAGTGCTCAAGACTGAACGTGATATATTAATCAGTGAATTAAGAGGCCTTGGAGCCAATGTGATGGATTGGGAACCGGATATGCTTCTATCTACTGCATTAGCCGGAGCTAGAGGATTCTAAGGGGGAAGAACAATGACTGTGAGCAATGATACTTCACATCTTTATGATGGTAAAACAGTCCGTTCGGGTGCACCAAGTAGAAAAAAGGCTGCGGGAAAAATTACTTCCTCAACTGAGATTCCAAAGGACGCGATTCCGGAAGTTACAATCCCATCGTTTGTCGAAAGTCTGTTCGGTGGACCTCTTGTTCCAAAAATGAAATTTCTTCCTGCTGCGAAGAATGTGCAAAATCTACAATTTGCTAGTGCGGGAGCGATGGTTGTTCTTGCGATATTGACATACATTGTTACTCCTCAGGTGGGAACACCCTGGTTCGCTCTCGGCGATATTCTGGATATTCCTGCAATTGGTACTGCACTGCATGTTTTGATTATCCTAGGAAGTATTATGACCGGTTTTTGGGGAATTTTTCAACGTGATGCCCGATTTTTACTTGGATCGTACGTTTTATTCATCATAATTTCACTACGGTTTGCTGCTAGTACTGTTACCTTTTCTGCTGACCTGCTTCCAGACAGTGAAGGTGCTCAAAAATCACTATTGGTATTGTATGCAGTCTTCCTTGTAATGTATATCGAACTCAGTAATGGAGTAATTCGTTTCTCAATGCTTGATACTTCAATAAGAACAGGAGAAGTTTATGTTATGAATGAGAAGAAAGTTTTGAGTCGCTATCAAGCATCTCTTATTCTTACACCTTTAATTGCAGGAACTGTTGCTTTTCTTACCCTGTTCGTAAATGTGATAATACCATGGTTTATTCAAGTGATAGATGATACTGCCGCTCTTAGAATGTCAGAATCAGTAGAATTAACCAGCGTATATGGAGTTGCGTTAGGAACGATGTTAGTGTTCTTGATCGTAGCAGGAATGTTTGCAATTAATTTGCCTCTAAGAATCCAACAATTCAGAGAAAAGGCTGATGAGTAATCACTCTGCATCCAATAATTCAAACATTTCAGTAAGAAAACCCACAGTATGAACAGCCTCGTTATCGGGAATCAACAAATGAATACCATGTTCCGTACCTTCTTGATTCATTTCTTCAGGGTTACAACCTTGGTCATTTAATGAATTAATTAGATTAGAGCGAATTTCCTTATTAGAAGAAATACCCTGTCCAAATAAACTTAGTAATGCAATTGGATGGCCTAATTCGATTTTTGCTTCTGAATCAAAGGATAAAATCGCTGATTCTACTCTAGTAAGATCTTTTTCATCAACTAATACTCTAATGCCAGCTTGGTCAGCACGAATAGACCAAATTTTGATTCTCTTTTGATGGAGAGACCTGCCTAATCCAATTAAATTTCTAGATAATTGAGAACCAGAACGAACCTTCCAAAGGATATCAAATCTCCTTCTATGACAAACTAAAACACGAACGTGTGGGCGCCCTACTGAAATGGATGGACCGACAAATGTTCCCGGTTCATTTGGTTGATGTAAAGGTCGAATAATCAGAGGAATTCCAGATTCGACTAACGGTTCAATGGCATCAGGGTGGAGAAGACGAGAAGAATAAGAAGCGATTTCTACGGCTTCATCATAATTCAAGTAAGGAATTCTACGTCCTGGCATCCCCCATGAAGGATCTATGCTCAGAACGCCTGGTACGTCTCTCCAAATTACTACCGAGGATGCACTAATTGTTGAGGCGATACATGCTGCTGTACAGTCAGATCCACTTCTTGAAAGCGTAGATAATACATTATCTGAATCAATTCCATACCATCCAGCACATAATGGAATTATATCAATCGGAAGGTGAATTAATTTAGAGGTTACAGATCTATCTATTCGAATGAATGGTTCGCGCCCTTTTACAACGATAGGAATTTCTTCAGCCCAAAATGATTTGCAAGTCACTCCACGAGCGATTAGAGCTGCTTCTAAGCAGGTAGTTGCCAATCTTTCTCCAGTAACCAATACTTCTTGCTCAGCCCCCGGTGAAGATATTTCACACAAATTCGAATTGAGAATTTGTAGCGCTTCTTCGAATTTTTCCAGATTTGATGAGGTTAATATTTCGGGAGTAACAGAAGTATGATGTGTACGTATCCAATGGATAAATGTAGGAACATGTAATCTTCCTTCTTTTGTCTCATGAATAGCGTCAAAAAGACGATCTGTCACTCCAAAAAATGCTGAGACAACAACAACTGGATAATGATCTATTTCAGAAATTCTTTCAGCGATTGCGGAAATGTCCTGAGACGATTTAAGACAAGACCCCCCAAATTTCAACACACTCCTGAATGTGTCCTCGGGGACGATCATGCTGTTGGGAAGAGGTACTTACTAAAATGGACGTGTTTTTGTCAATAGTAGGTCAGCAATCAAAAAACGCACTACTCCTTGGACAACCGGAGTCGCACGTGGAGCAAGAACAGGATCGTGACGTCCCCTCACCACAAGAGGACGTAATTCCCCTGATGGAAGATGTAAAGTGTTCTGAATCGTAGGAATACTACTCGGTGGTTTGAAATGAACTCTAATTCGAATATCAGATCCAGTCGTAATTCCTCCGATTGCCCCATCACCTCCTTCTGATTGAATGGGAGTATTATTTTCACCAGATTCCCAAACGGAATTATGTTCACTTCCTCGCATCAACGATGATTTCACTCCATAACCAAATTCTACTGCACGCACAGCGGGAATACCGAACAATCCTTTTGACAATGCTGGTTCGATTCCATCGAACCATGGATCGCCGATTCCAATTGGTAAACCCCTGACAATAACATCAACTCGGCTACCAAGACTATCTTTCTCTTTACGGAGAATTTTAATTCGGTCGACAAATCGATCAGCGGCATCAGGATCCATACAATTTAACCTAGACATGTTTTCAGAAATATTTGATGAAAGGAGAACTGCCAAATCCTCAGTCTCATCATCACCTAATGCAGCCATATGAGAAAAAACTGAGCAGCCTGCTGAATCTAAAATAGGATTTACCAAAGAACCAGCAGCTACTAAACCCCAAGTAAGTCTTCCAGAATGGCTTCCTCCGCCACGGGGATCTGCATTACCACCAGTTCGATATTGTTCAACCAAGTCCGAATGTCCAGGACGAGGATGATCGGGAAGAAAATCATAATCTGAACTTCGAACATCTGAATTCTCTGCAAATAGAACCAAAGGCCAACCTGTTGAAAATCCTTCATGAACTCCACTGAGAATCCTTGGGAGGTCAGATTCACTTCGCGGAGAAAGCCCTTTTCTACCTGGTTTTCTTCTTTCTAGATCACGTTCTATAGATTTTAAATCGATAGGAATACCTGGTTGTAAACCCTCAATTATGACTCCTACTCCAGTGGCATGGCTTTCTCCAAAAAGAATTAGAGAGAGAGATTCTCCAAGGCGCATGCCCATAAAATCACCTCACTCTGTACGAATTGCCGTCTCAAAAACAGAGAGGCCTCGCCCGCTCAAAGAATCCAAAATTCGATCTATTGCCGCTTCATTGACGGAAGGTATCATGAAAACAATCGAAGGGCCTGACCCTGAAATACCGGCACAGCGAGCGCCCCAAACATGTAGGTCGTTGCAGATTTTCCTTCCAATTTGATCACCAGTTGAAAGTGCTACCCCTCTTCCATTTTCGGTCATTGCGTTATCCAATGCACCTTGTTGAATAGCCATCAATGACTTCTGAAAATGCACTTGCGCACGAGCAAATGATTGGGGGTCTATTTCAGCAGTTCTTTCTCCTCTTTCAACAACGAATACGGCCCATTCTTCGGGTTCAGGCCAAAGCCCTTCTAGCGCAATCCCCTCATCAACGGGTACTTGAGGATTCACTACTTTCCAACCTGGAGTAACAGCAGCCCATGTATCGTCTACTGAACCAGTAACTGTACATCCAGCAGTGATCTGGGCACGAACTGCTAAATCGACAACTTGGAAAATTTCCAGAGAGGTATCGGTAGCATCGGCAAGAGCTAATACAGCAGCAGCAGCTACAGCAGAGCTTGACTTGAGTCCCATACCCATAGGAACTTCTGAACGAACCATCCATTGAAATTCTTCACCAAAAGGAAGACCTGCTTCTTTCCACGAAGTTTCTACAGCATCTAATAAGCCATGTGGGTCTACAGTTTCTTGTCTATCAGGGTTGTCCCTTATCATTACTTTAGCTGGTATATCAAGTGACAGGGAAGCACCGTAACCAGCACCTAGGGCATGTAGTAGTGAGCAGGAACCATAGGCAGTACCTCGACCTAAAACCGCCATAATCAGACCTCCTTGGCCATTGAAGGGACGCCCTTACCCATATGCCTAGCGCTTCCAAGAGTCATGGCCAATACCTTCTCACCAACTTTTAATGAAGTCACATCGATTGATATTCCAGAAGAAGTTAGTAAACGAACTGTCTCTGCTTGTTGGAGAAGAATTTGTCCATTTATTCCATTATCTGAACTAAATCGTATCATTAGAAATGGTCGATGTTCAATTTTTACTCTTCCAACTAAACATGAACGATGTTGACCACTCACCGAGACTATTGAAACTGGCATCCCTGATTGTAATTCTTCAAGATATTTTGTACTGTAATCATCTGATAAAACATAAGCATGTATCGCTCCAGCATTTACTCTAAAGGGCCTTGTAGGCACGTGAGGATTTTCGTTCACCTCTGCCTGAACCAAAACCATACAAGATGAAAATGAACCCACACAAAGTCCTTCATCTGGTTTCATTCGCTCAATTAAATCGATACAGACTCGTTCACCAATTCCTCCATCTTCTATTGAATCAATAGTAACCTCAATCATTTCTAACTTTGAATGCGGAGCTGATAGGTCCGCCCTTTTAGAACGTAAAAAATGTGCTTTGGACCACATATCTTCATCGCAGGGAAGTAGCAAGGCATCTACTCCAATCTCTAAGGCAAATATTGCTCCTTGGATATCCTCAATACGATTTATTTCAGCACATATTCGAGTACCTGTACCAGACGCATCTGCAATCAAATTCTCTAAAGGAATCATAGTCCAATCTGGGCAATAGACCTGAATCCATTCAACCATGCCTAACAAACTTCGAATTGACTCACGGTCAGAGGTATTCGAAATGTCTTTGCGAATTACACCATCAGAGTTTTCTGAAAGAATCCTATCCGGAACAAATGGGAACTCAGGAGGATTTTTATCCTCTGACCAAATCTCCATAATCACACCCTAAATTAATCTATATTTTATACCAGAAATTCGTCAATATCTTCAGCATTTAATATTTCTAAGGCGTCATTCAGACTTGAGTTTCCATGTATGATTGAACGGAGAGCAAGCAACCTATGCAAGGGGTTTGCTGAACCAAAAATCTGGCGACCCATACACACACCTGAACCCCCTGCAATTATTGATTTTGAAACTATGTCAAGAGTATCTGAGAATGAAGAACCAGTACCACCTGCAATAAGTACTGGAATTGGAACTCCAGAAGTAACCTTCTGGAATGAGTCAATCGATCCTGTCCAAGGTACTTTTACAACGTCACATCCCAATTCAAATGCCACGCGTGCAGCATGAGCTATTCCCCTTGTTTTGTCCTCTGGGTCAAGAATTAAATTTGGACCTCTAGGGTAAACCATTCCTAAAGTAGGAACACCATGATTCCAAGAATCTGAAGTAATTTGACCCATATCGTAGAGCATTTCGGACTCAGAATCATCCCCAAGATTCACTTGTGCTGAAACGGCAACTGCCCCTCTAGAAATTACTTCTTCGACATCACCTACAGTTACTTTAGACTGAGATCTAGGGCCTCCATGAACTGTCGAAGCAGATAGATGGCAAACAAATCGATCCCAAGAAGTTCGCTTATATTGATGAGTTAACACTCCCTTCTGCAAAACTATTGCGTCAGCACGTCCTTTGATGGCAAAATCAATCACTAAATCCATCTGATCTAATCCCTGTTCAGGATATCCAGATAAACCATGGTCCATCGGAATCCATACACCTCGACCTCCCGGTAAGAGTTTAGAAAGAACGTCAGAACAACTTTCACCGGGTTCGTTCATGGCCTTGCCAAGAGTCAAGCACTATTGAGTTCTCGTCCTCATCCTCTAATGATGAATCTTCAGATTCAAGCCAATGAGGCATAGCATTGATGTATGTTCCAATAATATTCGATTCTGCATGAACTAAATGTTCAGCAACAGTAGATCGGCTCAGATTAGAGCGGATTGCAATATCTTCTAATTTACATCCTCTAGGGGCGTTGTACCAACCTAAGTCAAAAGCAATTTTGAGAATTTCTTCTTGTCTTTTTGTAATTAGACCGGGTGCTAAATCTTCAGGTTGAACTCCTCCTGCTGAAATCCTATCAGGACGAAGGAATGTAACCAATCTATCCTTCTTTGTCTTTACAGCACTTCTACTTCCTCTAATGATGTAGGTAAATCCAGTGTAATCTAAACGAGTACCTGGCCTGATGATACAAGATATTGACTTCAATATCAATTCAGCAAAAGATTCTATCATTGAAATTATCAAGACATAAGCATCATCGGAAGGAGAAGGTTCAGCTAGAACCTCTCTGATAATAAACATCGAGTTTCTTTGTACGTCATCAATAGATCGATTTGGATTTAATTCTAATCTTGCTGAAACAACTAAACTCATCGATGTTTGTTCTAAAACGCCTAAAATTGTAGCACTTTTACAATTATCTAGAATAGGTGCTAGTAAAGGTTGGAGTCTTAGACGATCTCGGCGCCAGAAAAAAGTAACATCTCTGAGCCCTGATACCATGCTATATGCTACAGTACTTGACATATCAATAGAACGTATAATCGTTATATACACACAAAGGCTAGATTATATTAGGGTGGACTTTGTAAGAAATTTGTTGGTGATTGAGTGGGCCTGCTTAACATGACTGGACTAAAAAGACACTACGAAACGCCTGCTGGAATTGTTAAAGCCCTAGATGGAATAGATTTGGAAATTCATGAAGGTGAACGAGTAATATTACTCGGTCCATCAGGTTCAGGAAAAACCACTCTGTTGAATTGTCTTTCTGCTCTTGATAGTCCGACCGATGGATCCTATATTTTTCAAGGAAACGAGGTTCCTAGAAATAGTTCGGAAAAGATGACTTCCTTTAGAAGAGAAAATATTGGATATGTATTTCAATTCTTTAATTTATTACAAGATTTAACTGTCTTAGAAAACATACAACTGATTCAAGAATTATCTGGTAAAAAAAATCCAAACCGAGCGAAAGAACTTCTCACGCTAGTTGGTCTAGAAGAAGAGATGGAACGATTTCCAGGAGAGATCAGTGGAGGTCAACAACAAAGAGTAGCTATAGCAAGAAGTATTGCAAAAAAACCAACCTTACTTTTGGGGGATGAATTAACAGGAAACCTTGATACTGAGACCTCGCAAAAGGTAATGCAGGCTCTTGTCGAAGCGTGTGCAAAGGAAAAAATCACTGCAGTTTTTGTAACCCATGACGAATCCCTTGTTGAATATGCTACGAGAGTAATTCGAATTGATAGTGGGAAAATTATGTCTGACGAAACTGTTACTCAAATTGAGGCCTGACTCATGTCTGCACTTCTAAACAAAAGGCTTGCTCGAAGTCTTTGGCGAATGAAACTCCGTTTATTTGCTGTAATAAGCATGGTTTTCGTAGGAGTATTTGCTGGGGTTACTTTTGGAGGATATGCTGCAAATTTAGAAACAATGTATGATACTATCTACGAGGATTCCGAAACAGGAACCAACCTTGCCGACTTATGGATAGATAACCAATCCACTGTTTGGTCATCTGAGCAGGTTAGTGGATTTTGCAATTCTTTGAGGCAATCATGGCCACCCACATCTGCACCTCTAGATTCATGTGAAGGTAGAATGATTCTCAAGGGCGCATTATTCCATTCAAATGAAACTGGTGAACACATCATAAATTCAGTTTGGCACGGAATTCCAGAAAATGCAGATATCGATAGAACATGGTTTCCTCAAGGAAACTCTACAGTTGGGGGAAGAGTTGCTCAATCTTCTAATGAAATTGTGATAGACGCACACGTTACTTCTGCTCTATCAATTGAAATTGGAGATGATGTAAGAATTGGAGTAGGTAATGGGAGTCAAAACTTTACTGTTGTTGGTATCGCTTATCATCCAACTAATATTTACTTATCACCAGAGGGATCTCTTTTTCCCCCAGAACCTGGACAATACGTAATTGGATATCTATCCAGTGAAGGAATAGAGAGCCTAAGTGGACTAGAAACTGGTTCTAGTAATACAATAATGTTGGACATTGAAGGAACTCCTGACTTTGATCTCTCTACTACTATTGAATATGAAGGTCAAGAGATTGATGAAATTAAGCCAATAGTGAATTCTTCCATGGTAGAAAATGAAATGGATGGAAGAGTGAGAGATAGAGGGCAAAATGATGCTGTAGAATTTATGAGACTTGATTTAGAAGGCACTCAAAAAAGTGTCACTCCAATAACTGTAATGATTGGTTCAATAGCTGCAATTACGATTGTTCTAAGTCTTCAGCGATTAATTCAAAGCCAATCACGCGAAATCGCAATCCTCAGGACTCTAGGAGTTCCTAGGACCTCTTTAATGACTGGATATTTGATTGCACCTTTAGCAATTGGAGCAGTTGGATGTGGATTAGGTGCTCTTGCAGCCCCATCAGGAGTAAATAGTATGTTAGACTTGTATCAGGGAATAATTGGTATTCCAATCATTGAAAGAACTATTCCTTTGAATCTGTACATGTCTCAGATAGGATTGGTTATGTTACTTGTTTTCTTTTCAGGAGCATTTCCTGCTTGGAAAGCCACTAGAATCGAACCGCTAGAGATTTTAGGTGGGCAATCGGAAATTCGAGTAGGATCAAGTTTACTAAAACGTCTAACAGGATGGATGCCAACTATGCTTGGACTTTCTATTAGATCAAGTGTACGCAAACCAATTAGGTTAGGATTCACATTCCTTGCAGTTGGAATATCATTGATGCTGGCTGGATCTATACAAATGATGACTGTTGGGCTAACAGATTCAATCGTAGGAGGATTGGAAGAGGACCAAACTTGGGACATTCAGGTATATGTTCAGCCCGGAGGAGAAGAGGAAGTGATACAATGGGCAATTGACAATAATGCTGATTGGGAAGAGATTATTGAGATGCCAATTGGAACTTTGAAAGATACTACTGGTATGCAACGAGCATTTACTCTCGTTGCTTTACAAGGATATGGAGAGGGGGAATCAATGAAGGATGTTGAAATTATTGAAGGAAGTTCCCCAAAGGATGTTGAAGGTGAAATCCAAGTAATGATGGATGAAGGGTCTCTAATAATGAATGGCTGGTCGGTAGGTGAAAGTCATCAAATTCAGATTGCAGGAACAGAAATTGAGGTGAAAATTACTGGCTCAATTCGTGGAGAAGTTGCTAGAACAATGTTCTTTCTTCAACCCGAACTTGTATCGATTGTTGGAATGAATGCTACATCGGTATATCTGGACTTACCAGAAGGAGTTACGGCTGATGATTCTCTAGGTATGATGTCAAGTGGGATAGTAGATCGTCAAAGTCTGCTGAATGGAATTGAATCTCTTCTTGAACAACAAACTCAGATACTGACCGCAGTAATGGGACTTGGCGTTTTATTCACTTTAGCTGTAATGTTCAATACTATGGTAATGAATATCGCTGAGCGTGACTTTGAACT
>CAZRCY010000022.1:15036-20243 GCA_964598735.1 uncultured Candidatus Poseidoniales archaeon
ACTGTTTGAAATCGCATTCTGCCAACTAGACCTAACATTGCACCTACTAAGACACCGCTAGCCATGAACGGAATCCAAACGAAAACAATGAGTCCAAAGAAACCATATCGATCTATTCTTTTTCTATTTTGATGAGCGATAAATTCCACAGAAGATAGGATATCTGCAACAAATTCGTTTTGTAGAAGAGTTCCAGTAATCCCCTCTTGCTTTGCAACAAAAGCTTCAGTTGCAACAGTCTCATCACCTTCTTTGACGCTTAGTTTCTCGGCACGACCTGCTGCAACACGATCCGCCCTAGTATCTACATCACTAACGGCACTGACGATTACCCTTCTATCTCCCAACATTCCACCTAACTTATCACGAATTGTTCTCCGAAGTTCACGTTGAACATCCTCATAAGAAAATGAGTTCCTAAAGAAGGATAGAATCTGATTCCCTGGACGATAATTAACACGAAGATAGACAGCGAAGTCATCAGATGTAACATTGTCTTTAATGTGATGGAGAGGTTGTTCCGCAAACCATCCTCGAACAACTTCACGGATGCTGTCATCGATTCTGGCAAAATTATTCAGATCGGTGAAGAATGAAGTGTAATCCTCAACAGGTCCTTCAATCGATTCTAATCCTTCCCTAATACTTTGGTGAACTCCTCGACGATCTTGGAATGTCTGCACATCTAATTCAGTGCTCCTCATTTCTCCAAATACTGCAAATTCGCTGAGGATATCTTTCAATAATCTAGCCCGAACAGATTCTCTATCCGAAAATGAGCGATCTGTATTTTCATAACTTACATGGATACTAATCATCAATGGCTTAACTTCAATCTCAGTCATATCAGAATTATATCTAAGGTGAAGCCCTTCGCACGTAGATTGCAATGTTCTTTCAATCAACCTGGACGTCTGTTCATCAGACAACAAATCATCATCATCTCGATGATAGAGTCGATACATCAGAGGATACTGGATGAATAAGAAAACAACTGACATGAACAAAGATACGAAAGCCATCCACCAAGGCGGTACCCCTGCAGATCCACCCGCCAACATTGCAGTTTCTCTACCTCCTGCCCATTCTGCTCCCATCAATGCGATTGACCAAGTACCCAATGCTTGAACCGTCCAACAGGCACGGGCCTCTTCATCAATCAATTCAATGCCTTTTGAAACTGAAGCCTCTGAAATCCCTATCAAAGAAAGAAAGCCACCGGTTTCAATGTCTTTTACGCGTACCTGACGTTCTGCTCCAAGTACAGATTTTTCTCCAATTAGAGCAGTCTGATTTTCATTTGTAAGATTCAAACCTGTAGTATTGTATACCTTGATAACTAAGGTATACTCTGAATCAGGGACATCGTCAGTATCTAATTTGATCTCAGTTTGATTCAAGGAACCATTCAAGACTAAAGGATCTTCTTGAACTATATCTCTACCAACATTTTCGACTACTGGCTCTACTAATCTAGCATGAATTACAATATTCTCAGGACCCATGTTATACAATCTCACCCTCATATCGTGATCTTCGTCGACCCAAATATTGAGCCAAGCAACCCCAGTTCTATCCTCACATTCCTCTCCAGGATCAAATAACGTCCCAGAAAGAGATTGGTCGATAGCAATTGAATCAGCCATTACTACACCGGTTGAAGAAAGGATAATGATTGCTCCAAAAATGATAGCGGTAACTAAACCAAAAGCTAACGTCTTGCCTTCTGGCCCACTGAAAAATGGTCTTTTAACTCCTTCTCTACGCTCACGAATACGATCTAATTCTTCATCTATTTGTGAGAAATCAACTAATAGTTCATTGTGTACTTCCTCTGATGAAATTTGAGGGTGTTCGGATGCATCAATATCGTCATCGACGACATCATCCTCTCCGCTCATGAGTGGTGCTGTAACTTGCCCCTCATATCGGTTTTGTAGATTATCTAAAATTCATCGACTTGAAAATCAAAAAGATGGAATGTCCAATCGACAATAATTTCTTCATCATCATCTTGGATTGAAGGAATTGCAGAAGTAGGAGGTGGGTTAGTATTCACATCAATTGTAACTGTAAGTTCACCACTTCCAAATGATATATCTGACCATGTGTTCTGAATTTCTTCCATGCTGCTTTCGTTTGTAGAATAATTTTCACCGGAATAATTTGGATAGACATATAGAATTAAGATCATTTCATCGCAATCGCTTGAAGATTCAGAAAGAATGTTGTTTGGATTACTCCAATCAGCAATCATACCAGAAGTAGAAATTTCAACATGTACATCATCACACGGATCAAGGAATTCCCCTGAACTCTCAGAATATGAGACTAAAAATTCGATATAACCAATCTTAGTTTGTTCATCGATAGAAACTATTTCGCGAGAAAGAATCAAATTTTCTGAAGATTCGTCAGCAACTAAAATCGAATCTTGACCACTACTTTCATTCGAAATAAATGAAACTGAGTATGAAATCGATGACGATTTTCCATTTTCTATATCTACAACATAAAAGAATGATATTGCATGGAATGACAAAGTTATCATCAACAACGATAGGAAACAAGAGAGAATACGACGAGAATAATCTTCCATTAGAAAATTAAGAATCGAAAAATCATCTTTCATGCTAAAACACCCCCGCCTGCCGGAACGCCGATTAGTACAAGCATAATGGCCAGAGTCATACCGATAATTATTGCAATAAATAATCCTCTATCTAATAATTCCAATTCTTTAGAATCGAAATTGATGATTGGGAAATAGTATTTTTTACGATGATTAGAATACTCAATAGGATTTGAAACTAACAAATTGAATAATCTCTCTTCCCAACCTATTGCAAGAGCAATTGCTAATCCTAATAATCCTGCAGAAACTAACTCAGTAATTGGAATCAATGACTGTATTATTTCTAGGATTGCTGAAGATGCTACAACGATTAGTATGATTGACATCGTTTTTGAAAGGGAACGATTACGATCTTCTATCCGAATCAAACCAAAACGAAACAAAAGCAACAAGGCTAGAAGGGGCCTAATTAATGTGTAGTGAAGAGTGCTTGTCATCAATTCCCATACTGGTCTAAATGATGAATTTTCCACCGATTCAAAACCATGAATTAACTGACCAAATATACCCAATACCATGTAAATAATGACTAAATAAGAGGTCCAATCTCCTCTCCGTTTGTAAATTCGATAAAGCTCAACAACAAACATCGTTAATCCAAAGAAAGTTGCGACTGCTAGATTCATTGTCCACAAATAATCTGTGTATAATTGAGATTCATGTAAAGCATTTGCTGCTCCCGGAAGACTTGAAATTTTTTGATTGTAAAAAAATTCTGATTGCGTATATAACCCAGTCCACTTGAACCAAGTATAACCTACTAGCAATACATTGAGTAATAATGCAGCATTTGCTATACCCTGTATTTCGAGATCGTCTTCTTTGCCAGGCAGAAATCGGAATTTGAGATAAACAATTGTCCAAATTGTTCCTGTTACAATGTAGAGATTAATATGAATACTACTCAATGGATGATTTACTCCATTTAATATTACAGAGAAAGCCGCAATAATTGCGAGACATACTAAAGTAAAAATTGCGTAAAATAACTGTTTTTTGTTTCTAATTAATGGGATTGGAAAAATAAATGATAGAAGAACAATAGAAAAGACGAAAGTGTAATCTAAGAATTGGTCTATGAAAATTAGTAAGTCCAGTAAATTATCTTGAATTGTAAATGAAGTAATAGCCTGAGTAAGACCCCTAGAGATAAACATCCATGAAAGTAGATGAGCACTAATCATTTTGTTCCAAATAATATCTTCTTGTCTTCGAACTAAGATTATTCCACAAATACCCAATGCTAAACTAAGAATCCCACCAACGGCCACTAGACCGTCAATCTCCATAATATTCGTAACTATCTATCACTTATGAATAGGACCTAACTTAGACATCAAATCAAAAAATTTGACACTTTTTTACAAGTGCAAAACAGTTATTCAAAACCTAGTCTACGATGTTGAACCATGTCTTTAGTAGATTTCTTACTGGCACCCAGAGAAGATGCTCGTGGTTGGAAGACACCGAACGAAGCTTCTAGGATTCTTCTGATAATTGTATTAATTTCAGTTTCCTTCTGGGCATGGCCTATTTCCGAAGGAAGGTTTGTAATTTGGATCGGAATTGTTCTATTTTTTTCAACTCCGCTACTAACAGTTGGATGGTACATACTCTCTATTCTAGCCAAAAATAGAGTGCCTAGAAAATTAATATCATCTGTTAACTTGGCAGATGATTGAATTCATAAGTGTCGAAATCTACCCAAACTTGTGTATACATTCCGTGAATGTGAGTTGGCTGATGTTTTTACAATGTGGGAAATCAATCAACAAGGACTTCCGGGGACTGGGAACGTCACAGAAAAAGAAATTTGTCACTTAATGGAAATTTCAGAAATTTGTATTGGAGCGTTTGAAGATGATTCCCTTGTTGGTTTTGTGATTTGCCTTCTTCCTAAGAGAAATTATGGTAGCTTAAACTATTCTTGGTTCAATGAAAGATATGAGAAATTCATCTATGTTGACCGTATAGCAGTAGATACACAATTTCGTGGTCGAGGAATTGGGTCTAAATTATACCAAAGAGTAATTCAATATTCAACTGAAAATAATATCCCAATTACTGCAGAAGTTAGCCTAGATCCACCAAATCCAGGTTCAGACCGATTCCATATCCGTCATTCATTCAATTCAGTTGGAGAATTCCATCAGGGGAATAAATCAGTCACAATGTACATCAGAGATTACCAATTGAATAAAAATGGTAAAAACAAGTAATATACAATAGGTATAGAAACTAATGAAGATAGAATCGCTAGAGCAATATTCCACTCTTTGCCTTTCTCTGACTTAGTGGAATCCTCCCCCTGTGATTGTTCCCATATGATTTTCTTATCATAATGAATTGCATCAAAAATACAAGATATACAAAAAAATACGACAAAGGAACTGCAACCAAAGATGAAGAGGAAAGAATAACGCAAACTCAAGATAATTGAAAGAAATAAACCAGTCACACCAATTGCAATTGAGAGACGATGTAATCGATGATATATCTCACCGTCTGTAACTTCGTTCTCCATGATATCACGAGTCATCACTGACTAAAATAGATGGTGCAGGGGACATGC
>CAZRCY010000023.1:0-20015 GCA_964598735.1 uncultured Candidatus Poseidoniales archaeon
TTGATCAAGATGGTTCTTTGATAATTGTAAATCACACAGGAACAATTACCAGACTGGTATCCGATCTAGATCAAGATGGGGTACCCGATCAATACGATTTATTCCCCAGTGATCAAACGCAATGGGCAGATCAGGATGATGATGGATTCGGAGATAATCCAAATGGAAATGAAGGAGATGATTGCCCTACAATTTTTGGCGAATCAAATGTAGATCGTTTTGGTTGTGTAGATTCCGATGGAGATGGTGTGTCAGATCCAGATGGCAGTTGGTTGGCTCATCCCGTAGGAATAGCAGACGCCTTCAAAGACAATCCATTTCAATCTAGAGATACAGATGGAGATGGAGTAGGAGATACACATTCATTTACTGTAGGAAGCAATGGATTGAGAATAGACTCAGGAGATGCCTTTCCTTACGATAGTTCCCAATCTACAGATCGAGATGGCGACGGATGTGGTGATAATTACACATATGTTACAGATAATGATGGCTACAGGACTCCTGCTTCAGGAGACGCTTTTCCCAATGATTTTTCTCAATGTGTTGATCTAGATGGAGATGGATTTGGAGATAATTACACATTCACGATAGATCCGACTACTGGTTTGAGAATAGAATCAGGAGATTTGTTCCCTTTTGATTTTCTAGCTCACGGAGATCCAGATAATGATGGATGTGTGCCTGAAAGTAGTACAGGATTACCATACGATCATGATTCAGGTGATCCATTAGTATGTAAAGCCCCGGAAGAAATTACTGAAAATGGGAATAATTCAGATATTTCTAATGAGACCAATGATGATGTCTGCCCAACAGTTCTCTGCTGGGATGGAACTACTTTAGATCCAGTAGATTGCTCATGTCCTGAAGAAATTATTGAGGAAACTGCAGATAGTTCTCCATCTACAGATGAATATTTATCCGATTCAGAAAAGACCAGTCCTACATTATTCATAGTATTGGTTCTAGGAACTATTGCCTTACTTTGTGTAATTGGAGCTGTAATAGTTAGCCGTTTAAATGATAAGAATTCTCAAAACAAAGGAACTCAAGAAGTATGTCCTCATTGCGATGGACCGACTCAAGAAGCTGTAGCAAACGGGGGGAATTGGACATGGTGTCCATCTTGTAGAAAATGGTTAGATTACAAGGGCCCTGCTAACTAATTTGCAGAATATGAATGATAATCTACAGAAGGAGTCAATGAATCGATAGCTGCAGCAAGCCTGGCATTCGATTCTCTTTCACCTGATTTTATTGCTGCAATTTCAATGGAGATTTTTTGTTTGAATTTTTGTGATTTTTCAATTACGACATTAGGTAGTCCTAGGGAGGAATCAGTACATCCATCAAGAATCTCTAGAATTCTATCTGTTGAAACGAAGGGAGAATTAGATACTCGCATTCCTAATACGCCTCCAATTCTCTCAACTCCATCGCTTTTTTCTAATGTTTTTAACAAATCTAAAACATCAGATTTTGCTCCTTTCAAATTACCTTTAATTCGCCATCTAGACCCAATTTTAGAAACTCGGGCCTCTATATGATATGGATCTAATTTAATTGCTGAAGAAAATTTCTTTCTTGATGCATTTAATCGTCCTCGTGATGATTCAATTCTGCCATGAATAATGAGATCCTCAACTTCCAATTGTGTCGCATTTGAGAATGCATCGATATCTCCTGATGCACGAATTCTACGCATCTGAATCTTGCGCGCCTTGGCTAATCTGATGGCTGCCGAGTGGGCATCTTTCCACTGTTCCCTCATGAAAAGAACCAATGTCCATTCTCTGAGCACCGAGACAAGAACTTGGTCCAAATCTTTATCCCTCTTAGAATTAAGAAGGTGTGTTGATAATTCTTGGGCCATAACTTCCGCTAATTCTAAACGGCTCTCAGCAATGTAACTTCTAATCTGGTCAACGACCTTTGAGGGGTCGTCCATTCCAAACATCAAAAACCGCCTAAGTTCGACGGCGTACCGTCCGACGTCGTACACGTGGACGAGAACTGCCACCACCGTCATCATCGTCATCGTCGTCTTGATCATTTTCTTCGGATTTCTTCTTAGTACGACGTTTAGGTCGTGATACCTTTTCTTGGAAAATATCTTCTTCTTCTTCTACCTTCTTTTCTTCTTTCTTCTCTTGGTTTGAGGTATTCAATGATTCCATGTCAGCTCGTACATCATCTGGAGAACCGGATCCCGATCCTCCACTCATGAAGTCAGCCATCCAATCATCCTCGTCCAACATATCCTCTTCATCACCACGTCGTTTCTTACTTGGATTTGCATTAGCCATCGATGCTGCCAATACTGCTGCAATTAGTAAAATTAGATTTAGACCACCCATTGCATAAACCAATATATATGTTCCAGAAAACATTCCTGGAGTAGAACAACCAGTAGATGGATCAACTTCGTCTGACGTTGGTTCTATGCACATGTCCATATCATCACGAACTCCGTCATTGTCTATATCTCGAGGGCTGAGGTCATCAACAGTAGTGGCACAAATAGTGAAACCGCTGACAGAACGTTGGCATAAATCAACGGTAAAAATTATCGAAATTTGTCGAACGTTGCCTGCTGCATCCCCTGCTTCCACCATGAGTTTTTGTGGACCTTTAACAGGCCAAGAAGCAGCAGGATCTACATACTCGAAAACAAATACTTTCCCATCATCATCAAGGGCAGTAATGTCTGTTACGTTGAACCACTCAGTTCGTTGAATAGTAGAGGTTGCAAGGCCTTTTTCAAACTTAATTCTCACATAATCTACGCCTACATCATCGCTAACACTTCCATGTACTCTAACGTATTCTCCATACAAGTACGTACTAGTGGTACCTGGTGAGTACATCTGAATATCTGGATCCTGAACATCTATTGGCCATCCAACAACAGTAGTTGTTTTTGTATTTCCTGCTTGGTCTACCAAAGTATACTCGACATTCAATTCAGCATTTTCGAGGCCTGATGGTAAAGTCATTCTCAATCTATAAGTTAGTTCTCTTCCTGGAACTGGTTCGGCTCGTACCATTCCTCCCTGTTCGGTGAACGCGAATCCTGTGCCTTCGACTTCATCATAATCTGTTGTAGTCACATTTATCACTGGATCTTCGGATAACATCTCGTTAACCTTGAACAAAAGTTCGTAATCTCCACGTGTCAATGCTCTAGCAATGAATTCTTCACCATCTTCATCTTCACCTTCGATAGAAATTTCAGCAGATGGAGCAGTGGTATCCTCGTGAACTCTCCAAACATTTCCTGGAGAAGATAACGCTAAATTTTCGTTACCATAAAGATCCGTGGTAGTTACAGCATACCATCTATATTGGTCAAGTCCCACATCGATGTTGATATTTCGATAGATAGTAGTGGACTCTTCGGGCTCCTCGATGTTATCCATTATTTGAACCCAATTAGGATCGTTTCCAATATCTTCTGTAAGTACATCTTCATCTTCCCAATCATCAATACCCCATGGATTTCCTGGATGAGCCCAAATCGAGTAGGTCTCATCTGATTCGTCGATATTATTGATCCAACTTACAAGGACATACTTTTGAGAGGACATTACTTCTAATTGGGGTTCAGATACAAATGCAGGGTTTGGCATTCTAGTATCCTCTAAAGTTGGTTCTGAACAATTTTGAACGAAGCGCGTATCTTCATAAGTTCCATTCACATATCCATATCTTGCTTCAGTGGTTACACAGTAGTATGATGACTGTACAACTCCAGGATTGACAGAATATGTTGCGCTTTGAACACCATCCGGAACAGTTGCAACTAATTCTGCCTCAAGAGTAAGGTTCGAAGCAGAAGTCAATCGAGTACCTACGGAGCGATATACGTGGTAAACTTCTCCTTCGGCACCCATTTGATCGTTCCAAGTAATTGATGTTACACCATTCATGTAAGATGCAGAAACAGCAGTTGGCTCTGCTATCCAAGGATTGAAAGTATCCTCAAAAATCAGTGTAGAAATCGAACCTGAGGATACTAACCCATCATGATTGTTTACCCAATCAGAAATAGTAACTGCATAATATGACTCTCCCAAAGTACCTTGGTCTACCACTACATCAAACATCTCAACTCCAGCAGGAGATGTACCCACTAATGTCGCTCCAGATACGTTTTGCCCAAAAGGTGTGGAACTCCTCCAAATCCGATATGTTTCATTCCCATCTTCAAGAGGGTCGTCTGCCCAAACAACTCTAGATGTTCCAAAACCAGTAGATGGATCGGCAGTAAAGGAGGCTGTAACTTCAATCGCTGGCACTGGTGCTCGATTATCTTCACGAACAGGTTCACTCAATGAATTAGAGGTTAACATCCTAAAATCTTCATATCCATTGTCGATGAGTGTAGCAGTGTAGTAAACCTCTCTGTCAGTACCATCTGGAACTGCAAGACGATGGCTATTGGTACCTGCTGGCAAATCAGTGGCAACTAAGGAAGGATTTAGATCTGCCCAATTTTCTCTGGTTGCAGGTACTGGATGTTCATAGATTCGTATTGTATATGCATTTAATCCAGTTTCTGTTAATTGGCCGGGGAAAAATACTGGCACAGTATTATCCCATTCTAGAACTGTCTCTGAAGCTGCACCATCATAAGTTGCTTTAAGATTGAAAGGAGTTGATATCGGATTCGATTCTTCTACAACTGGAATATAATTTTGAGAAATATTCATTTGAACTAATCCATGCTCCACACCATTAGAAAGGACAGTCGAAACAGCATAGTAGTAGGAACCGTTAGAAGTATGAGAAGTAAAGAAGATAGCACTTCTTTCCTGATCTAAACAAGAAAATGCATCTTGTTCAGGAAGACATGCATCAACTTCGCTAAAATATGTGTAGTTTCCATCTGTAATATCTGATGCGTTAATTGGTTGTGATGCTCGATAAACGCGATATTTGACTAATGGGAGATTCTGGATGGTACTGGAAGAAATTCCTCCTTCGGTTCCACCGTCTCCACCTATGTTCCTCCAAGTAATCCTAGTGTACTCATATGTTGAATCCCAAGTTGCCTGCATTTCTTGAGCCTGAACGTCATTCGGGTCACCAATGTCGTTGTAATCATAGTGGTCATCTGCAGCCACTGGGGAGAACGAAATCATGCTAAATAAAAGGATGAATACAAGCGTAAAACTGGAACGAGACTTCGTAGACATGGCTGGACCCATACTATCGATGGTACTCTAACTGACATGAACTTGACGCCGAGAAAATAACCTAGAAACCAGTTCTTCACACCATTTGAATCGCCGGAAGAACCTTGCACAAGTTATTCTATACCCCCTCATGGACGAGGTTAGGAAGGTAAGCCCGTGGCCGAATATCGTAAGCATGTCTAGATTAGGTGCAGTCCCTATCCTGATTATCATTTTTGTTTTTTGGGGCAATGAACAAATTTTTCCAGATCCCTGGTTCTGGTGGATAGTTTTGGGAATTTTCAGTATTGGTATGGCAACGGATGCATTAGATGGATACTTAGCGAGAAAATTAGACAGTGTTACCATTTTTGGGAGAATGATGGATCCATTGATTGATAAGATTCTAATCCAAAGTGTACTGATTTTACTAAGTGTATTTACTTGGACTTCTTCCTTGGTTCCCTATTGGGCTGTGATTCTCATCATTTGTCGCGAAACATTGATCACCGGGTTAAGAGGATATGCCGAAGTTCAACAAATCGACTTTTCCGCTAGTAAGTTAGGCAAAGGAAAGACTATGTCGCAAACTATTGCAATTATCATGATTCTAGCAGGTTTGGCAATACATGGTGTTTCAATGCAGGAAATGTTGTATTCAGAAATTTGTTATTGGGCAATGATGATAGCAACCTCATTGACCGTTATTTCAGGAATAGATTACGCAATTAAACTGCGTTCTGCAATGAGTTAATCATTCATCCAATCAATAAATGGTTTTCTTGAAGGATGACCCTCATTAATCCATTCTTGAATACAGGACCAAACGATGTATGATTCGGTAGATGACGTTTCAAATTCTGCGACATTTTCATTTTCAATATCGGACCAAGAACTACCGATAATCTCCCACTCAACATTCGACTCTATCTTCCATTTGGGATACCCTCGTTGCTCAAGTCTTTCCCGAAGAATTGATGGTTTACATCTAAGAATTACAATCGCATCTACTTCCAAATGGTGGCTAAGATGTCCATCAATAATCAATGGGCCGTTTATTTTACCAAGAGAATTACGAAGTTTCTCTATGTCGATTTCTTTTGTTTGTTCTTGTTCATCAAATTCTCCAATCAATCCGTGATTCTCTGCCAATTTTTCAACTGAGATAACTTCCCAACCACTCGATTTTGCTAATTCAGCGATACTTGATTTCCCAGACCCAGGAGAACCTGAAAGTGCAACAGATGTACTGGGAAACATACCTTTCGCTACAGTACACTAAACATGAAGGCTCCGAGAATCGCAATCTTGACGCTCCGTCTTCACTTGGTTGGTGTATGTCCGAAGACTCCGAACACGGCAATGAATCAGAAAATGGCACACATGGGACCATCTCTTCCATTATTTCTGCATGCGACCCGAGGAATTCTATTCTGAATTGGCTTCTAATCGCGGTTCCAATCGCAGGATATGCAAAACTAGCACATCTTGATGAATCAATACAATTTATTTCCTCTATGATTGGAATTATGCCATTAGCATTCTTGATGGGTAAGGCAACAGAAGAAATTGCAACAAGAACGTCTGAATCAGTAGGTGGATTGCTAAATGCCACATTCGGGAATGCTGCTGAAATAATTATTGCAATAGTAGCTGTTTTTGCTGCTGCAAGTGCATTTTCAAATAATGATTTAGATCTTGGAAATGCCATGGTCACATTGGTAAAAACTAGCTTGATTGGTAGTATTCTTGGAAACTTACTGTTAGTGATGGGGCTCTCATTCCTTTGGGGGGGAATACGTCACAAGGAACAGAAATTCAATCCTCAAGCTGTTAGCATCAATACAACTCTACTTCTGCTCTCAACAATCTGCCTAATTTTGCCTACTGTATTTCATATTGCCCTTTCTATTAGCGGAATTGAAGAATCTGAAATTGTACGTGGAGTACTAATGGTATCTAGACTAACTGCAATTGTTTTGATGGCATCATATGGATTACTGTTGTTTTTCCAACTTAAGACTCATTCAGATATGATGTCTGGAAGTTCCCATGGTCATGAGGAACCAACTATGGAACTAAGGGATGCGGGAATATTACTGTTAATTGCAACAATTTTCGTTTCATTAATGGCTGAAATAATGGTTCATTCTGTAGAGGCAGCAGGTGAAGCAATTGGTCTGTCAGCAGTTTTCATTGGAGTAATTCTTCTGCCTTTGTTTGGTAATGCTGCAGAACATTTCACTGCAGTTGTTGTAGCAGGAAAGAATCGAATGGATCTGTCGATTGGTATTGCAGTTGGCTCATCAGTTCAAATTGCAGCATTTGTCGCTCCTCTAGTAATTCTAGTTGCTTGGATAATGGGTGTCGACCTAAGTTTTGAATTCGGATTATTGGAAACTGCTGCTTGTATGCTTGCTGTTTTGATAGCAAATAGTATTGCAAGAGATGGGCAATCTAATTGGATGGAAGGAGCAATGCTACTTGCTACATATGTTATCATTGGATTGTCTTTCTTGTTCTATCCATGATTACTCCCTTCTGAACAATGGAGTTGTTCCTGCAAGAACCATTAGATTTGGTTCAACTAAAGGTTGAAACTCTTTTGTTGGAACCCGAATATCCACACGACTACCTAGACGAATCATACCGTATCTCTGTCCTCGTTGAAGGTAATCAGAAATAAAGGAAAACGGAATTATTGTTCGAGCAACTGCACCGGCAATTTGAGTTACTTCGATAGAAATTCCCTCATCAGATTGAAAGACCGTTCTTACACGCTCATTTGCTTCACTCTCTTTCTTAGAAGCCTTTCGAAATGGACCTCGAGTTCTACCCTTTCCAGTACGATGTTCCATTGCAACAATCTGTGAAGAAATAGGACTACGTTGCACGTGCACATCAAGAGGAGACATGTAAATTGCTATTCGAAAAACATCAGTTGGAAGTTCTTCACCCGAATGGACTTGTTCCCATCTCTGTTCAGTTTCAAAACTCAATGGATTTTCGGGTGCTTGAGGATACCAATCACCCATCAATGAGTGTGTTTCAATTTTGTCCGTTTTTCTCTCTTCATTTGTAGGACGACGACCAGTAGATCGTTCACGAACCACAAACATGACCTTTCCATCGGCAGGAGATACTACTAATTCTTTATCTGAGGGAATATGTCGTTTAGGATCTCGATGAAAGAAAATTATGAATGTAGCAAGGCATGCTAGAACAACTCCTGTTAGAGTAACAAAACCTCCTGGATCGGATACCGTAAACGAAATAGAAAACATTCCTATAGACATCGCAGAAACAAGGATTGAGGGGCCTTGTCCTGGTTGGGCGATGCCCATCAAAAACTCACTCTTCTTCCTGTTCCGCTGTTCCCGCTGGATTCACTTGAATCTCATCATCATCGGTTCCTAATACACCATCTGGTCCAGCATCAACTGAAACTTCTACTGGTCCAACTGGGATGGTAGCTCCGGTCTTTTGTGCTGTGGAAATTGCCTCTTCCATTCTTTGTTTGAAACTCTCTTGAGCCTTCTGGAATTCAGCTGCTTTTTCAACTGCTGATTCAATCATTTCATATCTATCTTTGATTGCCTGATTTAGGTCCTCAAAGACCTTCATATGTTGTACGTACCAATCATCACGAGCCTCTAATTCTGATTGTGCTGTTTGAAGTTGTTCATCAAGTTCTTCTGTAATCTCGTAAACACGTCCAAGCATAGCACGTTCCTTGGAGTATTTCTCTTCCATCTTTTCTAGTTCAGGCTCCAAATGTTCTACTCTCTTTGAGGATTTTGCTCCATCTAATTCAAGTTCTCGAATTTTGTTGTCTTTCTCAGAAAGAAGATGTTCGAGACCTTCGCGTTCAATCTCGCGATCTAAGGCTTCTTTTTCTAATACATCAATGAGTGCTTGTTTATCCGCAATATCTCCCTCAGCCTTGCGATATGCCTCGTACAATCGTTCCAATCTTTGCGTCTCTTCAGCGAGTCGAGTTTCAAGTCGGCGTACACGCTGTTCGGGGCTATCTTGCTCCTCAACTTCATCATCACTGAGCGGGTCCATTAGTCGTTGCAAAACACCTTCCGATATAACCCCGGCGGCTCTATTGGGCTCTGTTCTCACAACTCAGCCCTTAGTTAGGGCATTCAGAGCGAGAGAAATAGCCAAAGTCAAATTCTCAGAAGCAGGGACATGTAATTTCTCATCAGGACCATGTGCATTACCATCAGGACCCATCGAACCAGTAACCAGGAATGCAGCATTGGGAAACCGATTTTGCATCATTGAAAGGAAAGGGATTGTACCACCCTCAAATAATGGCATCCAATTTTCTCCATACAAATACTGAGAGGCACGATTTAGTGCAGAATCAATGGAAGGATGAAGTGGAGGGGCCCGGAATCCATCTGCACCAACAACGGGAGAAAAAGTAACTTTAGCACCATGAGGAGGATTTGTTTCTAGAATGTTCTTGACGGCGTGTAATGCAATTTCTGAATCTACACCTGGTGGGATACGGAATGAAAGTGAAAATTCAGAAAACGGCCTCAAAACATTTCCAGCATCTTCGGTAGAAGGAAAACCGTTTGCACCTATTACAGCAAGAGTTGGTCTCCAATTTCCATTCAAAACCACCTCTACTGGATCTTTAACCTGAGGTTCTACGCCGTCTAACAGAGGAAATCCGTTCCATACCGAGTCACCCAATACCTCAACAATTCTTTCTGCGCGGTTACGTAGAGATTCATCAATATCGACATGGAGTTCTGGAACTAATATTTCCCCAGTAGTTGAGTTTTCAACCCTTGAAATTAAATTTCTGGCTATTCTAAAAGTCTCGGGAATTATTCCCCCAGCAAAACCAGAATGAACCCCCTCACTACTAACTTCAACTTTTAATGTTCCAGCTACTAAACCTCGTAAAGATTCAGTGATCCATATATTTTCATAGTCACCAGCCCCAGAATCGAGGACGACAACAAGATCGGGAGTACCAATTTTATCAGAAAGAGAATCCAAGTAAGGAGGCAGGTCAAAAGATCCTGATTCTTCACATGTTTCAATTAAAAAACGACAACTTGGGTGAGGGATATCATGAGAACGCAAAGTCTGAACTGCTAATGCACAGAGATAGCCCCCATACCCATCATCTACACTTCCTCTTCCGAACAGATAAGGAGTTTCAAATACCGGATCAAATGGATGTTTGCCTTCAGACCACAAATCAGTTACTGGAGGTTGTTTGTCTAGGTGGCTGTAGAATAATACCTCTCCTGAACCAGTGCCTGGTACATCCACAAGTAAAATTGGGGTTCGCCCCGGTAAACGATAGGTCTCGTATTTCATATCTTCAATACCAAGTGTGTCCAACCATGAACAGAATAATTCAATCGCTTGATCGAGCTCACCTCTAGCCTCCCACTCAGGATCAAAACTGGGAGATTGGGCTGGAATACGAATAAAATCACATAAAGATGGAAGAACAGAATCTGCCCAATTAGTCCGAATATAATCCAACATAGAGTCTACTTGGGAATCGTCCATGTAGATGGCCAAACCAACTAGCACATTGAGCATTCCGATATTCTTTATTCAACAAATATGAAGTTTGAGATAATCATAAAAAAACCGAGAAGAAAGAAGAGTATCTGATTCAATCGGTAAGAAATAGGATGAGTATACTTCGAAACCCATCCTTTTCCTCGTACATAAATGCCACCTTTGACCATACAGAAACCAGCATAAATCAATAATGTTAAACCAATTACTAAGGATAAATCAAACCCTGCCATAAACATACGATTAGTTTATACTAAATGTTCATATCGAAGGCTGAAGCATCAAAATTGACAACAATGATGACTTGTGTTAGAGCAAATGAAGAATGAATTATCCTTTTTGATTCCATAATCAATAGCAATCATTTCATTCAATAATGGATGTAGTTCAGATTCTACAAGAGACATGATTTCATCACTCATCTGAACCAATCTACCAGAAACGCCAACCCAAATCGCTGGGTTTTCAACAATTCTTCGTTGCAATCCATTGCTGGCTCTAATCGACTCCTGTAATTCTAGTGCATAATGATAAATGAAAAGTTGATGACGATGCTTCATGATTATTGATTTCTCAGCATCTGAAATTTCACCACTGGGCATTATTTCTAACAACGTTCCTTGACTTTCTTGTTTAGATTCCAAAAGAATTTTTGCATCCTCTGTCTTTAGATCTATAGGCATTATTTTTGACCTATTTTCGGGGCATCGATATGCAATTACTAAATCTATGAGCCCACTTAAACGAGCAACCTTCTTTTCTGCGATTGCAGAAATATGTATTCCTCTGGGAGTGTCTTGGGATATCTCAAGCGGTGTACCATTAACATCCAACTCCATACCGAATGGCAATTCAGTTCTTACTCCATCTAGTGTACCCATCTTTCCTTCAAATTTGTTCAAAAATTGGCCCAATTCAGAATTGTCAAGATTTGAAATCATTCTAGTTACTAACTTCTTGGTTTGATCAATATTGACATCAGATGTGAGGAACTCTTGAAAGACTTCATCCATCACTTTTTCCAAGGAATTGCCTTGCCAACTGGATCTTAGATTCTTTGTCCACTCAATGGGTAGTGGAAGAGAATCTTGCGAACGTTTGGGACTTGGAACTCCGATTTCTACTAATCGATGTACAATAGTTCCGAGTACATTTGCCGCTGGCAATATATTTTCTTCAATTTCTGGATTATTCCCTAAGACATCGATCTCTTGTTTCAGACCAATTCGATTTTCTAACCAATATTTACGCATACAAGTATTGGCAATATCAAGACTACTTGGTGAAATATTAGATTTCAGTATAACCTTTCTAGGTTTCAAAGTAGTACTATAATGACCATTTTCCTTGATATCATTCAAGGTTTCACTAAGGTCAAACATTGAACGAAACACTGTTTTAGGAATTGTTCTATTTTCGAAGCATTCAGGAGAATGATAAATCCTAATGCCGATTCCTTTGTCAACCCCAATTCTACTGTTCGTAGAAACAAATACTGGATCTATTGTAAGTTGATACTTCTTTGGGGTTGAAGTTAATTCAACACCTAATTCTTCATCACCAATAAGCCAAGGAGAATTCACATTCTTTGTTGTTGAAGATTGACGCATGGACTCCAATAACATAGATCCAAATGAGGGGGTCGAACCATGCTCAACCTCTAATTCGATTCCTGAATCGCCAAATAAAGTACCAACGGGTGCACCAGAAATGATCAATCTTTCTTCAGCCCTAGTAGCTGCTACATACAATAATCTTCTAGCCTCTGCTTGGACTTGTGATTCATGTAATATTTTGATATAATTCCATACCGATGAAATTGGATCTTTCTGATCTAACCATGGTTTGGGATGTACACCAAACATCTGGGGAGTTACAATCAATCTATCTTGATTTTCATGGATTAGTCGAGTTTGAGATTGTCCAAATATTCCTGCTAAAATTACAACCTTTGATTGTAGTCCTTTTGACTTGTGTATTGTCATTATTCGAACCCCACCTGAGGAGGACATATCTTTGGCTGCAGCACCATCTCCATCACGTTCTATCCTTGCAAGACGATCTGCTAAGAGAACAATGTCTCCTCCACTTTCTTGTAACGTATTCCTGATAAAATCGACAAAATTTTCGGCGTCAATTCTATCTGAGTCCATGGGATAAGCAAGCAATAAATCACTGTGGTCAATAGTCCAATCCAATAATTCAATTATTCTCCCAGAATTTACACGATTACACCATCCCTGAATTAAGGAGGATTGTTGTTCAGTGTGAGCAAAATCAACCATCCTTTCAATTAAATTCGAATCTTTAGGAGAATTTCTGATGAAACGGTCCAGTTCATCATCATTCAATCCTACCAATACCGATCTCGCTACCCAAGATGCATGATGTCGGTGGTGAGGTCGTGCACATAATTGTACAAGACCCAATAATGGACGAACAGAAGGACGTGAAAATAATGCTCCCTCCTTATCCGCTTGTACGGGGATTCCTAATGCACTCAACCCATTCAATATTGATTCAAGATAATGCTTACGACTTGGTAATAGTACCATTATGTCGCTAGGTTCAACAGCGGTACTTTCGATAATGTGCTGTTGAATGCCAGAAGAGTGCCCAATCTTACAATCAGAACCATCTACCAATGCCCTTATTCGTTCCACAATCAATGCAGATTCCAATTCTTTTTTGTTTGCTTTACCGTGTAAAAATAGATCTATTGGATGAGTAGGATCGCTAGGAACTTGGTTAATACCTAAAGGTCCAATTGGAAGGAGCCACTCAAGTATTCCAGGATTATTTTCCTTTTCCGGGCAAGGGGTTAATTGTTGATCTTCAGCATACCAATCAGCATTTGAGAAAGTTTGATGTCTGGAGTGGAATACATCTTTCCACCAACGATCCATTATGCGAAGTAAACCACCAGATGTTCGATAATTAATTGATAATCTCACATGGCCAGATCTACGAAGTGATATTTCCTCAGAGGATATTTGATGCACACCATCCGTACCATCGAATCTAACTTCTGGATTCAATAACTTTCTATTTTCAGAACTATGCATAGATGCCCGAACAAACGAATCATGTAGTGCTCTGGGATCTCTACTCCATTCCGTAGTTCTCAGAGGATTAGGTTCTTTGAAAATATCAAGAGTAGATAATTCATGGTTATTTATTCGCCGAAGATGGTCAGCAAATCGGTGGAATGTTGAAACTTGAGCTTGTCTGAACAAGTAAATACTCTGCTTAATGTCTCCAACGTAACAAACCGTCGGTTCCCATTCTAGATTCTGGTCTGGAATTAAATCTGATTCTTCTCTTAATCTAGGGCCCCACAATCTAGAAAGAAGCCTCCATTGACGGGGATTGATATCTTGTGCTTCATCAAGAATCATTGCTAGATATCTTCGTCGTATTCGTTTCAACAAATCAACACGCTTAATCAAATCGAATAGGGCTTTTTCCGCCTCAGCAGTGTTTGAATATCCCAATGAAGTGGGGTCTTCTATGGCTTCTTGAGCTAGTTCTAGAGAACGATCTATATGAGTGTCTGACCACGGACGATGTATATCGATTTGATCTAGAGAATGAATTATTGGTTCTGAGTAGAATGTGCGACATGTTTGTGGACATCGAGACAAAAGTAGGTCCCCTGCCAATTCAGAGATATCCTCGAAATCATGTAGGCCTCTCGTTGATTTAAGTCTACGAAGAATACCTGCAGTTGCACGATGGACTATCCATAGGTCATTCAGCATAGTTGCTTCTTGAACAAGATCAAATCGACGCCCATCTGAAATATTTCTTCCAGAATACGAAGTAGGAATGTCAATAATTTGAGGGCGAATTGGATAATTTGAAGGCATATGGGTTGGAATTGAATCATCGAGTAAACCTACGATAAATGCTATTTTTCGTTCGAAAAGATGATCTTGTTTTGACCATTCATCTTTCGCTTTAGTTGCTAAGGAAATAAGTTCTTTACTAATTTCTGGATAACCAGAATGTCCTCTTTCCCAAGCATCAGTATTGGGTGGTAAATATCCTCTGGGTAGAAGTGATGGGGAACCTGTTAATCCATTACCCCCATCTGCTCTAGCACCTGTTTGTGATGATGTAATTCTGAAAAGATGGAATATTCTTACCAATGCCTCCCAACTGTCAGCAGGAGGAGGAAGAGAAAGTGCGTGATCTAAAGCCGCAAGCCTTGTACCTGAGTCGGTATCATCTATTGCTCCAGCGTTTTTGATTAATTCCAACCATTCTGCCAAAGGATTTTGCAATCGAATCAAAGTCTGAAAAATATGGTCTTCATCTAACCAAGATGTAATTTCCCTACGGATTAGATCAGGAGAAACTGAATCAATGGATGGATCATATAATTGCTCTACAGCGCCGGATAAAAATACTGATCTACTTAGCATTCCTTTCAAAATTCTTCTACAAGTGTAAGTAGATCCTACTGTTTGAGAGACTCTTCTTCTTGCCTCAAAAAATTGATCTAATATTTCTGGAGGAACACCCGCATCTACGGCTTCACCCCTTCTGTTATTATTGTAAGGAAGACGCCAAGCCGTGTTTACCGCTAATGTTTCTAGTGAAACACGTTGGGTTTCTGATACCTGTTCATCAGTGACATCAAGACCCAATAAAGCACGATGAGGAGACACCAAGCGGGTGAAAAATGAATCAATTGTACCGATTGGTGCATCTTCTAGAAGCATACGAAATTGATCGGGAAGGCCCTGGGCAATTATTCTAGAATCAGCACCATCATCATCTTTTCCAGATGTTGTTCCTTCTCTTAATTCCCCTAAAGCAATTCTAATTCTATGTTTGAGTTCTTCGGCAGCAGCATTGGTAAATGTCAATACAATAACTTCGGTCGGCAGAAGCCCACTCCATTCATTAAGGTCTACACGTTGAGAATTCCCATCTACTATCATCCCACCGGCCAATCTTCCGGGGCGATATGGACGAGGTAAAATTACTGATGCCCTTTGAATTGGAGTTAGATAGTGTTCTATTACTCGATCAACTATCGTCTTAGTCTTTCCAGTTCCTGCACCTGCATCGATTACCAGATGAGAATCAAGATTTAATGCAAGTCTTTGGGCATGATTCAAACCCATTTATCCCCACCTCCAATACCGGACAGGCCACAGATGTCTGAAACAGAACAATACGAGCAAATCGATGATGGGTTAGGTGCAACTTGACGATTTCTAGCTGCATTGACTGCTTTGAAAACTGTATTCAAACGATGGTCCATCCATGCCCTAAATCCTGATTGATCGGGGGAAGTCGAAGTACTAGTAAACGGTCGAAATAAACCTGTTAGAATACTTGTTTTTTCTCCAATTTCTAGTTCATCTAATGTTAAAATCCACTCAGGATCAATTTCAATATGATGTATTGTTCCTAATCCAATGTCGCTTACCCCTACTCCAATAACTAAATCTCCTCTGTGTTCTATTTCCCATGCTCTTGCATAAATAGCCAGTTGAACATCTTCCAATAACGCGCTAAGATGTTTGTCTGTCCCCCTATCTTTTGATGCTGTCTTGATATCACGAATCAAAACCAAGCGTCTTGGCTTCCATTTTCCGTCGGGATACAATGGGGCAACTTCTAAACTACCAGATTGATCAACCAATTCTCCATCCTTACCAAATGGAACTAAATCCACTCTATCTATAGATCCTCGTACTTTAACCTCATTACCTGAGTTATCAGTTCCAATAACAGTACCTTCGCCGTTACCTACATTGTTTCCAATCTTGTACTCCATACAAATCGGAACTGAATCAGGGATCTGAAATTCTGATGCAATAATTTCTGCAAATCTTCCTGATGGAGGAATTTTCTGACGCTTGGATAACCAAGTTCTCCACAATTTCTCATCCATTCCAACGAGATCACGTAATCTTTCATCTGTCACAACATCAGATCTTGTTAGCCAAGGAGCGTGTTCATCAAGTAACTTTGCCATATTAGTCATTAATTCATTTCTATCAATTCCACTAGTAGCAACAGATCTAGGTATGAATGATGTTCGTTCTACTGAACGAGACATTCCCAGAGTTTTCTCAATCATTCCTTCCGTAACTTCGTGGATTAAAATTCCGCGTGTTCTTTTATCAAGTTCTTCATCAGGAATATCATCTAAATCAGCATACAATGCCTGACATAGCCAGCCTTTTCTTCCACATTCAATCCAAGATTGAATCCTAGAAGGAGACCATACATCAGGGACTTTCCATTCATCCCCCTGAGAATGACCATGACGAAAATCTACTGCTTTAATTTCGATTTCAGAGGGTAAAAGAGGTCTGGGATCTATTGAGATAGTCTCTTTTTCATTCCATAAACCTCCGATAACAGGCCAAGAAGGATTTTCAACCGGAAGAGGTAAACCTTTGACAAGATGTTTAGATTTTGGGATAATGGTTAATGGTTTAGTACTAACCACTGAATCTCGAATTTTTGCATCTGAATGATACGCTTCTGAACCTGAAAGTAAGAAGGGCTGTCTCTGGATTCTATCCGCAAAATATTGAGACTCTAGAGTTATCAGGGCAGAAGTATATGATAATGGAGGTGTAGTGATTTGTTGTCTCTTTAGTAATAAATTCCCTTCAGAAGAACGTTTACTTCTCCATGAAACACCATGTCCATTCTCTACAACTATTGTTGAAGAGCCATCAGAATATGGCTCAATATTTCGATCTTCTGCTACAATCAACATTTTGTCATTATAATTTATTTGACTCCAACCTAAACCATCTAAGAAATCTTGAGAAGAAAGGAATGAAGGTAGGGATTCAGGATCAGAATGTTCTCGCCAATATTCTACATATGGGGCAACTGGTGGTGAAGATTCATCTAAAACTGTAGGATCGATTACCACGACTTCTTCTCCTGAATGGTAAATCGATTGTAATAAATGACGCGTTTGGCGAATGGGGCCATCTGGACGTAATATTCCCAATCTTTGTCTTTCTTCCTCTTGCAATAAAGGTGGTAGAGTAACTCTTAGATCCCAATAATCAGCAGTTGGCTCCACAAGAATTACGCGCTTTGCTTCACATCCTAATACTTCGTCTGGTGTTCTGACTAAAACGGGAGAAAATGGTGATAAGACTTCAGGTAAAACTCCAGAATCAATTACAGCTTGAATTTGGTCACACCAAATTTCTGTACTTTCAGGCAGGGAAATGCCCATAGATTTCTCATAAGATCTTAAATTTGATAATTCAGACATCAATATCTGTAATCCCACTAAACCATCTTCTCTTTCGCCATCAAAATTATCAGAAACAGTATCATTATTCATTATCGAAATTACATTGTTTAACCATAAATCAGGAGATGATTCATTCATTTCAAATGGTAATTCTTGACCTGTAAAACACCCTTTCCAGAAGGACTCATCTTTCAAGAAACTAATATCTTGATTATTCAAAATGGGAGAAAGTGCACCAATTGTGCAAAGAAACCACCACTGCGTCTGTTCAAATGCCAATGGATTTCTAGATTCAGAAGCGTCTGATGAAAATGCACGAAGCCAGTCATACAAAACACCCTTTCCTCCAATTAATCGACGGTCTCGGGCTAATAGTTCCAATACTTCACGATCTGGAATTGGTCGAATACGGGTTTCAGTTGGATGATTGGGTACTTTTTCTAATTCAAATAGGGAAATAGTACGCTGAACAGCAAACGAAAGAAGGGACTCAAGAGAGAAGCACTCTTCCGAATGAGCCATCTGGATTGTGGAGTAAATCCAATGAACAAATGGGCTACTCCTAAGCTGTGATTTACTCTTAGACACTGGGATACCAAGAGACGATAATTCATTTTTCCATTCAGCGGGAAGGTTATTTCCTGAAGGGTGAATCAATAAAATATCATCAATTCCAGAGTCCAGATATTTTTTGATTATTCGAGCTGTTACTCTAGCTGATGATGATGCATCTCTAATATGGATTCTATGAATATTTGGAGATTTTTCGTCCTTTTTTGGCTCATGAAATGGAATCCATGATGGCAAGTCTGCCGATGACTTAACTGGATGAATATCATCGATTAATAATCCATGATAGCCCAACCGATGAGACCCATGATAACAGAGTTGGTGAATAGGAATTCGTGATGAGATACACTCTAAAATTCTCAAATAAATTGGATCAATGTTTGGTGAATGGTCCATTAAGATAATTCCGTCAATTAGATCGAAAGTGAAAATTGATCTTTCTGAATTCTCTAGTCCATCTATTAATCGAGAATAGAATCTAGAAGAATGAGCACCTGCGAGGGCTTTCTCAATTTCATCTATACTAGATTGAACACCTTGAAGATGTTCCGCCAAAGTATCAATTGGTGCATTATTTCTTCTCAACGTTGAATTTAATCTCAATAATGTTCTGGTTTTAGAAATAGGCCATTTTCTATCTTCAATAGGATGTAATAGTGGAAATTCAAGTTGAGAGGCTTTTTCTTCCATGATTGAATGAATAGCCAGTTCGAGAGAAGGGCCATCAGGAAGCATCCTCGGTTCCCTCAAATCAGCATAAATCTTCGTACATAATCCATTCAATGTCAGATGTGAGCTTCTATCAACAATTCCCGTAGAGGAAGAGATTTTACTAAGAAATTTATCACGAGATAGGGCAGATGAATGTATGAAAAGAATGCGTGAAGGGCCACCCTCTGAAATTGGTCTTGGATCTATCGTCTGTTGGATTGCATGTTGCAAAATCCATTCAGGTAGAGGCCCCCTAGGAATTTGTTCCAAGGTTATCTCCATAGCATCACCAACGTTTTACTTGTTCTTCGATGGTAGATAAACCCGAAGTTTTGAGGTTACTTCTTTCTAATCACAATTGATGCCAATGAAAAAATGAGAAGAGCAGATACAGCACCAGAAGTTGGTAAGAATCCTGAAACTGGAATTTCTTCAACGCATTCAGTCGAGATAAATTGCATTTCCCAATCGAACACTAGAACTAATCGAAAATCCTCTCCATCCCAAATCTCTGGAAGTGTGATATTCACTGGACTATCCCATGGGAGTTCATGGATATCTCGAATAACATGAGGATAGAATTCAAGCCCATTTGACCCATTCTCATCTTGAGCAATTTCTTCAACTACATAGAGAATCGGAGTGATGGATGCGGAATCTGGATCTGAGCACGAATCATTCCAAATATCGTATTTCATGGTTCTAGAGTGAATTTCTTCGCTCACACTCCAATCGACAGT
>CAZRCY010000024.1:0-16485 GCA_964598735.1 uncultured Candidatus Poseidoniales archaeon
ATTTTTGACAAAAAAATACCAATTTATTTGGAACAATGAAATTCAAATCTTCCTAATTTTCTTCACATTATCTCATAACATCCTATACTCCTTTTTTACAGACTATAATTTCATGCTAATTCTTGGAATGTTCTTAGGAATAGTAATTTTAGCCTCAGTTAGAGTTTCAGGGGACAAATTCTCAATTTCTAGTTTGTTAGGTATTCTAGCAGGGACACAAAGTATGAAATTTTCTTTGGCAACCGAGGGGTGGGCACTACCTCTTGTTACTGATTCAATTAATATTCTATATCTCAACTGGGTCAAATTCCTCAGTGCACCAATTCTCGGAGCGATAATTTTCATTTTTATTAGAATACTAATCCTATCTATTTCGGACACAACGGATGAATCAGAATAAGGAGGCTATACGTTGAACGTCGCTAATTTCCATATCAAGGTGGAGCGGCAATCTCAAGAGACATTGAGCAGCGAAGGTTGTGTGTGGGAGGTCCTCTGGAGAGTAACCCATCTTGATACCCATCGGAGAAGAATGAAGGGGGACATAATGTATGACTGCTTGGATTCCATTATCGTTCAGGTGGGTACGTACCATATCTGCTTCTTCTGGGGAATTCAACGCAATAGCAAACATATGTGCATTGTGTTGACAACCGGTAGGAGGTCTGATAATTCGCAACTCTCCCTTGTCGACCAAATGGGAAAAACATCGGTCATATTCGTTCCAAAGTTCCATTCTCCTGCTGAGATTCGATTTAATGGACTCAAGTTGAGCGAGCAAGAAGGCGGACTGAAGTTCACTTGGATAAAAAGAGGAACCGACTTCATGCCAACTGTACTTGTCGACCAATCCTTTGAAAAAAGCACTACGATTTGTCCCCCGTTCCCAAATTATTTCCGCTTTATCCACCAAATTTTCATCGTTAATAACCAGACATCCTCCAAGACCAGAATGAATATTTTTGGTTTCATGGAAAGAAATAGCAGCAAGGGGAGCGAAAGTCCCCAACTTCTTCCCATTCCACATGGAACCAAGACCTTGCGCAGAATCTTCAATGAACGTGATATTGTTATCCGTACAAATATCAGAGATCATTTCCATGTGAGGAGAAAAACCAGCATAATGTACCGGAACAATCGCCTTCGTACGATTCGTAATCCTCGATTTTACATCTTCAATATCAATCAACATCGTCTCAGGTTCAACTTCACAAAAGATAACCTTGGCACCAGTTCTCATCATCGAAGAGGCAGTAGTAACGAAAGTGAAGGATGGTACTATGATTTCATCACCTGGTCCAAATTCATTCAGCATAGCAGACATCTCAAGACCGGCAGTACAGCTATGAGTAAGCAGAACTCTAGGGGCACCAAGGAATTCTTCCAACCATGTCTGCACCCTCTTTGTAAATGGACCATTTCCAGAAAAATGACCCGTTGTAAAGACTTCGTCAATGTATTTTCGTTCATTCCCCGCAATGAACGGAGAATTGAATCGGACTCCTTCCATGTGCCTCTGAGAACTATCCCGCGATTGATGTTTTCTTTCGAACAACAAAATGAGGTGAAGGCATGTTGAAGCAACAAAAAATTATGATTTTAGGTGCAGGCGTATACCAAGAACCATTGATACGTGCTGCATTGAGTATGAATCTTGAAGTCCATGTTGCATCAGTTTTAGGAGATTATCCTGGAATAAATATTGTATCTAATTTTCATCCGATTGATATCACAGATGAAAAAGCAATTCTGGAACTATGTCAAGAATTAGATATTGATGGAATTCTAACCACTGCTACTGATATTTGTGTGCCAACCATTGGATTTGTTGTAGATAATATTGGCCTCCGAGGAACAGGATACAAGAGTGGATATGCATGTATGGATAAATCAATAATGAAACATCAATTTATGGAAAAAGGAGTTCCAACGGCTAATTATCGTGATATTAAAACCGTAGATGAAGCCGTAAATTTCTTCGAAGAAATGAATGGACCTTGTGTAATCAAAGCAACTGATTCATCCGGTTCCAGAGGAATTATTCGAGTAAATAGAATTCATGAAATTACTGATGCTTTTAATGAAGCATTTTCAATTTCAAAAAATGGCACAGTTCTAATCGAAGAATGGATCACTGGTGATGAATTTGGAGCACAAGCAATTGTTATTGGAGATGAACTAATTTTAACAATGATTCATAGCGATATTACGACACCTCCCCCAAGAAAAATGCCTATTGGACATGGGTGCCCTCATCCTGAGGAAAATAGACTCTTAGAGAAGACAAAAATTGCAATTCAAGATGCGGTTAAAGCTCTGGAAATTAAGGATGCTATTTGCAATGTAGATCTAATAGACTCTCCAAACGGACCAATATTAATCGAAATCGCAGCCCGAATGGGTGGGACCTGCCTTCCGGAAGTTTGTGGAAATTATTGGGGAATAGATATGTATCAATTGGCAATCAATATTGCATTGGGACAAGAAGTAGAACTTCCAATTACACCATCTGGAAAACCTACCTTTGCTCATGTCCTTTTTTCAGAAAAGGGGGGTGTTTTCATTTCACCGGGTGAAATGAAAGAAGGTCTAGACTGGAAAATTGATGTGCAAGAAGGTGAATTAGTGAGGAGATTTTCAGGAGGAAATGACCGATTTGGTCATGTGATTGGTACATCAGATAATATTTTAGAAATAGAATCAAAAATAGAACAGGCTGTAACCGATTTTGTAAATTCAACAAAGGTGAGAAACATATGAAGACATGTGTGATTTCCCAATCAAATTATATCCCTTGGAAAGGATATTTTCAGATGATTGCTCAAGCCGATGTTTTTGTTTTCTATGACGTAGTTCAGTTTACAAAAAGAGATTGGAGAAGCAGAAATAAAATCATGACACCTAGGGGCCCTGTATGGTTAACAATCCCAGTCGGAGGAAATAGGGATCGAAGGATAGACGAAGTTATTCTTCCTGATGGAGAATGGAGACAAAACCATATCGAAACGATTCGCAGGATATATTCCTACAGTGACCATATTGACGACCTGAAATATATGCTAGAACCGATATTCGAGGATAGAGAAATTATCTTATTATCTGAATTCAATCAGGCAATTATTCGTAATATCTCTGAATATTTGGAAATAGATACTGTTTTCATGAATGCATCTGATTTCGATATCGAGGGAGAAAGGACTGAAAGATTAATTGGAATATGTAAGGAAATAAATGCGGATGTATATCTAAGTGGACCATCCGCACAAAATTACATCAAAAATGAGTTCGATGATTCAGGAATTGAATTGAAATGGATGGAATATGGGCCCTTCAAAGAATACGAACAATGTGGACCCATTTTTTCACACGAAGTATCAATTGTTGACACAATAGCGGTACTCGGAAAAAACACAATAAAGCAGATTATTCAATGAATTATTCCTTATTTGATTCAATATTCGGTTTTTCCAATGTTGAATAACGAATCAAATACCTTGGAACCCCTCGGGACTCCAAATAAATTCTACCAATATATTCCCCTAAAATACCCATGAAAAGTAAATTCATACCTCCGAAAAATGATGTAAGAAATGCAATCGATGTCCAGCCTGGTGCTACTTTATCTTGAATTCCGTAATTTATTATAGTGTATGCAGCAACACCTAGAGAAAACAATCCTGAAATTATTCCAAGCATGATTGCTAGACGGATTGGCTTAATTGAATAAGTCATGATTCTATCCGATGCTAACCTGAATGATTTACGGAGATTATATCCAGTAGAGCCTGCTACTCTAGGACTTCTGTCTAAGTCAACAGTTGAGAACGGGACACTCATAGAATAAAGCAATGAAAAGGGAGTTCCGGTTGTCTCATTAACTTGGTTTAATTCAGAAACAATACTTTGATCCATGACTCGAAATGCCCCTAAATTTGGATCGACTTTGAATGGAACTAAAAAATTTGAAGTTAAAGCGAATGCCCGGCTAGAAAAGCGCTTGAACAAAGATGCTGAACGCTTTTTCCTGCGTGCTATTGCCATCGGATTATCCTCTTCATGCATCTTTTGGACTAAATGAATAATATCCTCAGGACGATCTTGTAAATCTGAATCCATAACAGCTACCAAGGAAGAGGTAGTGAATTTTAATCCAGCAGAAATTGCTCTGTGTTGACCGAAATTACCTGCAAGCCGGATATATTCTACCTCTTCTTTTTTTTGAGAAATCTTTCTAGCTACAAGATTTGTCCCATCCTGAGAACCATCATCAACTAAAATCAATCGAACGGATTGGAATTTATTGCCAATCGTGCTTAAGACAGTTTCACAAAGCAATTCAACTACTTCTTCATCATTATACAATGGGACAACAATGTCAAGGGACATGGTTTCCATCTCTCTCATGTTTTTGGGTCACCTAATCTTGAATTAAGTCTTACAGTCATATTGTACAATTTTTCATATTGTTACTCAGACTCTAAATCTACTTTATTCGATATTAGCTCTCTTTGAAAAAATATTCCGGGTAGGCCGCTAAGGACTAAAGAAGAGGATAATGAAATTCCACATAGAAAGGCTATTTCTGAACTTACGCCAACCATCGTACTCATACCCACAAAGGTTGCCTCTCGGAGTCCCAAACCTCCGATTGAAATTGGGATTGTAGAAATTACGGCAACAGATGGAGTGACTAAGGCAATCGCCAATGCTATGTCTGTTCCTCCAAGAGCATACGCTACGATAATTGGTACTGATAGAGTAAATAGTTGAAACAAAAATGAAAGTGAAAACACTTTCACAATGGAGATTGGATTACTGAGTTTGGTCAATGGTATTAGCATTTTACCAATTACTGATTCGGGTCTTATTTTTCTCGACACAAGTAAGGCAAATACTCCCATTAATGACAAAATTATCAACAAAAGAGCCATCTCTCTAAAATTTGCTAATTGATTTTCAACAAACAAAGAAAGAACGATTGTAATTGCAATTAGAGAAAGAAGACCTGCTGCTCTTTCTGCACCAGCAACTGTTAGTGCAGCCTTTCTTGACTCTCCTGTCACTTGTGACATGTGTTCAATCCGTAGTAAATCTCCTCCAATTGCAGAGGGTAGGAAAATTGAACCATACATAGAAAGAACATAGCCCTTTGATGCGTCAATAATAGAAAGTTCACCGATATCACTGAATGTAACCGATGCCCTTAATCCACCAGCAAATGGGCGAACAATACTAATAAAAACAACAAATAGTAAAGCAATCGGGCTGATTTCTAAGATTAATTGTGTAAACAGATCAAGGTCAATTAATAATATGATTACAAATAATGAAAGTAATGGGAAGAGGAAAGAGATTACGTTTTTCCCGCCCATCTGTTGATGGCATACTAAATGAATTAACAGCACTTTTGCTAAATTTATACAAATTTTGTTTATACTTCTAAACACGTCTAGAAGCGAAAAGAAAAAGATGGCCTATCCATAGACAAGTCCATGGAGGTACTTGTAGAGCTTGAAAAAGCCCGATACCTCCACCCATTATCGAGGGCAATAATATCGGCTGCCAGAAGACGAAAACAACCTGTTCCAAAACGTGGAGTTGTTGATGCATCTCTTCGTATTGAAACAGGTTCTATCATTGGACTGGTAGGACCAAATGGTGCTGGAAAAAGCACACTTATGTCAATTCTGGCAGGAATTCTTCCTGTACAAAAAGGAGTTATCAAATCAAATGGAAAACATATTCACTCTGAAGAAGATAGAGTGAACTTAAGGAGAAGAATCGGTCTAATGCCAGAAAGAGTTGCTTGGTCAGGCCCTGGAAACCCACTCCAAGTAATTAAGCGATTATGTATTATTCGAGGAGAAGATGCAAAAAATGCTGAAGAGATTCTTCAAAGGGTTGGACTTTTATCTCGTTCACGTGATAGACTTTCCAGTTTAAGCCAAGGAATGAGACAACGTCTTTCTCTGGGAGCGGCACTAATTGGAGAACCTGATATTCTATTACTAGACGAACCGATGAATGGATTAGATCCAGTCGCACAAAGTGCATTTAGAATGATGATCAAAGAAATGGCAGAAAGTGGGACTGCGATAGTAGTAAGTAGTCATCAACTGAATGAATTAGAGAGATTTGTAGAGGGAGTAGCCATTATGAATCAAGGAAAAATTGTTACTCAAGGTTCTTTCACTAGCGTAGAACATGACTTAGGAGTAGGACAGCGTCTAATGATTTCAGGCATTGGACCATCTCCTGCCTCATATATTTCAGATAATCCATTGATTACAGTAGAGGAACTGGATGGTGAAGGAGACTGGTGTCTTAGACTTACTCGGCATGATCAAACTTGGTCTCAGGATTTACGTGCTGCATTGATTCAAAGAATAAACAAACAAGAAACAAAAGTAGCTAGTCTTGAAAGAGTTCCGCCTGATTTGGAAGAAATTCTACGTACTGCTACAGGAATTTCAGCGGGAATTAATCTTCAGGAGGATGAATGATGGCGACGTCTTTTGTTTTCATTCGACTTTTAGTTCATGATCTTAAATCAAAGATAATTTCACCAAGAATGGTCATACTATACCCTTTGCTGATTCTATTCATTCTAGGTTCAGTATGGGGTTTTGCTGACCCTAATGCTAGTCTCCCTGGTTCTATTTCAGTTGAAGGCGCATCAACTGTAATGTTTCTATCAAGTCTATTTGTTCTTCTTTCTGCAACTTTAGGAGTAGTTCTCGTTGGGTTTGATTCGATAAGCAAACCAAAGCTAACAGGTGAATTAACAATCGAACTTGCTCAACCAATCAGTCGAACTTTACTTGGGATTAACCATCTTTTCGGAGTGTGGTTAAGTGTAGCAATCCCTGTGGCGCTTCTTCAATTCTCATCATTATGGATAATTGAACATCAAACGGGGATTTTTCCATCATTTGGTGATTCATTCGTTTGGATAGGAATCACAGCACTACTTCTGCTCTGGTATGCTTCGCTTCAGATGATCGCATCATCAATGGCCTTAGATTTAGGTTCATCCGTCACCTTTGGAGTCGCCACATGGATGCTTTTCACATTGATGTGGCTACTAGTGACCGTTGTCATTGCAACAATACTTGGAGTTGATGCGACAAATACCGCGGATCCGACGTTTATTCGTTTCCAAGAACATGCTGATCTTTTCTCTCCGAATGGAGTATACCAACTTGTTCTCCAAAATAGACTACCGCAAGTATCCCAGCCTACAGTTTGGGATGGTTGGATAAATTTGGCAGTTATCGGATGGACGGTACTGCCCGTAACATACTATGTTAGACGATTCCGCAAATTGAAACCCTGAAAAATGTCATATTTTTATCCCACAGACAATGACATGTTTTTTTACCTTCCACATGACTCTGCGAAACGGAATTGCCATGTTGAAGACCAAACACCTGCTGACAATTTTGATGATTTTTGCACTTTTAGGAGCCAATCCAAGTGCTGCATTAGCCGCCGAAGATAACACACAGAACACCCAAGCAAGACAAGGAGACTTGGTCGCAGACGCTTGCGAAGGAATAACTTTTGAGGATATGTTTGAATATTCATACGCGAAATTTGAGGTAGATATCAACCCAGGTTATGAGACTGCTTTTGTGAAGGCAGAAGCATACATCAACGGAACACTATCAGATACAGTTCGAACCGATCTGGATGATTTGATTGGAGAAACTGGGGCACCTGGTGGAGGAAACGGATATCTTTCTTCGCAAGAGCGAGATGCAATAGAAGAGATAGCAAAGGATTGTATCGTCGTTACAAACCCGAGATTCGGATTCAGGACAGGGTTGCCACATAGAGGTGGAGATGGAGTTGATTGGAAGAATGCTAGTTGGGTTAAGGATGATAATAACCCCATGCAATTAGAATATTGGAATTTGTTCCCTTCTAATCATCCTGAAAATAGAACTTGCCCCCCGGGCTCGGCAATGAACCCTACAGCTGATTGTTACGAGATTCCCACAACGGTTGCCGATCCAAATGGACAAAGAGATTGTGACACTAGTGGAATGACCGGCCCTGACGAATGTCGAATTATCGTATGGTTAAACGGAACAATGACTTGGTCAGCAGATATAACGTCCGCTGATTCCTTCACTATTGCAATGAATACAACAAATATGACCAATGCAGAATTGGAGATGACATTCCCGTCTAAAAATTCAGATGATGGAGATCCGTTAAGACTAGCCATGTTTGAAGAATGTGACGGGAGAAATGTGGCAGAAGGAGTTGTAAATCAAGGAGATACCCCGCCTGTAGGAGGTTGTCAGAATGATGGTACAATCACCAATGAACCAACATCAAACCCAGATGGAAGTCTCACAGTATTTGTTCATACCACGTACGATCTTGCTCAATGGCCTAACGGACAAGATATGTTTGGTGACTTTACAAACCAGCCACCTCCTCCAAACGATCCGCCACAATGGACTGATGATGCTCCAGCCGACTCTAGTCACATTTCTGTACCGAGTGCTACGAATACAGAATTCATGTCAGTTGTCGATCAAGGACAATGGTTAAGAGATGAAGCGGGTTTTTCTGCAATTGATCTACAATGTTCATCTACAACCTGGCCAATTAGCGAAGATGCTAATGGATCGTGGTGGGTAACAACTCCAGAAAATGGAGGGGGAACTGTATCATGTACTCCTTTCGATGAAGATGATAACGGAACTGTGAGAGCCGGCGAAACTAGAACATTTAATCTCTTAGTTCCATTTACTATGGCTACTAATACCCAAATTACTGCCCCCCATTTGTTTAGCTTGACTCCTAGTTCATCATCCCCTAATATGGATGTTACCATTACGTTATTCCAAGAAAATGCAATAGCAACAGGTACGGGTACTTTGTCGGGAAGTGCAACAGATATCTCAGTAGATACGGGTTCATTGAGTCCTGGGGATATTCATGTCCGAGTATTGGCAACAGCCAGTGGAATGACTGACTTTATTCATACCTATGATATAGTATTGACAAAGGATTCTTTGCCCCCTACAATTACTGTCTCGTCTGCTGAATGGGATGGTAGCCAATGGCAAGTGAGTGGTACTTTTAGCGACCCAGATGGGGAAGATGTGACATTTACCATTGAAATCGATGGACAGAATGGTGGTCAAATCACTACTAGCGGAAATATGTGGTCCAGTGAATCAATTAATTTCGAAATTTGGGGTGAAGGAGTATTTACTGTAACAGTAAATGCTTGTGATGCCTCAAATGAGTGCACAACAATTACTGAAACTGTAGATACCTCATTCTTGTTCAATGACCAGACAATTACTCCACCCGCTATTGTTCCATCAGAAACCACGGAATCTGCAGGTCTTCCAGCTCCCGGAATTGCCTTTACAGTGCTGTCTATCATCGGAGCGCTCATGTATACAAAGCGTCGCGAGTGAAACATGTCTTTTGAGGCCACAGTAGTTCGTGTCAGTCACGAAGGGTCTGTTTTAGCAACATTTGATGGAGCAGTCCCACAGTTGGGTCAAAGAGTAAAGGACGGTAAAGGAGAGACTATTGGAAGGATTGACAGTGTAATAGGACCGATATCAAATCCATTGACAAATATAGTAATTCTAGATCCTCATTTAGACCCAGATACTTTGATCGGAACTACTCTGGCTTTCGCTCCTAGAGCAAGAAGAGATTCGAGAAATCAAGACAGGAGACGAAATTCAAACAGAGATAAACAAGATTGGATTTGTCAATCTTGTAACAATAGTAATTTTGCATTTCGAACCGAATGTAACAGGTGTGGAAAAGCAAGAACTGATAGAAGAGATGGCGGTACTAGAAGAAGTCGAGACCGAGACCGTGGAAATCAACGATTTCGAAGAGATAGTCGAAGAAGTCGAGACGGAGACCGTGGAAATCAACGATTTCGAAGAGATGATAGAAGGACAGGAAATAGAGAATTTAGAGGCAATAAAAATCAAGATCAAAGTAGAGATGGGGATTGGACTTGCAAAAGTTGTGGAAATAATAATTTCTCATTCAGAACAGAATGTAATAGATGTGGAAAAGCGAAAAACGGTGGTGATTCAGGCCCTAAGAGGGAAAGAAGTGATAGGCGAAGATCGGACAGTAGAACGCAACGAAGGTCTGGAAATAGTGGAGAAAGACGGCAAAATTCAGGGGGCAGATTCAATCGTTCAAATAACCGAGGAATTTCCAGAGGTAGTCGTGGCTCAAACAACTTTAGAGATAGAAATAGACGTTGATTGACACATAAAGTGATGAATCGCATGCTCCCCCCACCAAAAGGGGAACAGTAAATGTCCAATAGAAAATCCGCAGACGATCTCTGGCTTGATGCCATGGAGGCACGTCAAACTGGAGATGTACTTACTTTCAATCTACTTAGACAAAAAACTCTGGAAGAAGATCCTGAATTTCCTGATGCTTTAATGTCAGAGGTTCGTGAATTATTTAGTGAAACTGGACCTAGGGGAGATAAGCCCTCAAAAATGAGTCTAAAGGACGCAGCTATTGGATTGGCCAAATGTCGAACTGTAGTAGAAATAGAACCCGAAAGAGATGATGCATGGGCCATCGGAGGTCGATTACTAGTTGACGAACTAGGAATGTTCGAAGAAGCATTGAATTGGTGGGATCAACGAAGAACAGTAGAACCGTTGGAAGTAATTCCCTTGGTAGAACAAGTGGCAATTTTGACAGAATTTGGAGAATATGCTGAAGCCGCAGATAGAATTGATCAAATTTTTGGGGAAGGGATGGATTCACCCGATCCTAGGAGTATGATGAGACTTCGAACTCTAAGTGAACAAATCAAACGTGCAGCATCGAAAAATGATGATTTTTTCCGTCCACAAGACCCAGATAATGACGGATGGATTAGGATTAAGGCGTTTAGTGGTAGAAAACCAACAACTGAAACATATTGGCTATTTTTCTTTGTGATGCCGTTAATCTGGATAGAAGCAATTCTAATCAATCGGGTAATTCCCCCAACTGGGATTTCAACAATGGTTCTTGGATTCATGATAATTTTTGCTTCATTCATGATTGGAAGTAGATGGGTCAAAACTCATGTACATCGATTAAATCGACCCGCTCACGAATTAACCAGAGCAATTAATTCGGAATTAACTAGTGGACTAGTTTGTATTCCACAAAATATTCGAGAGTCTAAACTTTATTCTACACTAAGAGATAGAAGAGCAATCGCTGCAATGAGTAGACATGACAGAGTAGTAGAGAATGGAGAAAAAATGGGGCGGAAATGGAAAGTAACACTGCCAGAATGGCACGTGTATACTGGAAATGAAGAAGAATAATCACGTTCCAGCAGTGTAGTCGTTGTGATATGCTATCTGTTCATCTGTTAGAGAATCTATTTCAAAACCCATAGTTTCCAATTTCGTCTTTGCAAGACCTTGATCTTGTTCCAGGGTAATATCATGAACAATAGGGTCAAGAGACTTGCCTTCTTTAGCAAGCCTACATAGTGCAAGATATTGATTTGCGAAACTCATATCCATGACCTCAGAAGGATGACCCTCTGCAGCTGCTAGATTTACTAAACGACCCCTCGCAAGCAAGAAAATCTTACGCCCATCTGATAGAGTAAATTCTTCATTGTCTGTCCTAATTATTCGAACAGATGAAGAGGATGATTCTAAATCTTCAATATTTATCTCACAATCATAGTGACCTGTGTTACAAACAATTGCTCCATCTTTCATAGAATTGAAATGACGACCTACAATTATGTCTGCCATGCCTGTTGCGGTGCAGAATATATCTCCTAAAGATGCTGCTTCATCCATTTTCATTACTTGGAATCCGTCCATTATTGCTCTTAATGCAGGCAACGGATCAACTTCAGTAATGATTACGTTTGCACCCATTCCTTTTGCTCTCATTGCTAAACCTCTGCCACAATGACCGTAACCAGCCACAACAAATGTCTTACCTGCAATCAGGACAGAGGTTGCACGGATTATGCCATCTATAGTCGATTGGCCAGTTCCGTAAACATTGTCAAAATCCCACTTTGTGATTGCATCGTTGACAGCAATAACAGGGTATCGTAAATCTCCAGCATCTCCCATGGCACGTAATCGATGGACACCTGTTGTGGTTTCTTCGGTACCCCCAATTACCCCATCAGCATAGTCAGACATTTCGCCATGAACTCTAACAATCAAATCTGCACCATCATCAAGAGTAAGAGTTGGATTTGCTTCAATTGTTCTATCAATGCACCAATAAAAGTCCTCGACGGATTGACCATGCCAAGCATAGATAGAGTATCCTTCTCTTGCGAGCCATGCTGCAACATCGTCCTGAGTAGATAATGGATTACAACCACTCCAAGATACAGTAGCTCCAGCAGCCTCTATTGTTTCTATCAATACTGCTGTTTCTTTTGTCACATGTAGACAACCAGCAACGACCATACCTTTGAGAGGTTTATTTTCCTCTGCTTCTGCTTTCAAACGAGCTAACACAGGCATTCTTGCTCTTGCCCAATCTACTCTTCTTTCACCAGCATCAGCCAAACTAATGTCCGCCACCTTGTAGGAGTTGCTCTCGTCCATGATTAACCGTGAATCAAGTCACATATCATACCTTGCTTAAGGCTCAGCCTAACGGCTAAGGAGAAGCAAACCAAGTTTACTTTCGCTATTGTTGGAAATGTGAAGCATATTGCTCGGCATAAGCCCTAGCCGTCTCTTCCGGATAGCCTTGGGCAATTAATTGCTGGACATATGCTTCCTTCGGATCCATAGTCTCAACGCCACCGAATACTGCTTGCTCTCCACCAGATACAGTATTGTCACCACCGCGACCTCGCATCAGGAACAATGTAACTCCAACAACTGCTACCAATCCGAAGATCAATCCTGCAACAATCAACAATAGACTACTACTGGAGTCAGCTTCAGTTCCTTCAGAATCGACAACAGTGCCACCACCGTCTCCAGTATCCTCTTCGATAGGAATCAGATTAATCTGAATTTGCTGATAAATTGCAACTCCATCACTACCCTCTTGAATCTTGATGTAGACTGTTTGAGTCACACCTTCCCCGACCTTGTACAGGTCATCAATTCCTAGAGCAAGAGTAAATCCATCTTCATTGCCTAAACCTGATGTTGAATTGAATTTCATATCACTCTTTCTTGAGAATTGTTGGGTTGGAGTTAGATTCAGGTCACTACCTGAAAGAGCAACTTGAATCATCAGGTCATTATCCTCTACTCCACTGTTCACAGTTCCATTTATCCATACCAATGGACCCTGTTGAGAATCTCCTTCTTCTGGGGTTAAGATACTATAATCTGGAGGAGCATCTCCAAAATCTTCAGGAACAACTTGGAAGAATAATCGATACTTCTCTGAATCCTTGTTTGCTCTATCTTGTACAGTCAAGTCCATTCGGATAGGAGTGCCAGCAGTATTACCGTTAGGGTCTACTGTAACATTCTTGAATGCGTAAGTGAAATCAGGGGTAGAACGAACGTATTCGTGATATGGACTTCCAGAGGGAAGTTGGTCATAACGACGGTCGGAGTAAAGTCTCCATTCATATGAGATAATTCCAGATGAGCCATCAGTTGAATCATTGTCTGAACTCAAACCTGCATCGAAATAAACACGTCTCTCACAAGGATCTGTACTCTTACCTGGACAGGAAATTCGGTAGAACATCCATTGAACTCCATTGACTTCGTAATCATCTAATTGTGTGATATAATCAGCAGTATCCAGACGATCTACAACGGATGCATGCGCAACAGGTCGTTCAGCATCTGCTTGTACATCATTCGTTACGAGTTCAATAGATGCTTTCCGGACGTGCCCTTCATCATCGTGTAAGAAAAGTGTAACAATCCAACTTGCATCTGTTTTACAATTTGTAGAAGAGGAAGTGTCTAACACACAGAATGTTGTGCTGTGTGTGTCATCAGCAGTATGATCAATCTCTCCTGCTGGCAAATTAGTCTCTCCATCCCACTTTGTTACAGCAAATGCATCGCCTGATTTAATTTCCCAATTAGCATCAAGGTCGGTTAGAGTAGACTCAAACGAGAAGGTTAACTCTGCATTGCTCTTGAGGTACATCTTGCTGTAATCCCATGTCTGGATTTCCCAATCTGGAACTTCACCATTGATCAACATATTCCAACCATCTGGTCCATTTGTATCATAACCAAACGAAGAGGAATACGGTGAAACATGATGAGCTAGTATGTTACTCAAAATTGGGAAGGTTGAATCACCAAATGAATTGGTAACTGATGGATTTTCAACATCAATAGTTGTTACAATTAATCCACCTGCGCCATATCCACAGGTTGCCAACAGAGACATATCTGGGTCTGGTCCTTCAATTAGGGTATGGAAAGCAGTATTGAATCCAGGCCGAGGTTGATTGATTTCACCACCACAGACGTAAGGCATTTGCTCGTTTCCAGTCTGACCAATATTGATTATTGCTTGAGATACAAAATTTCCACTATTTACTCCGACAAATGAACTAGGAGCAACATTTTCCATGATTGGATGATATGCGTCAAGGATAGTCATATCATTCCATGTGACTGCAGGAGCTTGGGATGTGTCTCTATCAACTACATCAATTCCAAATGGTAACTTGTTATTCAGATAGGCGTTATGTGGTCCATCTGAATATGGACCAAGATGCATCTGAACTGTTCCGCCACTGTTCATGAAAGTCAAGAGAGTATCTTTTACAGATGGGTTTCCATTGTAACTAGTATCTAACTGACTGTAATACTGTCCATTGAGAACATTGTTTTCAGTCTGCCAAGGCAGCAAAACTTTGTCATAATGTGTGAGCCAATCATCGGTAGCATATGTGGACCAATCGTCAGGCTTGAACTGAGTGTAGGTCATCCCCATTGCCTGAAGATCTTCTCGGACCGTCTTCAGACGGTTTTGATCCGTTGGACCAGATAAAATTGCCACATCAATTTCATCCTCAAAGGTAATGTGATAGAAATGGGTATTCCCAGAAGGAGTTCCATCTGCTAATTCTGCATAGAACGTAATATTGTATGTCTTACCATCTTCCCAACCGTTGTAAGCATTAATCCAAGAAGTATTTGCAGCCTGTTGAGGTTCTAATGATATTAGATTATCAACAGAAGTAAATGGGGCTCCAGGGACGCTATTGCCAGTTGACATATCAACGATATCCATCTTAATGTTATAATCTCCAGCGAGAACACCATTATTCATTTCAATATGGAAATCATGACCTCTTACTGAGTCTATTGGATAACTACAGGAAATCGATTCCTCGACACAAGACAAGACATCAGGTGCCCTCAGTACCACATCCACAGATGCAACATTGAAAACTATTCGAGTAAGGTTGTTCGAGAGAAGTAATTCATCGAAACCATACCACGCGGTCCCCTGGGTTGTATTGTCGAATACACTGATTGCATCTATTCTGTAAATACCTTGAGTAAAAGCGTGATTTCCGACTGTAACTATCTGATCTTCTTGAGAGTCAAGACCAGTAACAGAAGCAGTATATTCAGCATCGGGAACGAAGGTAAATTCTGTAACAGAAATGTTGTCCATTCCGAAACCTGCTAGACCATTACTACCATCAGCAGCATTAGGGTCTGACTGGAATCGCCATGTGAAATCAACCTCATAGCCTGCAAAAGTAGCGCATTCTCTCCTCCATTGGCTACTGTCTGCGCTAGTAGTATTCAATAGGTAGACGTGAGTCAAATCAAGAGTAACAGACTTCTTCAATCCTTCAGAATCAAACCAGACAACGTAATTTCCATCATCGGAACGATCTCCGAAAGTTTCAATCTCATCGAGGAAGCCATCTCCTTCGTAATCTTCACAAGTTTGGTTATTAAGAACCCCATTTTCGTTGACATCGTTCCAGGATCCATAAATTCGTCCGTTGTAGATACTACTTCCTTGACGCCATTCGGCCTCAAGTCCAGTCTCTGCGGTCCATCCAACTACATTTCCGTCAGCATCTTCTAGAACTTCCATCTCAGCGAAATAATCAAAATTCATGTAAGCAAAATCACCTTGCATATTCGTTAAGTCAATAGTTGCAAGATTCAGTGTTTCATTCCAATCAGTACCATATCCATCATCTGGACCTCCGAACCAATACGCCCCTCCTTGGAATACCGGTCTGTTCTGTGGGACCAGTGAATTCTGAACAGATGGGGCTGTGTCATCAATTACAACTCCGAAATTATCTCCATCATCACCAAATTGGAATCCGCCAGAACCTGTCTCGAAGTCCTCGCTCAAAAGTTCAGTACTCTGAGCTGTGTAGACCTTAGCAACAACATCAAAATCTGTAACAGTATTTCCGCGATTCTCAACTTTAACATCGATTGGATAAGTATCAGCAGCATACAATGCACCCTTCTCTAACGACGTAATCTCAGATGTCGCAGG
>CAZRCY010000024.1:16585-19398 GCA_964598735.1 uncultured Candidatus Poseidoniales archaeon
CGAAACCAGAACGGAATCTGAATCGAAGATCGATGATTTCTCCAGCCCATGGAGTTAGGTCAATTGCATCTTCTCCAGTGTAATTGTTCCAATCATAAATTGTACCAGCATAGTATCGGTTATTGTTAACTGCTCTTTCAGGTGCATATCCGTTTTGAATGTACAGAATTCTATCGTTATCATGGCCACCCATGTAATTGATTGTGTCCCAACCATCTGCTTCAGACCAAACATCGATGGTACATACATCGTCATACAACACTCGGTTTGCAATACCAGTAGAACTGTAATACACCATAGAATAACCAACAGCGCACAACATATCGATATCCAAAGCAGCGGTGTCAGAATTGGTTAGATCGACATTCTCGATGAAGAAGGCTTCATCCATGTTGTTGAGATAACCTGTTTCAAGAGAGCCTCCATCAGAAGAGTTAGCATATCGAAGACCTGCCCACATAAATCCAGTGGGGTTATCATGAGCTTCAAACTGGGTGTCTGCCTTGTTTGAACTATTAGATGCAGATTCTACATGCCAAGAACTTCCTGAACCCCATTCTCCGGTGTAAGAAGTAGAATCAAGGGAACACCCTGAGCAGTTTGAACTATCTACATTCCCATCAAAATCATTAGAATAAACAACCGTATCAGTTCCCGAAAGAATATCTCGAACCTTTACTTCAACATCTGCCGAACCACTTACCGTCTGAAGTCCAGTGTTACGAACTGTGACATTCACGTTTCTAGTTCCTTCACCGAGTTGGCCGCTCTGCGTAAATGGATTGTATGCTGCGGGGGACACAGATAGTCCTGTAATTCCTACATCTTGGTTATCTAACTCAACAATGGTAACGGAGTCGACAGATCCAGCCCATCCTTTAGAGTCAATCCACAAACTTCCATCAGTGTAACTAAAGGTGTAATCCCTTTGTCCTACTGCGATATCCAGTGCGCTGCCGCTTCCGCCAGCTAATTGTCCAACGATAGCCATGGTCGGCCTACGGCCTACGTCAAAGGATTGTGGGTTTTCCCATCCTCCAGAGCCATCAGACAGAATAATCTGAACTGTGTTTTGGTCTTGTAGGTTGTCTGTGGAAAGAAGAGTAGTGTTACCTAAAGCAGTAGATGTAATTGAGGTAATAGTAAACAAACTTGGAACTACAAAATCAACATGTCCATCTTGATTGATATCTTCAATAGAAACAGAGGAACCAACCGCATTACCAATGTATGCATAGTTTCCTGTGACCCAGTTACCACCATTCTTTGTTGCATATGTTACATTCTGATCCCAACCATCAGTCATAGCAACCAAGTCAACATGTCCATCACCATCGGTATCTGCGACATCGAGATATCCGTCATTAGTGGTGCCCATTGCAAATTTATGGACATTAGTTGGATTTGTATTAGGGTTGTAGAATGTATTGGCCGTGCAATCATATTCAATTGTTGTAACGTTATCCCAGTTACCAGGATCGAATCCAGACTGAGGACCGTTGTACGGAGGGGAGGTCATCAACCAAGCATCGAGATCTTCACAATCACCCAGTCCACCGCCAATTCCACCACCTGCAACAGTTTCACCATATGAGCCTAGAGTGAAATCATAGTAATATGCTCCCGATGTACCTCCGAGAGGCATTGTAGTAGTTGCTTGATTTGTTACCTGAGTAGGGTCTGGTCCACGGTAAATTGCCAGTTGCATGTTTACAATACTGTAATCAAGAGTTAGGGAAACAATGTCATCATTTCCATCACCATCAACATCAGCGACATCAATTCCGATCATGTAAGGTGAAATAGTAATCGGGCTCGATTCAGTCCATCCTCCAGAACAATCACCGTAAATAACTGTTAGATTACCCATTACACCCGGACCGTTAACAGTTCTAATGTTACCTTGGAAGTAAATTATATCTGGACTATTATCTCCATCTATATCCCCAATCTCAACCTCGGATGAATCAGCAATATCATCAAATCCGGCTCTCCTTGAATTGTTATTCACTGTCCAAACATCTTGTCGCTCAGAAAAATCCCCATTATCATTGTACAAGATTGTTAAAAAATTACCCATTTCACTTCCCGTGACTATATCTTCATCACCATCACAATCTAAATCACCAGCAGCAATAGTTGTTGGATTTCGTTGTGTATGGTAAGTCTTCTCATGAGAAGCAAGCACAGTAGGTACAAGGCTAACTAAGACTGAGCTTAGCATCAGAGATACCAACAGTAATGATATGCGTCGGGTAGACTTAGGTTGATTCAAGGCGTTCGCTGGGGACATCATGACATTCCCACTTAACCGACTCTTATTGAGGGTTATGGGGTCATGATTATTGCTAAAGATTGGAAGTAAGCACCAGTACTACGTTTTTAATGTAATAAAAATGAACTAGATGTTATTACTCTTTTTGTAACCAAAATGGGAAGGGAGCATATGCATCTTCACCATCTGATCCAAATATCCTCTCCACACGACCCTGTTTCCATAATCTTCTCAACCATTTACCAAATGCATTTGAATCCATAGAAAAACGACTGCCTAGAACTTCAAACAAGATAGATTCGCTGATACTTGGCCATCCATGAGTTCTTACAATAATTTCCATTAATACTTGTAGAACTCTCTCTTCCAATGCTAGTTCGGTGCTAGCCTCTTCTAATGGTTCAAAAGGCTCTAATTCCAACAGAGCAGCCCTCAATTCTTCAGCCGTGGGAACTGGACCTAATGTGACCCCTAATTTATCAAATTCAGATTCAATATCCAAATTACCAATATCTCTTATCGAGGTGGGGATTCTTGA
>CAZRCY010000025.1:0-14862 GCA_964598735.1 uncultured Candidatus Poseidoniales archaeon
CCTCACTAACTCCACACACACTACAGACTTCGTTCTGGGTTCGATTAGAACCACAATCTGCTGCAGCACGGTATAGTAATACCCCAGCGATTCCTGAAGGCTTTTTTCCTTGCCAAGCAAGGTCTTCCTTGGTTTGATCCCAAATTTCATTAGCCCTGCCTAATACCCTCGGAGGCAATTGAAGGTCAGAATGAAATTTATCGAGATACTCTACTGGACCTGAAATATGATGAGTGCCCAATTCACGAGCAACTAAACGAATTGTACGTTTTAATTCCTTGACTTCAACCTCTGAAGTCATATCAAATCTTTCTGCAACATCTTCAATTCTCCTCGGAATACGAGCTTCGCGAGCAGCAATGTACACGCATGCTGCAGTAACTCCTCTAATGGATCTACCTGTAACTAATCCTTTTTCTACGGCTTTACGATATAGGCCACTTGCCTGATCTCTTAACTGAGGCGGGAGATCGCCTCTATCACGAATAAATTGCATGGCTTTAGCTAAGTTCCTTGATCTACTATCCCTAGTTTTTGAACGTTGATCAATTGTCGCTCTTCTTCTCCAGTCTCTTACCTGTTTAGAGGACATACCATTTAACCTTGCATTTCCGCCAGTCAAATCACGTTTGTCAATAACTGTCGATAGACCCTTATCTGAAAGACTAACTGTAGTAGGTGCACCGACTCTAGAGCGATCTGCCCCGTCAGAGTGGTTGACCCATTCGGCTCCGGGATCAATCATATTCTGTTCGACTACAAAACCACAAACAGAACAAACAGTCTCGCCTCTAGAAATGTCAGTATCCCATTCATTCGACCCACATAATTTACAAGGTTCAGAATGCCCATCTGTCCTTCGTTGCTTTTGGCTTGGTCGAGGAGATGAAACGAATTCTCCGCCTCTCCCGATGTCGTTTGCCTTTTGTAATTCTGTTTTTTTCTTTGTGTCCATTATAACACCATCTTCCCAACTCTGGGTTGTATAGTTCGACTCCAGCATATATAAATATTACCTTTCTGTGGTTACAGACAATGCTATGTTCTCCAAGCAATACCTTGATTCATGAGAGGATGAATCAAAGCATGTGGAAGTCATACGTTTACCCGGCATCCACCATGATACGAGCATCTCAATTGTTGCTGGATCGGAAAAAAGTGTCTTGATAGATTCAGGAACCTCTTGGCACCAAGTAAATATTGAACAACGTATCAATTCTAAAATTGAATACCTGCCTAAAATAGTGGCTATTTTGTTGACACATCGGCATTATGATACCTCTGGAGCGGCAAAATTTCTCGGGGAGAAATTTAATGCTCCAGTATTCATTCACCCTGCTGCTTCCAATTCTTTAATTTCAAACGATCAACTCACAACCTGGGCTTCAAGATATGATTCGGATATGCCAGTAACTGAAACAAAACCGGTTAATGATGGATGGGAAATGGATCTAGGTGGGGGGAACATTCGGTGTGTACATACTCCTGGCCATACAAACTGTCATTCCTCATTTTTTATTCCAGAATTATCTATTCTTTTTGCAGGAGATTTAATTCCATCACCAGAACATCCCGGGAGAACGGATTTGCCTACAGGAAATATTCCGGAGATGCTAAAATCAATAGAGAAGATTATTGAACTTAATCCAGAAGTTATTGTTCCTTCAAGAGGTAAGACTATTCGTAAAGAAGATGTTCAAAAGGTCTTGAATAAACATCGTGATTTCTTTATTTCATTAATTGAAAATTTAGGTGAATTACCCGAGAATTGGCCTAAACCGAATTCTACATGCATGTGGTGGTCTCCAAATCCTGAATGGACATGAAACTCAATATTGATCTGGTTCATCCTTTTTGGCTTTCTTCCATTCACGATAACACGGGCGACAAATTCGAACTCTTCTAACATCCCTCTTAAGTCCATCATCACCCCACACGTCAATTGCATTATCGATCGCTATTGAACGACCGCCAAATCGCTTATCTGCCCATTTTTTACATCCAGCAACGTCGCAAGGTACTTCCCCATCTTCATCATCAGACTTGACTTTCTTAGCCTTCGGAGCACGATTCGCCCGTGCCTTCTTCTTGAAGCCCATGCACGATGCTGTGAAAGGACGAACATGAATCTTGGGTTTAGTTTGACTTCTCTATGGAGGCCTCACGATCTGGTCCTACCCCAACACTAGTGACAGGGATCCCTAGTAATTTCTCTATTGTCTCAATATACACTTGGGCTTCTTGAGGTAATACTGAGTACCCTTGATTTGTAGCCCTTGCTTCTCTAGATAATTTTAGCCATTCATCAAGAGAGTGTAGTGGAAAACCAGGTAATTTCATCGTGATGGGTGTAGCCTTTTCTAGTGACTCGATATCTGCGGGAAATTCATGAACCTGTAATCCCTCGACATCATATCCAATCACAATTTCAATTTCGTTTAGCCCACCTAAAACATCTAATTTTGTCAAAACTACTTCATCGAATCCATTCACCCTCATTGCATGACGAAGTGGGACTATATCCAACCAACCGCAACGTCTTGGACGTCCGGTAGTAGTTCCAAATTCATGACCGACCTCCCCAAGGTGTTTACCCACATTATCTGTTAATTCAGCAGGGAAGGGACCATGCCCTACTCTTGTGGTATATGCCTTTACAACTCCTATACATCTGTTCACATGACCAGGATGTATTCCTGCTCCATGTGTTGCATTGGCCCTACTGGTAACAGAACTAGTTACATACGGATATGTTCCTTGTGAAATATCTAGTAAAGCTCCTTGTGCACCTTCTAGTAAAACAAATTCTCCTCGCTTCAAAGAATGATCTATCATTACCGCAGTCGGTCGAACAGATGCCCCAAATCGATTCTGAATCCACACAAGATCATTAGTCAACGTCAACTTATCAATAGTTGAATCAAGGCCTGCTGCTGTTAATTGACTATTCATTCGATTAACCATGGAATTGATTTTAATATCATCAGTCAATAATGACGGAAGATCAACAAATCGGATTCCAATACGATCTATTGCATCCCTGTATGTAGGCCCTATTCCCCTTCCTGTAGTTCCAATCTCCTTATCCGCTCCATCTAAAATTCTGTGATATGGCAGTGTAATATGAGCCCGTTCAGAAATAAATAATCGTTCACCTTCAGGTCTTTCACCACCAAAAGCAAACCAAGAATCCAATTCCTCTTCCAACTTCCACGGGTCAATTACCATCCCATCACCGAGTACCAAATTACAATGACTGTAAGTAATACCACTTGGAAGATGATGGAAGGCTAACTTACGTTCCCCAATCACAATTGTATGTCCCGCGTTCGATCCCCCTTGGAAACGAACTACCCAATCCGCTTCTGACGCTAATTGGTCAACTAATTTCCCTTTTCCTTCGTCTCCCCACTGTGCTCCGAGGACTACTGTTGCAGGCATGATTACTGACGGGTGACTGCGGCCTTTGAATGATGCCTCTGTGAGGAGATAGAACATCAGTCCATCCGATGCGGTTATGAAGGGTGCATTGGTCCCAAATGCCATGGCCCGGTTCCCTGAGGCGGAGGTGCGCAACCTACACAAGTGGGTCTGCATGAAATGCTCAGCAACTCATAGGGGTCGAAAGAAGACACTAAAATGTCGTAAATGTGGCTACAAGGGTCTCCGCCCAAAGATTGTAGAAAAGAAACAGCGTTGATAACTATCATTATCGAATCACTTATTGAACTTCCCGGAGAAGAGATTCAAGAGCGGTTTGAATTTGAAGGCAAAGTGGCCCAAAATGAATGGGGAGATTAGCATCGTTGAAAATTTCATCTAACTTACTTGCAGTCATTCCTAAACGTACATCCATATCCTTATTCTCATTTAGTAACCATTCAGTGGTTGCTTCCTTCGCAGACTTTCGGATATTTCGAGGAACTTGGCTATCCTGAAGTTGTTCAAGAACAGTAGCAATTTGTTGGATTCGCGTATTTACATCGTTCATGGCTTCCACACATCCTTCCGCACTATTCTTGGGTTGAAGGACGACCCACTTTAAGTTCATTGTAGAATATAGTCGTATCAGATGTGGACAGTGGCGCCCTCAGATCTTGTCGGATTACTTCGTTTGACAATTCTATTACTATGTATGGGTGGAGCCGCGGCTATGGATTATTGGACTCGAAGAGTGCCAAATGATTGGTGGATAAGATGGGGGGTAGCCATCGTTTTTTTCCTATGTATCGAAATGATGCTTTTACAGGCCGATATCTCATTGATTTTACTGGCATTAGGCATAGTTGGTTGGGCATCAATTAGTGTGATAGGAACTCCTTCGCTTAACGATATGAAAAATGGCTCATTTCTCGATTGGGCTGTCTTCTCTTGGTATGTTTTAGGATTAGTAGGATTGGGATGTAGCATAATACTTCATGCAGAGAATGCACTATGGATTATGGGGCTACATTCTAATCCTCCTCTATTCTTGATAAAGGATGGATCTAATCTAGAATTAGCTCTAGTACATGCACACATTCTACTCGATCTAATTGGAGTTTCTATCTGTATAGGATTTATTGAAATTGCATGGAGAATGAGATTACTTCATGGAGGGGCAGACGCAAAAGCATTGATGATAGTGGCTATTGCTATCCCGTGGTGGTCAGGAATTGGCGTGATTGGGATGACATCTATGATCCCTCCAATGATTTCTGTCCTTGTTTGGTCCGCTGCTAGTTTCCTTCTACTACCTATTAGAACAATTGCAACAAATATCTCCAAAGGTGTAACTTCTCCAGTCAAAATGATTTGGCATTCAGAAAAATGGCCATTAAATAAGATTCCAGGAAAGCATGTATGGATTCTAAGTGAGGTTATTGATGGAACTGATGGAGAGAGAAAAATTTCTGTTCGCATGAGACCAAAGAGATCCAAGGAAAATTCAGAAACAATTGCAATCAAAATTGATGAACTAAACCAGTTAGGTGAAACAGAAGCATGGATTACAAAGAAACATCCGTTCTTAGTTTATGTTTTTCCGAGCATCATACTGACAGTTATCTTCGGAGATCCGATTGTATGGATTTTATCCTTTATGGGATTATAAATCATACCGGGCTTTTATCCGGAATAGATGTTAACTTGTCGACAACATTAGACAGTCTATCTACCAGACTATCCTTTTCTTCACTCTGAATCAATGCGTGTTCAAGAACCTCATCTAAGGAATCAACAGCAATAACATCAACCATAGATTGATACTTTTCGTCGATTAAAACATCCCTCATATTTGTTCGAGGGACGATTATTCGAGTGATTCCTGACTTGGCAGCGGCTTCGATCTTCGCTGTTACACCCCCGATTGGTAAAACCTCTCCTCTTACGCTAAGACTTCCTGTCATGGCTAGATTTTGATCTACCGGTAGGTCTTCAAAAGCACTAATTATTGCTGTGGCCATTGTTATTGAGGCACTATCTCCGTCAACCCCATGAGTGCCAGGGAATTGAACATGAATATCATAATCTGCAATATCTTTGCCAGTCAACTTCTTTACGACTGCATTGATATTGGTCACACTTTCTTTAGCTAAATCAGAAAGACCTCCAGTGGCATAAACTGCTCCATTTCGACCTTGAGCGGGAGTGACTAAAGCCTCTACGGGTAATACAATGCCTGAAAAATCGGATAGCCCAGAATCAGCACCGAGAACCGCTAGTCCGTTTACTCTGCCTACTCTAGCACCGCTGTTGACTAACATTGCATACTCATTCTGTCGTTCGATATAACGGTCTGCAATTTGTTGTTCAAGAGGTTTAGCGATTATTCTAGCACGAGTTATGTGGTCAGGAGTGACGAGCGTTGCCTCTTCTTCCGCGGCTAAATCTCCAGCGACTCGTACAAGACCGCCCAATTCTCTCAAACGAAGAGTCAGTTTTCCTCTTCTTCCTGCTCTTCTTTGAGCTTCTTTCAGTACTAGACCAACGGCAGCCCTGTTGAAGTGAGGAATGGGCTTACCTGATTTCTTTTTCATCTCATTCTTTACTTCCTGAGCGATGAATCGGATAAGACGCCTACGATTAGCATCGGTATCATCCATAGTTGTGTTTACATAAACTTCGTAACCATATCCTCGAATTCTACTTCTTAATGCTGGATGCATTCTTTCCATTGAATCGAGATTCCCCGCTGCAACTAAGATGAAATCAGAAGGGACTGGTTCAGTTTTTGTCAATGCCCCACTACTTCTTTCGCTTCTACCTGAGATAGGAAGAGCCTTCTCTTGCATTGCAGTGAGCAATGCTTGTTGTTCTTCCATCCTTAACATGTTAATCTCGTCAATATAGAGAACACCGTAGTGTGCACGATGAATTGAACCGGGCTCAACTCTTTCATGAGCAGGTGTTGCTAAATCTGCACCAGACTGAAACGGATCGTGACGAACATCCCCTAGAAGTGCGCCTGCGAGAGCACCGGTAGCATCAACAAAGGGGACATCGTCACCTCGCTCATGTTTTACCAATAACTTCGGAATATTATTTTCATCTGCTGCAGATAAACGGGAACGAAGGAAGAAGTATCCAAAGGCTAGAATAAATCCTCCGAATAGTAGTGTGAGTATATCCCCTGTGGAAATAGTAGCTGCTACTAATGCTGCACCGACAAAAATTAGAATGAATAACAATGTCTTGTTTGTTCTTTCTCTCTGTTGACGAATGGCTGCCTTTCTTTCTTTGATTATCCTATCTCCCCTCCCTGCGGGAACTGTACGAACCTTCGGTTCATTTTCGTCTTCAGGATTACGATAAACTAGGATATCTTCCATCTGTTCTTTGGGGAGAAACTCAGTCATTGATCTGGCAAGCATAGATTTACCTGTCCCAGGGTCACCCATTAAAATCACGTGACGTCTCTGTTCCGCAGCCTTTCTTACTACAATCGAGGCTGCGTCTTGGCCGATTACTTGATCGACTAGACGATTGGGTAGTGGCACATCTTCAGTGGACTCGAACGAGTTTGGGCCTATACTCAGATTTTCGACCCAATCCTCTACAGGTGTAGTGCAAATTTCAGAACCTGAGTTACCAGAATTTGTCCAGTTAGTAGTGTTTGAACTAGTTTCTTCCTCGGATGGATCGATGTCATTTGTTCCCTCTTCAGTGTCCGAAGAATCGATGTTAGAACCCGACATAACGTCCCCTCTATAGCATGTGATGAATAGGCCTCATTCTTGAAGGTGCGTAATAGAAAAATATACAACTCTGGGGGAAAAAATCAAAGTTTTCCGCCATTATCCAGATACTGCTGCCCATAATATGCCCATTGTTCCATTGTCCAACCCGGAGGTAGGCCGCCAGAGGGTAACGGTGGACCTTGTTGAACAGGGGGAGCCTGAACTAGTGGCTGTTGGAATAGATGCTCTGCCCCACCATACATTGAATTCGCGGAATGATCGGCTGCTGGAATTGTCTTGGACCAATCTACAGCTTGCGGGACTCTATTTTTCTTAGCAACAAAGAGGAGACTAAGCCCCACAACTGCTACAGCAAGGAATAATCCTACTATGCCGAGAATCATGATTAATGAAGTTCCAGAAGTTGAAAATACACCTGATGTTTCAGACTTGGAAGGATCTTCTGGGAAAGCATCAGCATTATCACCAACTCCATCTCCATCTGTGTCTAGAGTTTCATTTGGGTCCTCTGGGAAGGCGTCCTCTGAATCAGGAACACCGTCTTCATCAGAATCAAAAATTACTGGCTCTTCAGCGCTCAGAGTAAAATAGCCAAGGCTTTTGTAATCGAAGCCAGAAGTGTCGGTGGCAACAACACCTATCTTGATTTCGTCTCCCATCTTAAGCCCGTCAGGATATGTTGAGATTACATCAAATTCAGTATCAAAACCATCTGAATATCCATAAGAATGACAGGTCCCAGTAATGTCGTTGCATATCTGCCAGTCAACAACAACCGAAGAAAATGATTCGATTCCGTTGTAGGAAACTTGCATTTTTGGCGAGGATTCGAAGGCAATGGTGTCATATGTCAGAGATAAGTCTGCTCCGGGGCTCCCTTCATCCCATGTCATCAAAATATCTCCGATTACAGTAACCGTGAAAGCAAATTGACCGACTGCTCCATTTGGATCGGTTAAAGTGACCTGTACTAATTTCGGCCCCTCAGTTTGCCAAGACATCGTGTATATTCCAATTGCGATTGGGGTAATTGCCCCGGGCTCTGAACTGGTTAATTGAGCAAAAATGTTGGCACCATCATCATCCACATCAGTTGCATGCAAAGAGGTATTCAATGTGTATGATTCGCCGATCTTCAGCCTAAGATCTTCGATACCAGTCATATCAAATTGAGGTGCGTCATTGATATTTTGTACAATCACCGTCAGAGTGGTATCTGTTGATTGTGATTCATCGCTTGTCCTCAATATGATTTCTATTGTTCCAGTGACATCGTCATCTAACGTATCTATGTTTACTGTTTGACCTGAAAGTTCGACTTCGACAATGTTCTCTGGGGTGACGCTAACGACATGAATGTCTAAAGCAGCTATTTCTGCTTCCGAGACATCTTCTCCATCAATGTCTGTATCAGAAAGATACTGTGTCAAAGCTACGGCAACAGATCCTCCTTCGCTGATGGTCTGGGTAGGTATTGGCGACCAACTTGGTGCTCCGTTGGGGATTACAGAAAAAATGACTGTTCCATCATTTTGGTCCTCTCCGTCAGACATTGTAATTTGAATTCCTTGATTCCTAATATTTCCTTGAGCGTCACGATCAATATTCGAAAATTGTACTTCCATTATCATAGAAGATGGATCCCATGAAATAAAGTTAGGAGAATTACTGGTTATTGTAAGTTGATTGAGTGGAGTTTCAGCATCAGCAATTAATCCAACCATGGATACGGGAGTACGAGTGTCAACTTTTACTGTAGGAACACCGGAATAACCTTGGTCAGATGAAGATAGAACAGTTGGCAATCCGTTCAACAATGTAAATGCGTTATTTGTCACCAACCAATCAGAAGTTTGTTCTCTAGAATCAGTCCAACGACTTCGAATATCATAGTCTCCACTTTCCGCGGTCACAGGGGGGACAACAGTAGCAACATATCGTTCATCCGTACCTTCTCCTATTGTGTTTACAGGGATAGACACCCAAGATGAATCCCATGAGTTTTCTGTTGAATGTTTATGTTGTAATTCAGTAGTCATTGTTTGGATTGTGTCTACAAAATCATTAGGCAGAGCAGTCATGTCAAAACCTAAACTTCCTCCCCGAGGGATAGTTGTACTCGTGCCATCAGGCATCGGTCGAACAGGGGTAGGAGTTGCATCATGGTCAACTGTAGAATCTACGACATTATTGCTTCCAAATGAATCAACGACAGAAATTCTGGCTCTAAATCTAGTATTGCCGTTATTTTCTATCGTTTCCCCAGCGGAGTCCCAAGTAGTAGAATACATCTGAGTTCCTCCTGCTGAAAGAGTATTTACAGAAGTAGAACCCAATGAGGTTTCAGTTATCCCATCAACCTTGAAAATTTCAATTGTGCCCCCGTCGGAATAAACTTCTGCACCAAGATTCTTGATTGAGAGACTCAAATCAACTTCATCTCCTGAAATAATTCCAGAATATCCGTCGCTACTCTCAGCAGTGAAGGAGTTTATGGAGATATCAATTGGAGGCAACATATTGGAATCTGCGGCAGATAACACAGCATGCCTAGTGGCCCCGGAAGTCCAACCGTCTTGTAACCATGCAACTGTGAGCATGTTTGACATGCCCCCACTAACTGTTGAAACTGGTACTGTCCAAGAGTAACTTGTAGGAGTATTGGAAAGGGTCATGGAAATTGGTCCGGTGTTAGAACTATCCACTAACCATTTTTTCCAGCAATTGCCTGCTTTGGAACCATCTGCATAAGGGTAGGAATTGCATACTTCTTCAGTTACTGCCGCCATTACACGAACATTTGATGTTCCACTGCCGTAGTATGTAGCTTCAACAGTTATGGTCGCATCACTACCGCTTTGAGTTTGGGAAATGGACATACCGTAGGAGTTTACGGTGCTGTGCATATTGTTTGATTTTCCATTTCTACCTGAAAAGAAATCATCGTATGTGCCACCACCTTGAAGTGCGCCTGACATATAACAGGAACTTGAGCCGTGGGCGCATTGGCCGAAGTAGGCTCGCGGAGCGCTGTTAGATCCTGAGGCATCCAAATGACTTATTCTGTTTATGGGAGCCACATCTCCTGCCTGCGCTGTACGAATATTTTGCCAACGCGCAGGCAGGTAGGATATGTACACAAGTTCATCAGAGTTAGTGTTTTTTAGAGCCTTCATATCAGGGCCAGCATAAGCGTAACAAGGACCACAATTCTGTCCTCCGACATACTCTGCCAATACAACATGGCCCGGACTAGGTGCGTCGAGAACAGCAGGTTCCTCAGCAAGTGGAGTGATTAATTCTGGTTCTGCCAGCGGATCAACTAAACTCCCCATTGACATCATAACAATAAGAAATGTTAGGACAAATGAGTAGACCATGCGGTAGTACATTGAAAATCCGAGTACACAGAAGCGTATAAGCGTTAGTCGATTAAGTTCAGAAACTGAATGTTTAGAGGTTCATGAGGTTTGAAATGTAGGCAGCATTGGCAGATACCATGGCTGGAGACGAACTTATTGTCCTTAGAGAGACAGGGGGGAAGGTTTACGCCTTCTCACGATCGGGAGGAGAAAGACGAATTCGAGGTATAGGAAGAATTGACCCGGATAGAGAAATAGGGGACTTAGATATTGGTAATTCAATTAAAATCGGGACTAAATCATTTACTAGAATGTCTCCGGGTTTACATGAACTTAGAGCTGCAATGAAACGAAGAGCCCAGATAATTACTCCAAAAGATGCTGGATTCATGATTGCTTGGATGGGGATTGGGCAAAATGATCGTGTTCTTGAAGCCGGATTTGGTTCTGGAGGACTCGCGATGCACATTGCCAGAAGTCTAGGACCGGGGGGGACTTTGATCTCGATAGAACGAAGAGAAGAACATGCATCAGTAGGTGCTGAAAATATGTATCGATGTGCAGATGTTTTTCCCGGGATGCCCACATGGACATTGTTACAACGAGATATAGTTGGCGCGTCTCCAGAAATATCTGAATTGGTAGATGAATTAGATGCAGTGATACTAGATATGCCCGAACCATGGGCTGCAATTCCAGAAATGGGGGAAATGCTTCGCCTTGGTGGAAGAATTGCATGTTATTGTCCATCTCCTGACCAAATGGCGAAATCTTGGGCTTCATTAGAACAATCAGGATTGACTGTTGAATGGGGTGGAGAATTAATGGAGAGAAGGTGGACTTTGACAAAAAGAGGAGGAGTCAGACCAGGTAATACTCCGATAGGACATACGGCATTTCTTGTGATAGCAGTAAAAGCCCCTAACGAAGAAGAGGAGTAACTATTCTACCACTCTAACTATTTCTGAACAGGAGGGACAGCGGAATCTGAACGGAGGTGTTTTGTCCTTTGGCAACTTAGACCTAGTTGAACAAAAAGGGCAAATAGCGGAACCATCAGAACTTGCTCGAATTTCTCCCTCCGCAAGTGGGTCTTCTTCTTCCTCAGGTTCCGGTTCTTCAACTTCATCTGCTTCGGCAGCAGCTAATTGAATTGCCTCAATTGAGGCGCTAGAACGTCTCAATGTCCAACGAAGAGCCAAGACTGCTAACAATGCAAACACATATCCACCAAACATCAAAGAAAGACTGGTAGAATTGTTGATACTGTATCCAGTAGGTAATGAAATTCCAGCAGGAGGAACAGGATCATCTTGGACAAATATCTGAATTGGAGCGATAGATACTGTTCCCGCACCGTCATCTTCTGAGGCGGTGATAGTCAGTTCATAGAGACCTGATTCCAGTCCATTGCTGGTTAATGTAAGAGACATAGTAACCGCTTCTCCAGGGGCAATATCATATGATGGCAGGGTAGATCCGGTAGGCTGAACATTCCAAGTTTTAACGAGTCCAGAATTCAATCCCTTACCCGATAAAATTAGGATACCTTTCTTGTGAGAATTACCGGTATTTTCAACTCTAACTACCATTGTCAAACTCCCTTCTCTGTCAATAATTAATCCACCATCTTCGACCAATTCAATATCTAAAAGAATTGCACCGTTTGGTCCTATCGATTCAATGAGAGTGACATCTGAAGACGAAGAAGTAGATACAGAAGGTAGATCTACTGGGCGAGCAACTAATGTTACTTGGTGTGAACCTGCAAGGTTGGAAGAACTTGAATCACAAGAAATCAAGACTTCAATAGAAGATCCAGATGGTACTGTAATGCTGGTAGCCGCTAGTGCACAATCTAAACTACTCAGTACCTCTAATGCATATTCTCCGGGACTATCTGTCGGATTGAAGATATAACCCGAGAATGTGATTGTTTCCCCATCCTGCAAATTTACAACAGACGGAGAGAGAGTAACTTGAGGAGCTATTGAACCTTGAATGATTTCGAGAGATTCAGTAGTATTGAAACTAGGTCCAGTTGTAGAATAGGCCATCAAAGTCAAAATTCCCATCCCATCACCTTTGACTTGAACTTCAAAGGAAAGAGTGGCCCCAGAATCGAGAGAAAAGGCACTTTCTGAAAGTACTACTTGAACACCCGATGGACTTTCAGCGACTACAATCTCAAAAACCCCAGCAGAGTTCCCTGTATTAGCAATTGTAAAATCAACAGTACTCCACAAGGATGCCAATACCGACAATTGTGTCGAACCGGTAGTCAAAGATGGAATCCCTCTCGAGGTAATAGAAATTGAAGCATTAATTGAATCAAATATATCGCCATTAGTTGTAGATACTAGTTCAAATTCCACTGGAGAATTTATAGCAACGGCTGATTGTTCTGACTCGATTAAAACAGAAACAGTTGCTATCTCACCTGTTGAAAGGGAAATCGAACCATTGGGAGTGCTCACACTTATGCCTGCTGGAACAGAAGACCAAACTAAAGATGCACCAACTGATTGAGTACCTTGATTTTCTACGTCAAATGAAAACGAAGTAGTAGAACCAGGTTCAACTGTAATGCCATTAGTCTGAGGTGCGATAATACGTAAAGAACTCCAAGGAGAAATATCCAAATCAATATGGCCGTTATTTGTTTCATTTCCACCAATAGATACCCGAACTTCTGTTAAATTAGCTGAGAATGAAAGATCGATGGAAGTGAAACCTACCATAGGAATATCCGAATCTGCATAAATTGAAACGCTCATGATTTCTGACGCACCTCGTTTCACTTCAGTATCTTGAATAGATATTGACAATCCATCAAAAATGGATGAAGATGCGGAAACTGTAAGATCTTCTGTCCCTGTATTTGACAATATTAGGTCAACTGCTGAGGACTCACCCGGTTCAATCATCGTAATTGTAGAAGGGATTTCAATCGATAAAGAAAGATGCTTTCCTATTTCAAAGGAATGTGTTAACGCAGTGGTAATGTCCCCCTCAGCCTCATGTATACTTACAGAAATATGACAAATATCTCCTTCATGAGCCGATGATAGAATATCCATTTCAAATAACCAGGATGCTGATGCTGATGTATCGATAGATTCCACGCTATCTACTAAACAGGCACCAGTACTAGATATGCTTCCTGGAACAATAGAGGGAGATATACCATCAGTACCAACATCTGTAAGAGTAAGAGTGAGGTTTCCGGAACCACCCGGAATCCATGTACTATCAGTTGAGAAATTAGATTCATACAAGTGAGTTCCATTTACATCTACTACCATTACTGTACTCACACTATTGTTTCCTAACGCGCTAGCAGCATGAAGTCTGAAACCATAAGGCCCAGGTGCAGCGTTGTTAGGTATCTCAATACTTAGATTAACGAAAGTTGTTGAACCTGAAGATAGGTTTCTAACTACTGGGTCCTCCCAGGTTACTGACCAACTGGATGCATCAAGACCCTGACTAGGAACTGTTCGAGGAATAGAAGTCCCACCTGATGACGAATTTTCCCAAGGATATGATAGATGACTTGTTTCATTGAACACGGTAGTAGCGGCGGCTTGCTGTAACTCTAGTTTCAATGAATTAGAAAGGGAAACTGAATCATTTGAACCCACAGGAGTTTCTCCAGTTAATGTAGCATAAATCACACATGCTGCCAAATAACTTCCAGACAAGGAAGGATGACTACCATCTGCAGAATACAGCCCATAGAAAGTTGAAGTGGAAGAAATAGGATTCGCACCAGAATTCTGTATAGAGTCGTGAATATGTTTGAAGGCTAGGCCAACAGGAGCAATCCATACATCACGACCTTGGACAGTCATATTATCTCGGAAATCGATATATCCGTCTTCGATCCTATCTTGCATCATTGTGAAGTTAGAATAGATTGTAGGATTAGTTACATCTCCATTTCTCCTACCCCATGTCATCAATAAAACAGATTCCGAAGATTCAGATTCAATTTCATTCGCCAATAATACTGCTGCGTCTTTATCTTCAATCCAAGAGGTTGTAGACCGATTGAATCCAGGAATTTGACTCTGATCTTGTAAAATAACATAATCCCAATTCAAATTCGAATTACGGAGAGTATTGTTCCAAGAATGTCCCGATGTATTCACATTGTTCCAATGATCATCGAATCGCATTCCTCCTCCAGTCAATGCTTCAGCATTAGTGACCCCTAAGTCTTCAAGAATTGTGTGTAACGAATTTTGAGAGGTATAGCTGTTACCATACATCAGTAAATTATTGATTGTAGTTGTATTACTTCCACCAGAGTTGTTTCC
>CAZRCY010000025.1:14962-19291 GCA_964598735.1 uncultured Candidatus Poseidoniales archaeon
AACTATTCCCACTTGATTGATTTGCCCAAAAGGCTGCTATGTCTGGTTCTGAGCCAACACTTAGCAATATTGTATCTTGAACTGAACCAAAATTAGATATTTCAACTGGCAAGTTAATTGTAGAATTTACCTCAGAATGGACTAAGCCATTATTTCCTATCCCAGTTGCATCAATATCTGGCAGATACATTGCACCTACAGAGAGGTGAATCTCGACACTAGATGATGCTCCACTCCGATTAACTACAATCCATTGTGTCCCTGATGAAGAAGATGATGGATTTCCACTCAATGAAATTATAATCTCAATCGAATCACTAGCATATGGAAACACTTGATTGATTGTTGTTTGAGTTAAATTAACCGTCCATTCGGAGCCAGCGGAAGAACTGCCTAATGAAATTGTAAAATCATGGATAGAAGTGTCATTATTTTCAACTGTCAAAGTAACATTAGTTGATTGGCCAGGCGTTAAAACTACTAGATCGCGATCAAGATCTAACAAAACTGAAGAATCAGCCGACACAATGCCGACCAGTGGGCCACAAGAAGCCATGAATAAAATGACACAGGCTACTAGTGAACCGCGACGCATTACCCGCTGGACCGTTACCTTCGCTATGAAGTCCTCGCGAAAATAAGGAAGGCGAGTATGATTCACAATTGTGCGTTGAATTTGGCAATAATATTCTCATCTAACCTTTCCCAAGTGAATTGAGAAGAGTCTTTTGGCACTCTACCAAAGTGTCCTCCCGAAGCAGTAGCAGAATAAATTGGGGATTTTAGTCGAAGATTGTGGATAATATGCCCTGGACGGAAATCAAAATTATCACTCACAAGAGATGAAATCTCTTCATCAGAAATCAAACCTGTTCCAAAAGTGTCAACTCGAACACTAACCGGCTTTGGTACCCCGATTGCATATGCTAACTGAATTTCACATTCTCGAGAAAGCCCTGATGCAACTACATGTTTAGCAGCCCATCTGGAAGCGTAAGCTGCTGAACGGTCTACTTTCGACGGATCTTTACCAGAAAATGCTCCTCCACCATGCCTTCCCCTTCCTCCATATGTATCAACAATAATTTTCCTTCCTGTGAGACCTGCATCAGCGTAAGGCCCTCCAGGGTCTGCAAATCGTCCCGTACCATTCACCACGATTTCAGTATCCTCGGTGATTAATGAGCCGGGGACTATAGGGGCAATCACGTGTTCCATAATTTGATTCTTAATCCAATTCTGTTCTTCTTCTTCAGTACTAAAATCATCAAGCATATCTTTGTGTTGAGTGGCAATTACAATATTAGTTGCACGAACTATTGAACCATTTTCATCATGTAAAAGAGTCACTTGGGATTTTGCATCAGGTCGTGCCCAATCAATAATACCATTTTCTCTACATTTCCTGTATTGACGAGTTAGTGCCTGAGCTAAAGCAATAGCAAGAGGCATCCAGCGTCCTTGATGACCTTCAAATGATTCAGTTTCATCACAAGCGTATCCAAACATCAGTCCTTGATCTCCTGCACCCTGAGAATCAATTTCTTGATTTACTCCTCGATTAATATGAGCAGATTGACGAGTAATCAACTCGATTACTTCACAAGTTTCTTCTGAACGAGCATCCATTCCAATTTCATGACTGATGTATCCAATGTTAGCAGCTGCATCTCTCGCAACCTGTACGAAATCAGGATTTTCAATACCTTCGGCCAGAGTGACCTCACCACCAAGAACGATGAATGCTTTGTCCTCCCTTCCCTTCACTAGAGTTTCAACTGCGACCTTTGCATTGGGGTCAACAGATAAACATGCATCAAGTATAGAATCTGATATCGCATCACATAATTTGTCAGGATGACCTGAAGCCACCGATTCAGAAGTAAACAACCATCCGCCTTCGCTCATGAGGCATGCGACCTAGCAATAGCATTTCAATCGTATGCTTGTAAAAAACACACCAAAAAAAATTAACGGTGGGCGTGAAAGGACATTCTTCCCTGATGTACCGTTTGTCTTATCGATCCCCTCTTCTCAAACAAGCCCTTGATAGAGGATAGAATTCTCACTGGCAAAGCATATCGGATAAATCGATTCTTGGGAAATACCACTTCAACTCTGGTAAATCCAAGATCATGTAGCATCGCTTTCATTGCTGCAACATTTGGAGCCCAGTAGTTTGTTGAATCCCTATTGTAAGAATCAGCAGGGAAGTAAACCATGGACGGTTTCCAACGATGCAAATCATCCATTAATGTCTCAATAATTAGTAATTCTTTGCAGACACTAGCCGCTACTCGTAATCCCGCCATCGGGTCTTGTAAATGGTATAGGACTCCTAAGAACAAAACGACATCAAATTCGCCCACAGACTCCGGAGAAATATCCATAGCATCAATATCTAAATCTTCAACATTTGAATTAAGGGCTTTATGGGCAAATTTGAATCCTTCATTAGTGCCCCAACCGGGTCCACTCCAGCTATAATGATCTGTAGCTAAAACACGCTCTGCGCCATTCTTTTCTGCTTGGAATGAAAAGAATCCATCCCAAGCCCCGATATCTAGAACTGATTTTCCAGAAAGATCTTCCGGAAGACAAACCTGCTTTAGTTTAGACATTGAATCATCCCGTCCTGGTGTGACAATTCCATCTTTGAGAGGGATGGAATGAAACCAATCAATTTCATTCATACGTTGAATGAGTGCATCCTGACCATCCATGACCGTAGGCGGGGACCAAACACATTTACCATTTTCCTAGTAATTAGGGAATTTAATTGACCGAGCGGTTGAAGTCCCTAACGCTCCCCCTTTACTCCATGGTCGGACGAGACTCAACAGATTGGCTACCTACCTCATTCAGAACACATACACTTGGAGATATCGCAATTTCAGGATCTGATTTGGTAGGTCAAGAAGTCACTGTTGCGGGCCATGCCGAGATTTCGAGAGGAAGAGGAGGTGTTTGTTTCTTAACTCTCAGAGATGGTACAGGACGATTACAAGCATTCCTGAAAAAGGACGCACTAGATGAAGAAATATTCCTCTCTATCCAGTCGATTTCAAGAGAGTCCACTGTTCAAATTACAGGAAATGTTGCAGAAAAAAGACCTCCTAAAGTACCAGAAGGTCAACCTTTACCTCCTCCTGAATACGAAATATTTGCTACATCTGCTCAAATTTTATCGGAGGCTCAAACCCCGCTTCCTGTAGGAATTACGGACAAAGTACATGTTGAATTAGATACACGTTTAGATAACCGTCATCTTGACTTAAGAAGAAGTCATGTCAACGCGATGTTCCAGTTAAGAAGTAAAGTTCTATGTTACGGAAGAGAACATCTTCTCAAGGAAGGATTTCAAGAAATCAATACACCCAAGATTATTGCTAGTGCTTCAGAAGGTGGAACAAATCTGTTTGCAATGACCTACTTTGAGACTCCTGCATTCTTATCTCAAAGTCCTCAACTGTACAAACAACTTGCTATTTTAGGTGGCCTAGAACGAGTATTTGAGATAGGACCTGCATTTCGGGCAGAAGAACATGACACTTATCGGCATCTAAACGAATTCATTTCCTTTGATATCGAAATGGCTTGGGCTGATGATGAAGATGTAATGGGTGTTCAAGAAAGAATGATCCACCATATTTGGAGTCAAGTTGCAACCAGAGATCAAAACTTAATTGACATAATCAACGAATACAGAATTTCCCAAGATTTGGAAGCAGTATCTGTAATTGTACCCAATCTTCCCTTCCCCAGAGTTAGTTACGATGATGCAATTGAAATTATTCAACAAAAAGGTGGAGAAATCAAATGGGGAGATGATATTAGTGCTTCTGATGCTGACCTAATAGCCGAAGAACATCCTGGATTCCACTTTATTCCAAGGTGGCCAATGGAAATGAAACCATTCTACATCTACCATAACAAAGATGAGAAAGGAACTACTGGAGAGCAATTAAGTCGTGGATTTGATTTGAATTATGGAAGGGACGAGATGACTTCTGGCGGACAAAGAGAACACAGGGTAGATTTTCTTGAACAAAACCTCAGAGATATGGGATTAAATCCTGAGGACTTTAGTTTCTATACCGATGGATTTCGATTCGGAGCCGCTCCTCATGCAGGTTGGGGACTAGGTGTTGCAAGACTATTGATGGTCCTTACTGGTGCTGGAAATGTGCGAGAAGTAGTACTATTCCCAAGAGACAGAAGCAGAGTTACTCCATGAGTAACTACTTCAACAATAGGATACTCGATAATGTTGTGGGGCCCGTGGTCTAGGGGTTATGACGTCGCTCTTACAAAGCGAAGATCACCGGT
>CAZRCY010000026.1:0-18810 GCA_964598735.1 uncultured Candidatus Poseidoniales archaeon
CTTCTCGATTTTCCACTTCTCTAAATGCAATCTCAGCACCTACTTCAATAGTTTGGGTAAGTGGTTTGGTCTCTTCAACTATAATTTCTTCTGGCGATTCCGCTGTATCAATAATTTCTTGTGAGAGTTCATCTTCATCAGTTTCTTCGTTTACTTCTTCTATATTCGTTTGAATGATTTCTTGAGTATGTCTTGTGGGGGTTGGAGTACTGGTAAGGGGGGGAGGAGATGAAGACCTAGTAGAGGGTGCTGAAGATGCAGACCCTCGTTTTACAGATCTCTTGATTTTTCCCCAAGCCCCTTCTTGATTCGAGAGTACTCCCGCTACTCTTCCTACGAGTTGTGTTTTATTACCTGAACGAGGCATTTCTAGCCTTGCACATAATTCGTGTAAATCATCTCTATTCATCTCCATAAGTGAATCAATTGTGAGCTTTTTTGGATCGTGCGAAACATGTAACCATATTCGTTGTCTCTTGTCTTTTTGAGAGCCTGAACTTTTTATTCCAAATATCTTCAATATATCAGTCAATTGTTGATTAGAAATATCTTGAATCCCTTCCCAACTAAGATCTTCTTCAGGGATAATAATTGATTGAATTAAACGTATTCTTAGACTTTCTACTGAGCCCGTGCGAGGGATTCCTGCCTCAGATGCGATTTCTTTTAGCTGCTCTAATTTACTTGTATGTAAGGTCGAAAGACGTTCAGCGTCAATCTGCATGCCTGAGCCCTCAATTACATCCAACGCATCTTTGGGTGTTGTATAGGTTACGCCAGTGTTGGGGTAAAAAAGTACATTCTGAAATAATTTAGAGATTTGCCAAAGTTATCTATCCTTCTTCCCAAAAGGGCATTCTTTCAAGGATTGTATTCCAATCATTCATCATAAAGTGTATATCAACGTATAATTTGTCTACAGGGCCTACTCGTTCGATACCTGTTGTCATGGTGCCATCTTCATTGATCGTCTCCAGAATTATCTCATATCGCAGTAAATCGTCAACTTCCCCTTCAGGATTGTGGAGAGTTTCTAGTATAAACAAATCTTTCACTCTTTCTGCTTCTTCCAATATTGGTCCCACATTTCTTTGTCTGTAGTGTATTCCAATACGATTGTGGAATTCTAACGGAGTTCTTTCTAGAATCGTTTTAGTTACAAGCCATGCATTTTTGGCTTCATTATCTGTCCATGATTGAATAATGTGGGGATGAAACCCTTGACGTGCTACAACGAGCATCAAGTCCACAAATGGGGCTGGCACAAAACGCATTCCTGCCATTTCTTCGGCATCAGGGAGCATCGCATGTCTCCTTTGGTTCAATCCAGCCAAAGAATAGCATCCTCTTGGGATGATGAATCCATCAATTTTATTTTCGGTTATCATCTGCTGAGCCTTTCTCAAATCTTCGCCAGAATTTGAATCTAGATCGAATTCGGAATAAGTTCTGATATCCAATCTACGAGGTATTTTTCCTCTCCTTCTAAGTAATTGTCGTTGTATGATTTTTTCCTCGCAGAGAATAATTGCATCAGCTTTGAGATGCCAAGGGTCATCACTTGAAACCAATACATGAAAAGGATGGTTTCTTTGGAGTGCTGCCACAATAGACAATCCTTTATTTGCGAGAATTTCTCTGCCTTCCCAAACTAAATTACTCGGTACAACAAGGAGATCGATTTCGCCCTGATCTAAATTCTCACATCCTCGAATAAAACTTTCAACATGTTGAATATTACTATCTGAAAGATGAACAGAAAGAGCCTCCATTCTTGCAGCGCAGTGGTGGGAAAGGCTTGAGAGGATGCCAATTTTGTCTATACCCTCCTCGCTCATATTGCCCTGTCGTCTGTACACCTGTTGATATAGCAAACCCTCCAACACCGACCTGACCCCATGGTTGCGAGCATAGATTTGGAGGCGCGCTTGCGCTCTTACCGTGACAGAGTAGAGGTATCTTTGGAGGGATTAGTTTCTGAAGAGTTGCTTGGACCTTCTGCGGAAGCAATGACCATGGCGCGAACAGTTTTGATGGCAGGAGGAAAGAGATGGAGGCCAGTTCTGACATTATTGGCCCATGAGGCTGCAGGTGGTATTCCTAACGATGAGGTAATGGATCTTGCACTCGCGTTTGAACTAATTCATACTGCTACATTAGTTCATGACGACATATATGACGGAGCGCGACTAAGACGAGGAGCACCTACGTTACATACAACTCATGGTGATGCAGAAGCAATTATTATCGGAGATTATCTGTTTGTGTTAGGATTCGGTTTAGGTGGAAGAGCAGAAACTAGGATTGTTGAATCTGTTTCGAAAACTTGTACTGCTATTGCTGCTGCTGAATTAAAGCAAATGAGACATATCAGAGATCTTACTACTCGTCCAGAGGATTATGATGAAATAATTAAGGGAAAGACCGCAGGACCTTTTGCAAATGCATGTGCAGCAGCAGCAATTTTAGCAGATGCTCCCGAGACAACAATTGAAAATCTGAAAGATTTCGGTATGGGAATAGGTGTCGCATTTCAAATGGTAGATGATTTACTAGATTTGACCGGAGATATGTCCATGGGTAAGCCTAGAGGAACGGATGTACATGAAGGAAAGATGACATTGCCATTAATTCATGCACTAACTATACTACATGGGGCACCTCGTCAACGAATCTCAGAAATTCTAGAATCGTTTAATGATGCTCATTGGGATGAATTAACAGAACTACTACACCAAGCAGGTTCTTTTGAATATACGAAGAATTTGATTGAAACACATCTAATCAATGCGTTAGATAAGTTACGAATGCTCCCTCTTACTCCTGCTCGAGAATTAATGGAAGGCTTAGCCGAGATTTCCCTTGGTAGAAAGGTATGATTATTATGGTTCAAGATAGTTACGATGTGATAATTATCGGAGGCGGCCCTGCTGGTAGTACTGTTGCCCGATATTCTGCTGAAGGAGGTGCAAATGTATTGGTTATTGATGGAAGAGATCCTATCGGTTCTCCTCTCCAATGTGGGGAATTAGTTCCCACAAATGAGGAGATGAAACGACTTTGTCCAGATGTCCCAGATATGGATGATTTATTTCAAACCCCTGAACATGCAATATCTAGAAAGTCCTCAAAAATGCACATTGTCCCTCCCTCCGGGAAACCATTGGAGTTTAATTTCGACGGTTTAGTCCTAAATCGAGTCGCTCATGACGAAGCTCTTGTTGAGATGGCAAAACAATGTGGGGCAGAATTTCTTGTTGATGAATATGTGGAATCGGTGGTGGAAAATTCTGTTAAACTTCGAAGTGGGAAATCGATTAAAGCCAAAATTATTGTAGGGGCCGCAGGACATAGTGATCCTTTAAGGAGGGATTACTGGAATGAAAAATCTCTGAAAATTCCTGTAAAATTTGTTTTAATGGATGGAGATTACGGCGATGCTGTTGAATTACACTTTGGTTCGATGGCTCCAGGGGGTTATGCTTGGATGTTCCCAAAATCAAGTGGAGCGAATATTGGTCTAGGCATTCAGAAGAGTTTTTCCAGAGGTAAATCCATGAACAAATATGCAAACGAGTTTATTTCAAAATATGATGGTGAGATAACATTCAGAGGAGGAGGTTCACTTCCTATGTCTGGGACAATAAAGAATTTCGTCAAAGGAAATTACTTGTTAGTTGGCGATTCTGCTGGAATGGTACTCCCTTCTAACGGAGCTGGGATTACAATAGCAATGGTTGGTGGAAGGATAGCAGGTCAAGTAATTGCTGAACATTTGAAAGATGGAGTCCCACTCTCAGATTATGAGAAAAGATGGAACAAACAGATGGGTAAAGTAATGCGCAATTCTAAGAGATCCTTCAAAATTGGGAGTATTTTGTTTAGACTTCCAGATGCTTTACTCAATATTCTCTTCAATCCATTAACTAGAGGGATTATCTGGCGAGCGGTTACTTGTCGTCGAATGTTTTGGATTATCTAATATTATTTATTTCGAACCTTCCCAAATCGTTGCCATTCCGGGGAAGATAAGTTTAGATTTGACATTTTTGAATCCGATTCCTTTCATCATTTCTACGTAATGTTTCGTGGTACCGAAGTGAACATACGTTTTTGTCAACCATTTCCAAGGATGTTCTTTCTGTTTACAAATTATTCTTGCGTAGGAACCAACCCACACTCTCATGTATAGATAACCCAGCCATCCATGGAATCGATTGATTTTAGCAGGGTCGACAATCACTATCTTTCCTCCTGGTTTTAGAATTCGTAGTGCTTCTGACAATCCCTTAGGTTTGTCATACCAGTCTCTAAACGAGAACAAAGTACAAACCGCATCGAAAGAGCAATCGTCAAAAGGTATAGATTCCGCAGTCCCTTCAACAAATGTTGCCTTTGAGTATCCTCTAGAGAGCCGTTTTTCGTTTACTCTTGGTTCTGCAACGGATAGCATAGCAGGAATAGGATCGAGGCATGTGAGGTCTCTCCCTTCGAGATTTTCTGCAAAAGATCCGGGTCCACACCCTATTTCCAAGATTTTTCCTTGTTCTGGCAATCTTTGTTGTACCATTTTCCTCCATCTCTGATCTTGTCCAAAGGTTGCGAATCGATTGATTCGGTCGTATACAGGGATAGTGGCCTCCAGATTAGACTGGAGAGTCGCCCAGTCACCTTCTCCTATCGATGTGTGGTCCACATTTACCGCACTTATTGCATGGATATGAGTTTTTGTTGTGACTTTCTGAAATAATTTCTCAACGGTCAATATGATAAGCCCATCATTATTGGGCGGGAGAAAGGTGATTCACTTTGGGAAGAGACGACATACTTCGTGCTATCAAAGAAGCCGAGGCTTCTGCTGAAAAAACAATCCTTGATGCTAAGGAAAGAGCATCGAAAATTCTCTCTGATGCTCGCTCTGCGGCCAGTGAGGCTGTTAATGCTGGACGTCGGGAAACTGAATCATCTGCACAAAGTAATCTTCAGTCTGCACGTGAGGCTGCTTCCGGAGAGGCGGCCAAGGTCAAGAAATCAGGTGCAAGCGCCCTTTCAGATGTACATTCAAGTGCTGAATCTAACAGAGATACAGCAATTTCTCTTGTATTAGATGCGATTCGAAATTAGGTGAATTTACATGGTTGGAGAGATGACAAATCGGCCTATGGCACGCATTATTGCTGCGGGTCTAAAGTCCAACCTTGACAATGTTATGCATAGATTAGTGTCGCTTAATGCGATTGACATTATTGATTTTGACGGAGAGGATGATGAAGGATTAGAGTTGGGCTCTCCACGTGATGATCATGAAGAAATCGCTAAACAATTGACTACCTATCGCAGCATATTAAATTGGGTAAGTCCCGAAAAACCTGATGGTAAGGAATCGGAGTCTTTGGTTAGAGAATGGATTTCCGGTTCGCTTGGTGATGCTGTACATGACATAGCGGCTAAAATTGAAAGAATCGAAGACGTAAATTCGTTAATTACTTCATCAAAAGAGCGGATACAGTCTCTGGAAGATTTTTCCGCCTTGGGTGTCGATTTAGATCTCCTGGAAGGATATCGATCTGCTGTCGCCCTAATTGGACGACTTTCATCTAAGAGTCCGATTAGAGCAGCCCTCAAAGAATCTGGAGTTGATGGTTTTGTTGCGGAAGCGAAAACCAATGGAGGCCGTTTGTGCTTGGTCGTAGTCAGAAATGAAGATGCCGATTCAGCGTCTAAGGCATTAGATTCGTTAGGATTTACCGGCATTCAACCTCCTTCAGGCGAAGGCCCTCCATCGTTCGAGTTATCCTCGGAAAATAAGAATCTTAACTCTCTCTTGGAAGAGAAAAAGAATTTGGAAAATGCCCTAGAGGAATGGAGGTCAATCAATGGTTCGAAATTTCTCTGTGGACTAGAACTGCTTGAAAGAGATTTTGTGGAGTCTACTGCCCCTACTAAGATTGCAGTAAGCAAGAATGCATTCGTCATAGATGGCTGGGTAGTAGCAGATAGAGTTGAAGAAGTTAAGAACTCTATCAATGCATATTGTAGTCACATAGATGTGAATACCGACGTAGCCCCAAAACATCACGGATTACATGGTCATCATGATGACCACGATTCCCCTAGTCCTCCCATCGCCTTTGGTGACCATGGTCTCTCTAAACCGATGGAACTGTTAACAGACGCGGTAGGTCGTTCTGATTACGGTAAGATTGACCCTACTGTGTTCATGCTTTTCACCTATCCATTATTTTTCGGCTTGATGTTAGGTGATATGTTATACGGTTTGATGACCCTTGGTCTGGGTGGCCTAGTATATATGAAAACTAAGGACTCTGGAAACGAATTAGGTCTCCTTGGAGCTAAACTTCTTTCTTACATCGGAGTCTCTACAATTCTCTTCGGGTACATATACGGAGAATTTGCAGGCTTTGAGATACTCCCGCACTGGCATTGTGATGCTGCTTTACATGCTGCTGGGGCGTCTTACGGTTCCGATTGTCATTGGGTATTTACTGATGGAGTTCCATCATGGGCCTCCTCTTTGTCCATAATGTACCCTTATGGCGGAGAATTTTCCAATCATCATAACTTGTTTGAAGCAAATCTTCCCATGGGAGTAGTATTAGCATTCCCGTTTCACAGGGTAACAGGAAATCTGACAGATTTAATCCTCCTTACAATTTACTTGGGTGTTGTTCACTTGATGGTAGCCTTTGTTTTAGGTGCAATCGATGAGGTCAGGCACGGTCACGGTTGGTCAGGGGCCCTCTTTGGAAAAGTTTCTTGGATGTTAGTTCTAGGGGGAGGCTTCTTTTTCTCATACGCTTACCTAATTCTTCAAGGAAACCCCTCACCAGGATACGAGGCATTGCTGTCGGATATTCAATTTGGAGGGGCTATCGCAGCATTAATCGGCGTGATCCTCATTATCGTCCATCTTACTCACGAAAATGTTCCATTACCGGTCGCACTAATTCTCGGTCCAATAGAAGCTATTGGAATGTTGCCTACCACTCTTTCATACGTTAGACTGTTTGCCGTAGGTATCGTTGGAGTGAAGATTGCTGAAGCAGGTAATGGGTTACTATATCCTATGATAGTAGAAGGATTTTCCACAGGTGGATCGGTTTTAATCGCTATAGTAGCGCTACTAGGATGGTTTTCGGTTCAGATTTTCGCTTGGGTTCTTGGGGTATTTAGTCCTAACATTCATGCTGCTAGGCTCCACTTTGTAGAGTGGATGCGTCAATTCTATACCGCGTCTGGGAAGGCTTTTGCGCCTCTCGGAGGCAGGTCCCAATTCGTGGAGGTGGATTCGGGGAAATAATGACATTCCCGCGCGTTTTCGCGCAGGACAACAACAACGGAGGAAGAAGAAATGAACCCAAAGATGAGAATGAAAGTATTGAGAATGATGATAGTTCTGTTAGCCATTGTTGGCATAACAGACGTAGTAGCAGCAACCGGTGCAGCAGCGGCGGAAGCGGGCGCCGGATACGCATGGGGTATGCCCCTTGCAGCTGGAATTGCCCTTGGCCTCACTGGTATAGGCACAGGTATGAGCCAAGGTCAGATTGGCGCAGCAGCTGTTGGGATGGTTGCAGAAGATGGAGACAAATTCGTTACTGGTCTAATTTTCACTGCTCTACCTGAGACCATCGTATTGTTCGGTTTCCTTGCAATGTTCCTAATGTGAGCATTCGAAATACGAACAATATATTCACATTTGTGAGGATTGTACTATGAGTTTAGAAAAACTTGCTAAGGACATTGCAGCGGAAGCCGCAAAAGAAGCTGAAGCCATAATTTCTGAAGCCCAAGCCCTAGCGGCCGATATTGCATCAGAAGCAGAGAATCAAATAGACGTACATGCGTCTTCTATTCTGTCGGGGTCAGATCTTGAGGCTGCTCAGATAGCAAAGGAATCAGTAGCTAGTGCTAGACAGATGAATCAGAAAGATGTTTTAATTGCTCGAAGAGAAGAGATAGACATCACATTGGAAGCAATTCGTAGTAAACTCGGTGACCCTAAGTTAACAAAAAGGTCAGCTCTTTTAGATTCGATGCTCAAAGAAGCCAAGTCAGAGAGTTCAGGGAAAATGACGTTACTACCCGCTTCAATTGATAAAACTGCTTTGGAACAGAAGGCTAGTGGTTACAAAATCGGTAACGAGATTGATGCGCTCGGTGGTTTTATCCTTGTGGCAGAAGATGAAAGCATAAGACTGGATTACACGTTTGATAATCGCCTCGAGGAAGTCTGGACGGACTCTTTAGGCGATGTGACTAGAACATTATTTGGTGAATGAGGAGAGATTTCGATGTGGGTTGGACGTGCGAATTGGGCAAATGCTGCTGCCAGAGCACGGTCACGCAGATCTCGTTTACTCGATAGAACCAGGATAAGACAATTGTTGAAACTAGAACCAGATAGTATTGCCAATACAATTGGTGATGCAGGGTATCGTCCTGATATGGATCTATACGGCCACAGACTAAGTGGACCAGAACTCGTCGAAGCCGCTTTGAGTCATAATCTCGATAGAGAAGTGCATGAAGTGGAAGCTTTCTGTAATGGGGAGCTAGCAGAGATTGTTGATGTTTGGGCCTTGAGAGTTGATTTCAATAAGGCCAAAGCCGTTCTTCGCGCAGTAAAAAGTGGAGCTGACAGTTCTCGAGTAGGTACAGGTGCTCTACCAGCGGAAAATCCTCATAACAATCCATGGATATCAATCGTTGAATCATCATCTGATTTAGCTGAAGCGGCTCATGCGATAAGTAAGATGAAATTAGGAACTAAACTTTTCTCCGATGTTCCTCCTGAGTCTGGCCTAGCCGAATATGAGGATGCATTAGACAGAGCTTATTTTGCTCAGGCCCTAAAGTCCATCCCCACACATGGTCCTCATGCGTGTCTTAAGAGATACTTCAAAATGGAAATTGCTCATCGTGACATTTTGAATATCATGAGGGCGATGCGCCAAGGTCTGTCTATCGAAAAGAGATCGAAAATATTTGTGCCTGGTAGTGGTCTTTCTAAAGCCACTGAGAAAGGCCTTCTCGCTGCTCAAAAAAGTGAAGATATTCTTTTGGCACTTCGCAAGACACCTAGTTTCGATGACGAAGGTCTTGAGGCAGCATTGAATTTAGTAGATTCAGGGATTTCTTTAGATCCAGTAGTAAATCTCTTTCATCAGAAGAGAAGTAATCTTCTACTTCGTTTTTCTCATCTTAATCCTATTTCTGCAGTCCCTGTTGTTTATTACATAGAAAGGAAAATTCTCGAAGTTGAAAACCTACGCTTGCTCGTGCGCGGTAAAGCAGCAGGTTTGCCCGAAGGTATTATTGAAGCGCATTTGACGATATAGGAGGTGTTAGAAAATGGAAATAGCAGTTGTGGGGAATCCTGAGTTTACACTTGGTTTCCAATTAGCCGGTATTACCCATCTCCATAATCCAACAACAATAGAAGACCTAGCGGCAACTTGCCGTGAATTGATGTCGAATAGTGATATTGGTATCGTTGTATTAGATTCCCGCGACCTTGGTCGTTTACCAGAGCGTGTCCGCGATCAGGTTAATCTGAGCATTACGCCCACGTTCCTTGGTATCGGTACTGAGGAGGATAACACCTTGCGGGAGTCCATCAGAAAGGCACTCGGTGTCGATTTATGGAAGTAAAAAAAAAGGAAAGTGAAAGACATGAGCAATAATGAAGGCGTCATATATCGAATTTCAGGACCGGTCGTTACCGCGACGGGTATTGATGCAAGAATGTACGAAGTGGTCCGCGTGGGGCACGAGAAATTAATGGGTGAAGTAATTGAGATTCACGGTGACCAATCTGTGATTCAAGTTTACGAAGACACATCTGGGATTCGCCCCGGTGAGCCTGTATTTAGTACAGGTCAGACACTTTCTGTCCAACTCGGTCCCGGACTTCTAACACAGATTTACGACGGGATCCAAAGACCCCTCCAGACTTTGGAAGAAGTAATGGGTGTTTTCATTACTCGTGGGGTGGATGCTGATGGCTTAGACTTAGAAAAGAAATGGGCCTTTGAATCTACAGCCTCAGTAGGGGAGGAAGTTTTCGGAGGCCAAGTAATCGGTACAGTTCAAGAGACTGATACAATTACTCACAAAATCATGGTCCCCCCCAAGGCGTCTGGTAAAATCAAGAAGATTGAATCTGGCGATTTTAATGTAACAGAAACGGTTTGTACCCTCGATGATGGTACAGAAATTCAAATGATGCAGGAATGGCCCGTACGTCATCCTCGACCATTTAATCAGAAATATGCTCCAGATACACCGTTGGTTACTGGTATGCGAATACTCGATTTCCTCTTCCCATTAGCGAAAGGAGGAGCTGCTGGTATTCCCGGTCCGTTTGGTTCAGGAAAGACTGTTACTCAACAATCTCTTGCTAAGTATTCAGATGCTCAAATTGTTGTTTATATCGGATGTGGAGAACGTGGAAATGAAATGACCGAAGTGTTAGATGAATTCCCTCACCTGATTGATCCCAACACCGGTAAACCGTTGATGAATCGAACCGTGATGATTGCAAACACTTCCAATATGCCTGTCGCTGCTCGAGAAGCATCCGTTTATACAGGAATTACAATTGCGGAATATTTCCGCGATCAAGGTTACGACGTTGCCTTAATGGCTGATTCGACCAGCCGTTGGGCAGAGGCAATGCGTGAAATTTCAAGTCGTCTTGAAGAAATGCCCGGTGAAGAAGGATACCCTGCTTACCTATCTAGTAGATTAGCAGAATTTTACGAAAGAGCGGGACGTGTAGAGACATTGAATGGAGATGATGGTTCTGTTACTGTGATCGGAGCAGTATCCCCACCCGGTGGTGACATTTCAGAACCTGTTAGTCAAGGCACATTACGTATCGTGAAGGTTTTCTGGGGTCTTGATGCAGGTCTCGCAAGACAAAGACACTTTCCTGCGATTAATTGGCTGAATTCTTATTCACTGTATCCTCAGAGCTTAAATCAATGGTTCAGGGACAACATTGCCAGTGATTTCCCGGAGGTTAGGACTGAAATTAGTGCTCTTCTAAAGGTTGAAGCAGAATTACAAGAAATCGTACAACTAGTCGGTTCAGATGCATTGCCGATGGACCAGCAATTAACTCTTGAAGTTGCGCGTATGATTCGTGTATATTTCCTACAACAAAACGGATTCGATCCTGTTGATGCTTACAGTGGCGTTGAGCAGCAATATGCAATGGCTCGTGCAATACTTACTTTCCAAGAAGAAGCGAAGAAAGCAATGGCTGCAGGAGCAGTTTTAGAAGATGTGGTGAATGTTCCAGCGCGTATCGAATTAATGCGTGCCAGATTTGCAGAAGGTTACCTCGAGAAGATTGAGGGACTAGTAGAAGAAATGGTTAGCCAAATCGGCAATTCCGTGGAGGCCCAGTAGGGAGGGATGAAAAATGACAAGTAAAGAATACAAGACAATTACTGACATCAAGGGACCTTTGGTGTTCCTAGAGAAGACTGAACCTGTAGCCTACGGAGAAATTGTGACAATTCGTTTGTCTGATGGTTCCACAAAAAACGGTCAGGTTCTGGATACATCTGATGATATGGTGGTCGTTCAAGTCTTTGAAGGAACCGAAGGAATCGATCGAAAAGCAGGAGTTAAATTTCTTGGGGATGTGTTTAAGCTACCTGTAAGTAAAGGTTTAGTTGGACGAATTTTAGATGGCGCAGGCCGCCCTAGGGACGGTGGACCAGATATTGTTGCTGACGGAAAAGCAGATATTATCGGTGCAGCTATCAATCCTTATTCGCGTCAATCACCTCATGATTTTATTCAGACAGGAGTGAGTGCAATTGATTGTTGTACTACTCTAGTGAGAGGACAGAAACTTCCTATCTTTAGTGCCTCTGGACTTCCGCACAACGATATTGCATTACAGATTGCTCGTCAGGCCAAATTGAAGGATAGCGATGAAGAATTTATCGTGGTATTTTGTGCTATGGGGATTACTGCTGAAGAATACAATTTCTTCAGAGCGGATTTAGAACGAACTGGTGCTCTAGAAAATGCTGCATTGTTCGTTAATCTAGCAGACGACCCAGCAGTTGAACGTTTGATTACACCTCGTCTTGCTTTGACAGCAGCAGAATATCTTGCCTTTGAACATGACTATCACGTACTGGTTATCTACACAGACATGACGAATTATTGTGATTCACTACGTCAGATTGGTGCAGCACGTGAAGAAGTTCCAGGTCGAAGAGGTTATCCAGGATACATGTATACTGACTTAGCAATGCTTTACGAGAGAGCAGGAATTGTGAAAGGAAAGAAGGGAAGCATCACGCAATTTCCGATCCTGACTATGCCTGGCGACGATATCACTCATCCAATTCCCGATCTTTCCGGATATATCACCGAAGGTCAAATTGTAATTTCTCGTGAATTACATCAAGCAGGAATCTATCCGCCGATTAACGTTCTTCCATCCCTTTCTAGACTGATGGGTGGATGTATTGGTGAAGAAACTACACGTGATGACCACAAGAAAATCAGTGATCAGATGTACGCAGCATATGCGCAAGGTCGTGAACTTCGTGGTCTTGTAGCAATTGTTGGTGAGGATGCATTGAATGAAAGAGATTTACAATATCTAAAGTTTTCAGATATATTTGAAGATAAATTCGTAAGACAGGGTAGAGACGAGGATCGAACTATCGATGGAACACTAGACCTCTGTTGGGAATTATTAGCAAATATCGATACTAAATATCTGGAAAGATTGGATGATGAACTTATTTCGAAGTATCACCCGACTGAAAAGAAAGAATGAATCTATTGAGAGAAAACAGGGAGGTGATTTACTATGGCGTTAGATATCAAGCCTACCCGAAGTGAACTCATCAACTTGAAACGTCGAATTAAACAAACACAAAACGGCTACAAACTTCTGAAAATGAAGAGAGATGGTCTTTTCCATGAATTTAGAACTTTACTTTCTGAAATGATTTCGGCACGTGAAGAACTTGTTCAAACATTTAGAGAGGCAAAACAAGGAATCGATTTGGCAAGTGCTATTGAAGGTGGACTAGAGGTTCAAAGTGCTGCAATCGCTATCTCAAATCACCCTGAGGTTATGGTTGAAAGACGTAATATCATGGGTGTCGTAGTTCCTAGCGTATCTGGTGAAAATCTCTCTTCGACTATGGACGAAAGGGGAATGGGATTAGTTGGCGGTTCTCCATACATTGATGAAGCCGCTGATGGTTATTCTGCCTTGATTGAGAAGATCGTTAAAGCTTCAGAAATGGAAGCTACACTCAAGCGCCTTCTTGAAGAGATTGAGGCGACAAAAAGAAGAGTGAATGCTCTTGAGTTCGTTGTTATTCCACAAATGGAGGAAGCGAAATCATTTATCCAACTTAGGTTAGAAGAGATGGAGAGAGAGGAGACATTTAGACTGAAGAGATTTAAGAATAAATGAACATTCTATTTTCCCAGTCTTGATTTTCTTTACGTGTTAACATAATTACATATCCAATTAGTTAGACGCTTAACTGGTGGAAGTGTTGGGGGAACCAGATGTGCCGGCACTCCGTTTGGAAAGAAATGCTTGGACACAACGTGATTTTCTTGAGCAATTAACTGCAGAACATTTCGTGATAATTTCTGAAATTAATGAACCTCAATATGGATTTGCATGGATGGTTGATGCAGTATATTCAGATGATGATGTAGCAATTAGTCTTGAAGAACTGCGTTTAAAATTAGCTCCATTAGGGTGGGTCCCTAACCTCGAAGACGACGAGCCATATATTCTGGAGATATGCCCTATTCGTGTAAGAAATGCAGTCATCCGTAATGGCACTCAGATAATGTTGTGGTTCCTTTCTTTTATTTTCTTAACAATAATTGGAGCGGGTTGGATTGGAAGAGTAAACTCCTCTATCGATTCTAGTTCTTTCGAGGCTTTGAGGATAGGCGGAATTGAGTATGCCTTGCCAGTAATGGGTACAATTGCCCTAGCAAGTTTTCTTCGAAGATTAGTAGCTAATTCTTATGGAGTAAAGGTAGATCATCTCTTGCCGATTAGTATACCATTTCCGCTAACTGGATTAAGTCCAATTTGGCCGTTTGGATTAATTGGAATCCTCCAACTCCGTCGTATTGATGAGATTCAGTTCCCGAATCGAATTAGTTTGGCCTATGTTTCGCTAGTTTTACCATTTACCTTGATTTTTTCAGGAATAGCTTTTGCATTGGCAGGTTTACATTTCACTCCTACTACTCCTCTACCGATTGAAGAAATCCCATTTGTTTTAGATTTAAATTGGTTTACAGAACTAATTGGCTCATTGTTAATTGGAGATTCAATTATTTTCAGAACTCAATGGGCATCTCCTATGTTGTTGGCAGGACATGGAATGACGGTTGTAGGATTTATTTTGTTACTCCCAATTCCTAATTTTCCCGGAGATCATTTATACACTGCTATTCGAGGTGCTGCTAAGTGGGCAACAGAAACCTCTGAGCAAGCTCAACTCCTTTTATTCACTGTTGTTGTTGCGCTCTTGGTAAATATACAGGGGCAATATTGGTTATGGATTGCCATAGGAAGTCTAGCGATTTGGAGACGCTTTCAAAGTGATTCAATACCTGTTCCTATGGTAATTAATGATACAGATATTGCAAATACATCAATGCCTTCATGGATTACACCTATAGCAGTAGTAATGCTAATTGTTGCCTTGCCTACTTATGATGTAAATTATTCAATAGATGATTGGGATAAGGATTTAGACATAGATGAATGGGTCGTGAATCACGATATTTTGTATGGTAATAATTCAACAATCGAATACCCTCTCATACCTAAAGGGGTTTTGGATAGTTCAGGAAGTATTCATGTTTCTCCCTCTGGAGTTATTGGAGGGTGGGTAATCGAAATAATGTGCCCAGGTGAGGATAATTTCTCTGGATTGGATTGTAATTATTCAGATATTTCTCAACGTTCTCCTGGAAAATTGTTGATTAAAATGGAGCCTCCTTCTGATTTAATAACAGGAGTCATTCAATTGAATTTTGATGTGCATAGTACTTCAAGCGGAATTACATTCTATCACCAGACTACTGTAAATGTGTTAGGTTCGGTGAGGATATTGAGTGAAGGATGGTATTCCAACGAAGAAAATCACTGTGTGGAAATGGTAGTTGGACTAGAATCATTACCGGCAAACATAACGTTAGATGATCCCATGTGGTCGCTAGTCGGAGGAGAAACCCATGCCGTAATTGATCCTATGAATATTACAACTGAATCACCTGAAATAGTGTGTGTAGAGCCAATGGAAGGTGCAATTCAATTATCTAAAACATCGTTAGATGGTAGGATAAGTGGGCCTGCAATTAATTATCAATCTGATGATGGTTCCTCCTTTATGTTGACTGCGAGTCTGTTGGATGTTAACCGAACAGCTATTTCATTAGAAGATGGCTTTGAATTTACCAATTCAAATCCGTTTGGTGCAATGGCTTTGGGGTGGCATGTGAATCAATCGAGCCCTTGTCCAGAATTTGTCACAGTAGAATTATCTGAGAATAGTAACCAAACTTTCGATGAGAATTTCAATGGTTCTCAAATTATCCATATTTCTGATGATATTATGAATGGAAGACTTACTATTCCTGATTTTGGTATACTAACGGTGTGTGATGGATCTGTTCGCTTTATGTACCAAATGATAAGCGGACCAAGTATTTTGATTAATGGAGAAATGTTAGTTTTAGATTCAAAAATAAACGATCAAATTGTCAACCTATCTAACGTAGGGACAGAACCAGTTTCATTAATTCCGGTATTCCACTCGTCTATTTCTTTAGATTCTGTTTGGAATATCACGTTCCCCTCAGAAATAGATGCAAATAGTTCGTTTTCTTTTGATTCTTCAGGTGCAAATATCACAGGTGGATTTACGGCTATATGGTTTGAATCTTCATCACTTGGTCTTGAGATTCACCTTGCCGCAATGTGTTATCCAGGAATGGAATGTACAGTAGGTGGTTGATTGCGAGTAGGTATCTTTGGTACTGGAGCAATAGGTAGTTTACTTGCTTTTAAGTTAGCAAGAACTGGAAATAAGCCCTTCATCTATTCAAGAGGAGAGTCACTCTCCGCTTTACAGAAGAGAGGACTAATTGTTCATTCTCAAGATTCAGTCGATGTTTTAACTCCTATCGAATATTCGATTCTTAATTCACAACAATCATTGGACGTAGCAATAATTTGTTGTAAACAAAATTCTGTATCTGAATTGACAATTATCGCTGAAAAATATCTCATAAGTGATGGGTTTGTAATTGCAATTCAGAATGGTTTAGGGCATCTAGATCGTGTTGCATCGGTTGTAGGGAGAGGCAGGACAATTGGTGCTTGTATCACTCACGGGTCAAATAGAATAGGGCCTGCTGAGATTAAACTTGGAGGAGAAGGGAAGATAGTCATCGGTCCATTAGATTCGGAAAAATTCTCTGTTAGATCTGGGCTTTACAAAAAAATGATTGAAATGTTAGATGATGCTAAACTTTATCCAGATAATATGACAAATATTCTGCCCTCAATCTGGGAGAAGTTGTTACTTAATCTTGCAATCAACCCGATTTCTGCTATTTGTGGTGTTAGAAATGGAGTTCTCCTCTTTTCTCCGCTTAATGAATTGGCAACTTCAGTGATGAGGGAGGGTGCAATTGTAGCAGAATATGAAGGGATAAGTATTGATTTTGAAAAATTAGAAGATTCTTTGAATCAAGTATTGCAAGCTACCGCTGACAATCGTTGTAGTATGCTTCAAGATGTGATGAATGGGATTCCAACTGAAGTTGATTGGATTTGTGGCGCTGTTGTGGAAAAGGCAGAAGTTCATGGTATTCCTGTCCCGATGACTCAAACACTATGGAATTTAGTTCATGGTTTGTCAATGTGATTATGATCTAAATTGTAGTGTAAACCAATATTTTCTTTTCTTGCTACAGATGCATTAACCACTAATGAAGAAACAATAGACATATTTCTAAGTTCTACTAATTTTCTTGTTGGTTTAGAACGTCTCCAAATTCTATCAATTTCTTCTGCAATGTGGAGAATTTTTCGCCTTGCTCTCTGCAATCGTTCATCTCTTCTAACAAGACCCACATCGTCAGACATTATACTTTGTAATGCTTCTCGATCTGCCTTTAGTGGTACATGTTCTGTCAAATTATCAAGGCCTTTTGCTCTCCAAAGTGGGACTTCAGTTTCATTTTCCTTATCCTTTGAGGTTTCTTCCAGAACACTTGTCAATGCTCGATGAGTCATTACAATTGCCTCTAGCAGGCTATTTGATGCCAATCGATTGGCTCCATGGAGCCCAGTACATGCAACTTCTCCAACAGCAAAAATTCCATCATAGGGAGTTCCATCAAATGTCTTGCATTGACCATTTTTATCTACTTCAATCCCACCAACAATATAATGTGCAGCAGGAGTAACGGGTATTGGATCAGGTCCTAATTCTAAACCATATTTGCTTAATCTTTCATTTATTGTCGGGAATCTATTTTTCAGAACGTCTGCATTCAGATGTTCAGTGACGAGAACTACATGTCTATCTCCAGTTTTTTTGAGAACAATATCTGTTGCTCTAGCAACAATATCTCTAGTGGCTAAAGATCCTCTTGAATCAATAGATTTCATATAAGAAAAATGGTCCGGTTTTTTCTTTGATTTTCTATACTCTTGTAATCCATCTAAGGTCATTAAAATCGCTCCAGAGCCTCGAAGTGCTTCTGTAATTAGGAATGGTTGTTCTCCTGGCATTGCTAACGCTGTTGGATGAAATTGGATAAATTCCATATGTGTAGTTTTCACAGACGCTCGATGCGCCATCGCGATACCATCTCCAGTAGCAACAGATGGATTGGTTGTTTCTCTCCATAATTTTCCTGCTCCTCCTGTTGCGAGGATTAACGCTTTGCATACAATTGAATGTACTACTCCTTCGGGGTCTAAGCACCATATTCCTCTGATTCCCTCTTGTGGGGAATTTTGTTTTTCTAAAATTAAATCTACAGCCATCCATCCTTCTAAGATTGTGACATTTTCTTCGTGTAATCTTTTGATTAGAGTACCTTCAATTGCAGCCCCAGTCCGGTCTTTCACATGAAGAATCCTCTTTTCTTGATGCCCTCCTTCCTTAACTAGGTCAAAATTTCCATCAGAAGCACGGTCGAAGATTACTCCTTCATTAATGAGAGATTGAATTCGATCTGCTGCTTCAATAACGACACTTCTGACTACATCTTCATCACATAATCCATCTCCTGCGTCGAGAGTATCTTGGATATGCTTCTCAATTGACTCTTCATTTGTTGTATCTAGGACTCCTGCAATCCCTCCTTGAGCCCAATTTGTGGATGAGTCTTCTAGTTGTTTTTTAGTAACTAAGGCGACATTTTTGCCTTCTCTTGCTAGGCCTACAGCCATGGTCAGCCCTGCGATTCCTGAGCCGACTACAACGGCATCAAACTCTATCACTCTCTGTGCCATGTAGTGCCGTATTGGCATTCTCGCATAAGACTCTTGCAAACATGTCCTTTTTTTGCGATAGCGTGAATAGCCTAATCTTTGCATGATGGCATGTGTCCAAGGTATCTCGGTTGGTTCTCGCCGTTTTCGGGTGTTTTCTCACATTCACTGTTATTTACAATGTAGAATTTGGATTATGGTCTCATCATGATGAATACAATCAGAAGGTGGATCTCATTGGTTGGGCT
>CAZRCY010000027.1:0-2580 GCA_964598735.1 uncultured Candidatus Poseidoniales archaeon
GGTTCAAATCCCGGCACGAGCACTTTACGACTTGTTCAAATCATTGGGAAAAAATAAAGATTCGTTTCAGAAAGAGTACTAGTTTGTGCAATTTGTTGCGATGAACTGACATGTAGGTGGTTATATCCCAATGCTAACGGAGTCTACACGATTGTTTGTGACAACTGTGGAAGAGAAAATGAGGGGCATGAAGAATAACTCATAATACCCCTTAAAATACCCTCATGTTGAGAAAAAAAACATGGGAATGTGTACTCTATGCGGGGGAAGGACATATTTTGATGAAGACCTTGGAGAAATGGTCTGCGAAAGTTGTGGTTGAGATGGTAAAGAGATTTTATGACGCACACTGTAGAGATTGTGGGCACGAATGGGAAACTACACTAATTGAAATTTCATACTACAATGAAAACGGTTGCCCCCGTTGTCTTGGAAATAACTGGACTTGTGCGGAAGACTAAATTTCAATTTGAGATAAGATTGAATTGTATGTCTTGTTGACATTAGTTGTGGAAATGCCTCAAGTAGTCATCTTGGCCGGAGGATTGGGTAGTAGATTGGGTAGTGTTACTGAAAAAATTCCTAAATCTTTGATTGAAGTAAATGGAGTTCCAATAATTACTCGAATTTTAGACTGGGCATTTGAACAGGGATGTCGACGTTGTTTAATTCTCACCGGCCACCTAGGAGAAATGTTCGAAAATTATGAACATAAATTAGATCTCACTTTCGTTAGAGAATCAAAACCATTGGGAACAGGGGGCGCACTATGGAATGCAAGATACCATTTAGAAAACGAATTCATACTTCTTTGGGGTGATGATTACCATCCAATCAAATATTCTTCATTAGTGGAACTACATCGACAAAATAAGGCATTACTGACAATGACAGTAACTGAAAAACATGAATCGATGAATCTAAGACATGAAGATGGAAAAGTCATTGACTACAACAAATTCTCGCCTTCTAAAAATTTTAATGGTTATGAGGCAGGAACAAGTATGGTGGACAAGAAAGTCATTGAATCACTTGGAAAAAATGGAAAATGGAGCTGGGAAAAAACTGTTTATCCCGCATTATCCGGAAAAATTTTTGCTTATGTTGACAATACTAAATTCTGGGACATGGGCACACCCGAACGACTTGAATTACTGAATAAATTCTTCAAGAATGACACTTCCAAGGAAGATCGAAAGTAATCCGAGGAGGATTATTCATTTAATTTTCAATGAATCCGTTGATCCCGGCCGAATACAAATACGCTCATAGTGATTGCAATGATTGTTCCGAGAACACCTATTGAGGGTAACCCAAACAGGCCCCCATCTTCTGGCTCATCAGATTCAACAGTAACATCCTCATCAACACAATGAATCCAATGAGGGTCAATACCTGGCTCTGCACCATTCATTACACCAGTTGGCTCCAGAGGTACGTAGAGATTATTAGATCCGTAAGGCCATGCCACAACATAGTTCCCGGGATAATCCACAGTTGCATCCCAGACAGGTTCACCGTTTGCGATCCATTTTTCTTCACAAGTGCAGGATATTGGTGACCAGAATTCATAATCTTGGTCTTCACCGGGTGCAGTAGTAATCAATCCATTAGGGTCATGTTGAATTACTTCGTAATATGATCCCGAATTGGCTGGATATTCGTAAACCTCCTCAATCTCGACTACAGTTGTACTATTCCAAACACCAGATGATTCTGAACCATCGCATGGACCAACTACTGCAGGAGGATTTTCATCAACACAATGAATCCAATGAGGGTCAATACCTGGCTCTGCACCATTCATTACACCAGTTGGCTCCAGAGGTACGTAGAGATTATTAGATCCGTAAGGCCATGCCACAACATAGTTCCCGGGATAATCCACAGTTGCATCCCAGACAGGTTCACCGTTTGCGATCCATTTTTCTTCACAAGTGCAGGATATTGGTGACCAGAATTCATAATCTTGGTCTTCACCGGGTGCAGTAGTAATCAATCCATTAGGGTCATGTTGAATTACTTCGTAATATGATCCCGAATTGGCTGGATATTCGTAAACCTCCTCAATCTCGACTACAGTTGTACTATTCCAAACACCAGATGATTCTGAACCATTACATGGAGCTCCGTTCAGAGGGGGATTTCCGTCACAAGGTATCCAATGAGTGTCAATTCCAGGCTCTCCGGCTCCGGTAATTCCACCACTTTCGGAGATATACATAATTCCCGAACCTGCTGGCCATTCAACTACATAATTTCCAGAATAGTTTAGTATTGTACTATCCCAAACAGGCTGGCCGTTCGCTATCCATGTTTCATCACACGGACAATCAATTGGCAGCCAAAACTCTTCATTACCGTTTCCAGTGGGAGAAGAGATGTTACCATCATGATCGAAAATTATCTCGTAGAAATTACCTGAATTTGCTGGATATTCGTAAACATCGCCAACTACAGGTATACTTGTGCTACTCCAAATGCCGACAACTGCCAGACCAGCACAGGGAGTAGTGGAAGGTGGAGAAGTCTCGCATGGAGACCATACGTCCATGTCCTGATCAGGAGCACCGACATTCG
>CAZRCY010000027.1:2680-18651 GCA_964598735.1 uncultured Candidatus Poseidoniales archaeon
TACTTCACCAGAACTTACGTTTGTACCGCTAATCCAAACCCCTACTACATCTGTTGGACATGGGCCTCCTGAAGGTGAGGAAGTCTCGCATGGAGACCATACGTCCATGTCCTGATCAGGAGCACCGACATTCGAGAAAGGACCTCCGGGATTGACTACATACAGGATTCCTGAATTTGCTGGATATTCGTATACTTCACCAGAACTTACGTTTGTACCGCTAATCCAAACCCCTACTACATCTGTTCCACAAGGTCCTCCTGAAGTAGGATTATTGGAAGAACATAATTGCCACTCATTTCCATCTGCCCAAGGATAAGTCGGATCAACTCCTGCTGTAGTTGAAGGAGAAATTGCAATCCAGATATCTCCCGAATTGACTGGGAATTCAACAATCATCCCGGAATCATAAACAGTGTTAGAATCCCAAACTGCATTAGTACTATTCGCAACCCAAATATCCTTACAAGAACAGGGGCCAATCCATTTTCCATTTACATCGGGTTCGGAGGTAGGACCACTGGTGGTACTCTGCCAAAATTGTCCAGAATTTGCTGGCCATTCTACTGTGTCATTCACTGCATATGATTGAGTGCTTTGCCAAACAGAACCCCCTTGTCCGTTAAAAGAAGAACAGAGTGTGTTATCGGAACATGGAGCCCAATAGGAGTAAGAATTTCCGGACATACCCGAAGATTGAGGGGCCTCTGTTCCTGGCTCTTCGCCGCTTGGAGCGCCTGCATCTTGTGCAATCCAAATACTTCCATTGTGTTCAACAATCTGCCATGGATTATAATTTAAGGAGGAGTCCCAAACTGTGTTACTTGCCTCAGAAATTTCGGAACATGTACAAGGACCAATCCAATGATCAGTACCATCTTCTGGTGAGGAAGTAGTGTTGAGGGTTGTTTGATAAAATTGTCCAGAATGAACCGGCCATTCTACGATATCACCTATCTGATAGGTGCTCCCATTTTGCCAGGCAGGACCTCCCATACCATCAGCAATATTAGTGAAATTACAATCAGCAACAGTTCCATTCATTCCGGTACTTTGACGTGAAGTGAATTTCATAATTTGGTCATGTTCACTAGTAATAGTTTGGGATTCTTGATTGATTTCATCGAAACCTGAAATAAAAAATTGTGCGACAAAAATCGCAATAAATAGGCTCGTAATTATTTTCTTCATAATTCTGCCAGATAGTTTTTGCTTATATCTATGTCTGAAAAATTTAGTCATATTCATTAAAATGATATTGTTATACCATCTCTTCTAAAATGGCAGGTCCAGATGGAGATAATAGTGAACAATTGGGTAATACGTCAGGTCCACTAACTAAGACAAGAATCATTCCTCCAAATCCACCTCCCATCATTCTAGCCCCTAAAACGCCGTCAATCATTCTTAGTGACGCTATCTGTTTATCAATTTCAGGTAAACTAACTCCTATCGAAATCAATGATGAATGAGTCTCATTCAATAATTTCCCTAATTCTTCAGGTGATGAACTGATAGATTGAAGAACTCTAGAATTCTCACTGACTACATGATTATTAAGTGAAAAATTGTCAATTCCATAGTCAGTTGAGGAAAGATCTCGCTTGATTCCAGAATCAACCAGTTTGAATAGCCAATTTTGTGGAATTGGTACCCACTTTATGGATAAATCAGAGAAATCAATCAAAGATGCATGTCCTTTTTTGGCATTTAACATCGCCAACTGATCGAGTAATCCACAAGGTGTTCCAAGTACCTGATGTTCAATGCGCTGAGCTTCCCTAGCAACCGTGTCTAAATCTTTATTCCCTTGAGAACAAAGGACAACTGCTACGCATAATGCTGCTGAAGAGGAGAGACCTTTCCCAATAGGAATAGAACTATTCACAATTATATCTGCAGGCCATCCTCCTGCAGCTTTCCATAATTCAATTACAGTATTGTCTCCAGAAAACCCAGAAATTCTTTTCTTAGCCTCTAAAATCAATTGATAATTAGCAGCGAATGGAAGAGAAAGTCCTCCCGAATAATCAGTGTGTTCTCCAATAATATTGATTCGAGCGGGAACGGTCGCTCTACGTCTCATAAGCTCTTACCTCATCTATTTCGTAGGTAGTCTTCCCCATACCATTGCCATTGCTCTAGGGTCCAGCCTGGCGGCAGTCCTTCAGGGGGCAAAGGAGGTGATTGTGAGGGATTAGGGGTTTGAGAAGCAGAGGGAACCTTTGATTCTCTTTTGATGATGATAACAAGAGAAGAGATAATAATTGTAAATATAAATAACCCGATTAAACCGAGGTAAAGCGAATTAGACGAAGCACTGTGTAAATCGGCATTATTTGGGAACACATCTCCAGAATCAGACCAACCATCTCCGTCAGAATCCGGACACCCTATCAAGTCGGATGTTGAAGTTCCAACTAAATCTGGACAATCATCCGATTCATCATATCCGCTTTGGTCAGGATAGGAATCGCCATCTGAATCGGACCAGAATCGACTATCATCGGGGAAGGTATCTAGACCATCATCCCATCCGTCTCCATCAGAATCAGGACAACCGCGTCTTTCTTCAGACGAGGTCCCAAATAACCCTAAACAATCATCCGGGAGATTACCCTGTGGTGAATCACCAAAACCATCTCCATCTTCATCTAAGTATTGAGTGGGGTCGTTCGGAAGAGCATCTCCCGCATCAGACCAACCATCTCCATCACTGTCAAGACAACCAAATCTATCTAAAGTGGAAGTACCAAATATTGTCTTACAAGAATCTGCTTGATAACCAGTAATATCATCACCAAATCCATCTCCATCCATATCGCTATGCTGTGTTAAATCATTAGGAAATGCATCCGCTCCGTTCAGGATACTCCAAGATAAGTCTGCATCTGACCATCCATCATTATCAGAATCTAAACAACCTCTCCGATCTTCAGTTGAACTTCCTGATAGCGATTTGCAGTCATCTCCCAAATAACCATTGGATTCATCTCCAAAACCGTCACCATCAGTATCAACCCATTGAGAAATTTCGTTAGGAAATTCATCGACTGAATCAGCATATCCGTCTCCATCTCTATCTAAACATCCGATGGTAGTTCCTTTATCGCTGGTGCCTGAAATGGTAGGACAGGTGTCAATCTCATCTTGGAAGCCATCATTGTCATCGTCTGCATCTTCACCTGCGTCTTCACATCCATCTCTATCCGCATCGTTAGAATAAATTGAATAGAAATCTGATCTACTAGAAGGGCATTCGTCAAAACCTGTTAACGAAACTACACAAACTGAATCATCTAATGAGGAATCACAAATACGATCGTCATCGTCATCCAAATCTTCTCCTGCATCACGACAGCCATCTTGATCGTAATCTGTAGGAGAACTAGAAATCCAATCTAAATCTCCTACTGGACAATCATCATTACTATCAGAAACGCCATCATTGTCATCATCAATATCCTCTTGAGATAAATCCCAACAACCATCGGAATCATAATCAGTATTCGTACTAGATATCCAGTCTATTTCTCCTAATTCACAACTATCATATGAATCAAGAATACCGTCATTATCATCATCATTATCACATACATCGCCTATACCATCATCTTCATGGTCTTGCTGTAATGGATTAGCAATATCTGGACAATTATCTTCTCCATCCCAGACCCCATCAAGATCAATATCAGACTGAGGATCGACTCTCAAGACCTGATCTCTACCATTATCGACAAAATACAGGCGGCCTTGAGGGCCTATTTCAAGACCCATTATGGAGGTCGCTGAAGTCTGGATTGAAGCAGTTTCAGATGCACTCTTCCCATCTGAACCTAAATCAAAGGCAACAATCTTACCATTTGCATTGAGAGAGACAAATAGCCTACCATCTTCGAGTGCGATACCGGAAGGCGCACTCAATCCCGAAGCTAAAACCCCCCATTCAACTCCGGTTATCCTAGAATATTCGGCGAGGTCTTCCATTTGAGTTGTTGAAGGATTCGACCGCCAATTTGGATCTAGAATATTTTGCACATTGTAAGAAGAATCATGAGTATTTACCCAAACAATTCGATTAGCACCAGTATCTGCGATATACAAAATTCCAGAATCATCATCTAAAATCATGTGACCTGGTACACCTGCATATCTTGTTAACGAAATATCGGAGTACCTCCGTACTATGGCATCTGAATGATCATCTTCTCCTGTATCGTGATCCTCTACGAAGTCATAGTAAACCAACTCTCCATAATATCCATCATTGTACCAATAGGCATTTCCAGAATCGTGTGCGATACCCATTCCGTTGGGCGATTCATGATTCATATCAATATGGCTTCCCAAGAGATCATCATTCTGATGTTCTCTAGCAAAGTGAGATAAAGAAGAAGGCCATAATGTGGGACCCATGAAATTATTTGGAGAACCTTGACCGCAGTATGTGTTTCTTGTTTCCTGTGCAGAACCCCAAGTGTAATCAAATTCTGGATGATAGTCTCCAAAGGCAATTGCACTAACCTCTTCGAGGAAGTGATTTCTGTGAGAATCTCGTCTATTCTCTGAGTACTGATTTGAAAGTCCAGTATTGTGAATTATAGATATACTATCTGTGGCCCTATTAGCAATCCATAATTGGTCATTATTACCGGGATGAAATTCTAAATCTCTAGGGTCATCGAGGTCATCAGATGAGTCAGCAATGAGTATTTCTTCAAAGGCTGTTCCAAACTGGGGAACAATCGTTATTTCTTCAGTAGCAGACTGGGGTATAAGACAAATCAGAAAAAGACAAATGAGTAAAAGGGCCCTTCCTCGACTAGCCATAGTTCTCGGGTAGAATGAAAGCATTTCATACCTCGTTTAATGTAAGTCACTTTTCTATTCGAATAGATGGGAGCGTTGAAGGGCCATTACACATGAGAGGCAAATATGGGAAACCCAGCATTTGCCTATCTTCTCCTCAAAGAACACCCATATGGCAGAGAAATGTTACGTCAAATTTTGTCAGAAGGTTTTGTTCCTTCGATAATAATCAGCGAAGATTCGTCCGTAGGAAATGAAGAACGTGAAAAGTTTCTCAAACGAATTGAAGGTCTTCCTGTTGCTCCGAGTATTGATTTACAACTTCAAGAATTGTCAAATAAAGGAATTGATATAATTCATGAGACGGTTTCAATACATAACTCTGAACAGGTGATGCCCTTGATTAAGGACATTGAACTCGATCTAATTGTATTTGGTGGAACTAGAATTATTCGTGGAGAAATTTTAGATTATCCCAAGGATGGAGTCATCAACAGCCATCCTGGCTTACTACCTGATTGTAGAGGGTCTGCATCTCCGGCATGGTCAGTATACCATGATATCCCCATCGGCAGTACTACTCATTTCTGTGATAATGGGATTGATACTGGAGAGATTCTCCTCAGGAGAGATTTTCCAGTACATAGGGGTATGACTTACGAAGATTTGTGTTTTGGAACCTTGTTACTTTCTGGAATATTAATGAAAGAGGCATTGATAGCCTGGACTCAAGGAAAATGGAGTGAAATGAGGTACAAACAAGGAGATAGTGAGTGGCCGACTTTTCGAAATGCTCCTGAGGATGTTCTTCAAGTAGTACATCAAAAATTGAGAGATCAGACGTATGCGCATTATGTAGATTGAGGTGAGAAAATGGACATACCATATACATCAGATGCAATGAAAGGAATGAGAGCAATTGTTTGCGGGGCGTCCAAAGGTATTGGAAGAGCTACGGCAGAGATGTTTGCATCATGTGGTGCTGACGTAATTGGATTGAGCCGAACTGCACCCGAAATTGTGGGTGTTGAATCTGTAAAAATAGACCTTGAAAACGAAGATGAAATTCAACTAACAATTTCTAAAATTCTAGATGCTGGACCAGTACATATTCTGGTAAATAATGCAGGAGGCCCACCTGGAGGACCACTGCTTTCCAATGATTCCCAAGCATTTGATGCTCCATTCCGGCGGCATTTGTTTGCCGCACATAGTATCACGCGAAGGGTTGTTCCTTCTATGGAAGAGGCCGGAATCGGACGAATTGTAAATATTATTTCTACGTCTGTTAGAGAACCTATACCAAACATTGGATTATCAAATACTCTCAGAGGAGCGATGGCATCATGGGCTAAATCTCTAAATTTAGAATTGCCTACATGTATTACCATCAATAATATTCTTCCAGGGTTTACAGATACTGGGAGATTAGATTCTCTTGCAGATTCAATTGAAGAAAAAACTGGAAAGAGTAAAGCTGAGATTCATGAAGGATGGATGTCTCAGGTTCCAATTCAAAGATTAATTAATCCAATGGAAACTGCATCTGCGATTACTTTCCTTTGTCTACCTCAATCAGGGGGGATTAGAGGTGTCAGCCTAGCAGTTGATGGCGGAAGAATGAGATCAATTTGAGGGATAAAATGGAAGATACGCTAAGTCCTGAAGCCGCTGCTTCATTGCTACAGGCAATCGCAGAAGGACAAGGTATTGAAGAAAGTGTATCCACTCAAACGTTGTTGGCTTTGGCAGAAATGGCATTAGATCTTGAAAGGATGGAAATTTGTGAACAACTAGCATTTTCTGGTCATGCAAAGGCACTGTATAACGAAGATAAAGAATCTGAGGCTTGGGCTTTGTTCTTAATTGCACGGTTAAAACTCAGTGACACATTACAACGCATTCAAGAAGCGAAACTTGATGATCAAGAAATTCACATTGATGTAGGATTGTTAGGAGCTCTACAGGAAGCGAGAGATGCAGCAGAAGACCTGAGAAATATTAGGTTAATTGGAAACATCGAACAATTAGAAGGAATTCATCAAAAAGCACTCGGAAATATAGCAGGTGCGAGAGATTCATTTGTTAGAAGTCTTGCATCGAAAGAAGAAATTGGAGATGTACTTGGTACGGCAAATAGTCTTCACAGTTTAGGAGAAATTGCAATGGATCAAAATCAATTTGAGGATGCCTTGGCATTTTTTGATCGCGCTGCTGAAACCTACCAAATGGCAGAAGAAATGTTAGAATGCGCTCATTCATTGTCGTTGTCTAGTCATGCATTAATTCAGATTAATCGTCTAGATGAAGCAAATGAACGACTGGAGAATTCTCTTGAGATTGGAAGAGAAATGGAGGATATTTCAACACAAATTGTCGCACACTGGGGGCTTGCAGATTTGGGGCACTTAACAGAAAATATTTCACTAGAATTAGAAAATCTTCAAGCAGCTGTAGTCCTTTTTATTCATCTAGAGAGACCAGTACCAGAGGCATTGAGAAATAGACTCGATGAAATGATAGACTCTTTAGATTCGCAAGAGTAAAAACACGAACTATGAAGTGCAGAAGGCAGGTGAGAATGGATATGGAGTTCGATGTATTTCTCTCCATCAGTCAGACACCTGATTCTTCGGGATACATGCCAGATGAACAAACCATGATGCGGAATTACTTTGATCAAGTTCAAGCAGCAGATAAATTGGGCTACGGAATCGCTTGGATAGCACAAGCTCATCTTTCGACTGAAACTCAGAAGACTAATCTAAACCCAGTTGTCCCTCATTTTCCGGGAGAAATTGGACTTTGTACTGACTTCTTTCAACTCGCTGGTGCAACATTTTCTCGAACAAAAAGAATAGAGATTGGGAGCGCAGTATTGAGTATTTTAGCGAATGGAGGGCCGATTACTACGGCAGAGAGGATAGGGAATTTTTGTCAACTGTTAGGCCTAGAAGAACATGATCGAAAAGTGCATATCGGATTCAGTGCAGGACGATTTGAATTCATGGCGAGACCATATGGAATAGTGCCCAGAAATTCGGTAGAGAGTGCTGCTTGGTCAGTTTTACGAAGTAGAATTTTTAGAGAAGCTACTGAAATTTTATTACGACTTTTACGTGGTGACTCCATTTCCTCAGAAGATATCGCATCAACAGTACTAACAGAAAACGATTTCAAAACAGAGGATGAATGGAAAAAAGTTCAAGTTGCAGCCAAAAATGAATACAATTTACCCACAATTCCGGATAAAGTTTCAATCGCGAAAAGATATGCCTTCGAAAATCTCAAAATTATTCCACAACATTGGCCTCGTGAACGATTGAATCTCGTTTTAGGATCTCATGACCCAAATACTCAAATTTTCGCAAATAAATTCCTGCCAGTTCAGGTGTTTAATCTTAGTATAACTCCACCAGAAGTAATTAATGCAACACACCAAAGAATGGCTGAAAACTATCATCTTGACGGTGGGAAATGGGAACGCAGAATGATGCCAAGAACTCTAATGATATTTCTGAATGAAGAGCAGGGTCTTACTCCAGAACAGCGATCCGAGGCTGCAAAGAAAGAAGCAAAAGATGCACTACACTCTTATTGGTCTGCGTTGGATGGGACAATAGACCCAGAAAAGGTAGAAAAAGCCACCAATAATGCAGTTATTGGGAATGCTGAAGAAGTAGCTAATCAGATTCTGGAACGTTTCAACCCAGAAGATAGAATCATGTGTTGGTTTGATTTTTTCAATCATGATTCTGAAAGAGTAATCAGAAATATGGTGGCTTTCATGGAGAAAGTAAAACCGAGGATAGAGGGAGCCTAAAATGAGTGAACAAGACCGCCCATCTTCTGTTTCTCATGGGCGACCAGGATCAAGAATATATCCTTCTAATCCATTAGGTGAAAAACACGAAGGGATCCCAACTGGTAGAGATGTGGAATGGGAGCCATTGGTTGATTTCAGACGATTAGATGTTTCTGAAAATACCATACATGGAGCAATCTCTTGGGTTCATGGGGACGAGGTGATTCATTCATTTGGTGGAAATGTATTGGTATATGGTAGATCGATGATGAAGCCGTTACTAATGAAAATCTTCACCGATGTTTTAGATGATGTCTTGACTGATAAACAGAAAGCTATAGCATGCTCATCTCATAATGGAGACACGGAACACGTTGCAACGGCTCAGAGTATTCTCACTGAATCAGAATGGGGATTAATGCAATGTCCTCTGGATGTTCCATTAGTTCAATTTGGGAGGCAGGTTCGGAGGCCAAGAAGATGGTTTCATACATGTTCAGGAGAACATGCTGCACTTCTTCGAGCACTGCGCCTGAAAGGAATCAACCGAGCAGGATACACTTTACCTACCTCATCGTGGTTCAGAGATTTTATTGACCTACTAAATTCAATGTTACACCCTGATTGGAAGCCTCTTAGGATTGCAAAAGATGGATGTGGCTTGCCTACTGTATCGAATACGGTGGATGAATTAGCAACTCTTTTTTCAGCATTAGTCAGAACGAAGAATGATGATTGGATTTGGAACGCGATGTGTAAACACCCCGATTTGATAGGTGGATTTAATCGGCTGGATTCTACCATTATCAAGGCTGGTGAAGGGCGTGTTCTTGCCAAGGAAGGTGCAGATGGACTGTTAGGAATTGCAATTGAACATGACGACTGGCCCAAAGGACTCGGGATTGTGATAAAAATCGCCCATGGATGGAATAGTCAAGCAACATGGTATGTCGCACGTGCAGTTTTAGGAGTCTTAGGAATTCAGTTAAGAAATCCATATCCGTTGCATAGGCAAAAGGCATTCATTGTTCCCGGCATCGTCCCTGAAATGTACCTTAAACAACTTGAAACCGTAGTAACTTGGGATGAATGGGATCCTGACCAAGATAGATTTCAGATATTAGAAAATCACGATGATCTAGCGAGAAACCCACATGGAAATGAGGGGAGGATGTGATAAGTTGATTGATGTCCCCAACCATATAGGTGGCAACGAAGTTCAAGCAGTTGATGGAGAATGGATACTAAACTATGCTCCATCAACAGGAAATATCATTTCTCGAATACCTAAATCAAATCATCAAGATGTGAATAATGCGGTAAGAGTAGCCAAAAAGGCCGGGGAAGATTGGGGATTATTAACCAAATATGAAAGGGCAGATTGGTTAGATCGAATTGCCAATTCACTAGAAAGTCGATTTGATGAAATTGCTTCACTAGAATCAATGGACACTGGTAAACCAATCAGAATTTCTAGAGATGTAGATGCCACAAGATCAATTACAAACTTTAGGTTCTATGCACAACAAATTAGAGAATTAGAAGAAGAAAATTTTAGAATGGAAAATGCCACTAACCATGTAATCAGACGACCAGTTGGCGTAGGGGCACTTATCACTCCGTGGAATCTTCCTCTCTACTTACTATCATGGAAGGTTGCACCGGCTATTGGGATGGGCAATACCGTAATCTGCAAACCTAGTGAATTGACACCTATGACTGCTAATCTATTGATGCAAGTTATCAAAGATTCAGGTCTACCTGATGGGGTAGTAAATTTAATTCATGGAACTGGTATTGAAGCTGGGGCTTCACTTGTTTCTCATCCTGATGTCAGGTTTGTTTCATTTACAGGTGGAACTTCTACTGGTTCAATCGTAGCAAGAGATGCCGCAGCATCGTTCAAAAAAATAAGTCTGGAATTGGGCGGTAAAAATGCAACTATTATTCTTGACGATTGTGATTTAGATTTACATATGGGTTCCATAGTTCGCGCATCTTTCTTGAATCAAGGACAAGTATGCCTCTGTGGAAGTCGAATTTTAATTCAGGATTCTATTTATGAATCCTTCAAAAACAAATTTGTAGAAGCAGTAAATCATCTAAAAATAGGAGACCCAAATGATGAGAATACAGATTTAGGTTCATTAATCAGCCCTCAACATTTGGATAAAGTCAGTTCTTATGTCCATTTAGCAATTGAGGAAGGCGGAACAATACTTACCGGTGGAGAAACTCCAGAAATAGGAACTGAATTTGAAGGTGGAAACTGGATTAGTCCTACAGTAGTTGAAGGACTATCTCACGAATCAAGATGTGCAACTGAAGAAATTTTTGGCCCATTAGTAACTTTACATCGTTTTTCTAATGATGCAGAAGCAGTTAAAATTTCGAATAATACCAGATATGGATTAGCTGGAAGTATTTGGACTAATGATTCAGTTCGAGGGAAAAAAATTGCCAAGAGAATGGATACTGGAATGGTATGGATAAATACCTGGCTTCATAGAGACCTAAGGGTCCCTTTCGGTGGAGTAAAAGATAGTGGATTAGGGAGAGAAGGTGGAAAATGGAGTTTAGGATTTTATTCAGAAGCCTCTAACATTTGTATTATGGATGACTAATTTATTCTTCTTCATCTTCGGGTAATTTACCAATCATCCAATAAAGTGAAGGGAATAATGTTGCAAAAAGAGCAATAGTAATCAAAAATGAGGCCCCTAACACTTCTACACCAATTTTCCCAATGACCAGTCCAGTGCATGCACCCATTCCCGCCCAAATTCCAATCCTAAACGCAGGGTAAGATGAACGCCATATACTGAGACACTGAATTAACCATAGAAATCCAACAATCGTTGGCCAAAGTAATGCAAAAATAGCAATTGGCCAATAACTCAAATGGAGACCTAATATTCCTCCAAAAATTCTTTCTTTACCTCTCCCCTGAGGATCACTGTGAATTATTGGCAAAATCGACATCATGGGAGTAAGTAATATCAATGAAAATACAGGTTTCTTTACTTCAAATGGGGGAGTAAAATCGATTAGCATTATGAAACAGGAAATTGCCATGGAAAGGATAAATGGACCAAAGGCAAGACCCATGGGCATTCGGCTCCATCTCATAACCATCCGTTGATTAATCAACCATTCAATACTGTCTATTCTAGTATCATTCAAACAGTGAATTGATGTGCTTGAAATTTATCCGGATGTCATGGCCGGTGAAATTGTACTCGGTGCTCTTGCCCCACATCCACCTCATTTGGTATATGCAGAGAACCCCGAACAAAACGAAGCCTATGCAGAAGGTGGATGGGAAACCCTTCGATGGGGATATCAACGTCTTGCAAGGAAATTAAAAACTATGGATTATGATGCTATGGTTGTATTTACACCCCATTGGCAGACATATATTGGAACTCACTTTCTTGGGCTACCACACTTTAAATCTAAATCGGTTGATCCTGTCTTTCCAAATCTGTTTCGTTTCAATTATGATTTAACGGTAGATGTTGAATTAGCCGAGGCCATGCACGACGAAGCCGCTAATTCTGGAATAATTACAAAAATGATGAGAAATCCTGATTTTAGGGTAGACTATGGTACAATAGTAAGTTGCCATCTACTTAATCCAAGTTGGGATAAACCGATTGTCACAATCTCTAGTAATCGAAATACTCACTACTATTCTGCAGAAGTAATGAATGAACAATCGGCTGCATTAGGAAGAGCATGTAAAAAGGCGATAGAAGAAAGTGGAAAGAAAGTCGTCTTGGTAAGTAGTCATAGTCTATCACATCGGCATTTCACTACTGAAGCCCCGTTACCCGAAGATATGAGCAAAGAACATATCTACAACCATAGCAACTACGTTTGGGACATGAAACTGATTGAAATGATGAGAGAAGGAAAGATGAAACAAGTAGTAGACATTCTACCAGAGTATACTGAACAAACTATTGCTGAGACCGATGCAGGAGCTTTTACATGGATGATGTCGGCTCTAGAATTTCCTCAATATCCAGCAGAAATCTATGGTTACCAATCTGTAATCGGGACTGGAAATTTAGTCGCATGTTGGGACCCAAATGAACAAACGAGAGAATTGGTTCTCTAGGTGATTATATGGAAGACGAACCAATTTTGTTTGGGATTTATTGCCCACCTCATCCTCACCCTTTACTATGCCCTGATGGAAATTCAGGATATAGAAATTTGAGACAAGCTTTCGAGAACTGTGCTAAAAAAATCAAAGAAAGTGATGCGGATATTATTTTGGTATATTCCACTACATGGCCAAGTGTGGTAGGGCACCAAATTCAAGCATTAGAAAAGCCAGTATGGACTCATGTAGATGATGATTTTCACTATCTTGGGAGTATGCCATATGAATTCTCAATAGATGTTGATTTTGCAAACTCGATGAAAGATGCTGCAGTAGCAAGGGGGCTATATGCTAGAACAGTAGCATATGATGGATTTCCTATAGACACAGGTTCTGTAGTAGCACTCAGTTTGTTAAATCCTGAAAACAGAATCCCAGCTGTTATTCTTTCCAGTAATATGTACGCCAACAGATCGGAGACCATTGTGTTAGGTAAAGCCGCTCGAGATACTCTTCATTCACAAGGTAAAAAGGCAGTAGTAGTAGTTGTATCTAGCCTATCAAATAGAATGTTTACTGAACATATCGATCCTTCAGAAGATAGGATTCACTCTCAGAAAGATGATGACTGGAATCAGAAAATTTTAGAATTCTTCGCTGATGGAAGATTAGAAGATTTGAGCCAATTGAGTCGTGACATACACGGTCAAATACGTGTCCAAAAAGTTGTAGCGTACAAACCGGCTTGGTTTATGGCATCCACAATGGGACAACACAACAACTACCATGGAGATGTGTTGGCTTATGAGCCACTACACGGAAGTGGTGGTGCAGTAATTACACTCACTCCATCTGGAGGCTCTATCGGAGACAAAGAGTTTGATGAAGACGATGTGGAATACTACCACGGTGATAGAAATGTTCTGGCTAAGGGGATGTTAGAGTGAATTCGAATGAAGATGTGATAATCTCTGAAAATGCACCAGTTGCTGTTGGAGCATACCCTCATGCTCGACGTGTGGGTGATTTTGTTTTTCTTAGTGGAGTAGGACCTCGACAACCTATTACCAATGATATCCCAGGTGGTCCGATTAAAGATGAAAATGGAAATCCTCTAAATTATGATATACGCGCGCAAACTGAGGCTTGTATCTTGAATATTCAAGCGATTCTGAAATCTAGTGGAGCAGAATTAGGGGATATTGTCGACGTCACATCTTTCCTAATCAATATGGACAGAGATTTTGAAGGCTATAACGAAGTTTATGCGAGATTCTTCACCGATATACAAGCCACTAGGACTACTCTCGCAATTTCTGCGCTTCCAACTCCCATTGCAGTTGAGATGAAAGTAATTGCTAATTTAGGGTGAGATTTTGGATAGAAGACCATTTGTTGATTTAACCCAATTGTTTGATTTCACATCGTACATGAAAAAGTCTGTAGGGTCTTTTGGAGCCGTCATTCTATCTCTTTCTGCAATGGTAGGTAGCGGGATTTTTGTCCTACCTGCCTTGGCTGGAAAAGAACTCTATTACCAAAGCGGAGGAATTGAAGGTTCATACGCTGCTCTTTGGCTAGCTTACATTCTATCCGGCCTTGTAGTGATACCAGGAGCTATTTCCAAAGCAGAACTATCCTCAGCAATGCCGAAATCTGGTGGAGCATATGTGTATATTGAACGAACATTTGGACCTATTGTAGGTACAATTTCAGGACTAGGTTTGTGGTCGTCATTTATGCTAAAATCTGCATTTGCGCTAATTGGATTTAGTGCATACGTTGTATCAATTCAAGGAACTTTAGGAATTACGTTTGATGAAAATGCTGCAAAAATTTTAGCTGTTATGATTCTGATATTAGTCACCGCAATTAACATTAGAGGCGTCAAACTTTTGAAAAAAATACTTATCCCCATTATTTTATTTTCAGTATCTATGGTCGTAGTCATTTCCATTCTTGCATTCTCAAACGGAACTGCAACCTCACCAAATGTTCCTTTGGATGCTGCGATCAATGTAATGGGTAGTACAGAAGGCTGGATAGGATTAGGATCTGCTACCGCATATGTTTTCTTAGCATATGTAGGAGTAATCAAAATAGCAGCAGTTGGAGAAGATATTATTGAACCAGAAAAAAACGTGCCTATTGGTATGTTCTATTCTCTCGGAATTGCAATGATAATATACGCAGGAATTTCGTACACCTTATTCTCAGTTTTTGACGGATCAGACTTAGGAATTGGTAACGGGGGCGACCCTTCCAAAGCACCAATTTATTCTCTTGCACTCGAAGCCGGAGGGAGTACGATTGCGTTCATTATTGCGATTCTTGCCATCCTAACAATGAGTGGAGGGGGACTAACAGGGCTTCTCGGAGCGTCAAAATTTCCATTTGCAATGAGCCGCGATAAACTTCTACCTAAGGAATTGGAAGAGGTACATCCAATTCACGAAACACCGCACCGTTCAATCTATGGAACAAGTGTCTGTATGGGCTTAGCAATTATCTTCCTCGATGTTGCCACTGTAGCAAAGTTAGCCTCCGGATTTATGCTAATGATTTTTACAGCTGTCAACATCTGTGTGATTGTGCTCAGGAGGGTAGAAAAAGAACATACTTGGTATCAACCGAAATATCGTTTACAATCTAGTAGATTAGTACAATATTTTGGGATCACCTCAACTATTGTACTTCTAGTTCTAATGGGGAGGCAAGCGATTTATGGTGCAGGGGCTGCAATTGTGTCAGGAATCGTACTTTACGCATCTTATGGAAGAAAACACGTAACAATCACAGAAAGGCCATGGAATACGTTCTTTTCTCAGATTCGAGATAACGAATCTGAGTTAACCAGAGCTGTTATTGCATTCCACGCCGCAGATTTGGAGAATAACAATCACTTAACTCTAAAGGAATTTACAGCCGCAATACGATCGTTAGATTGGTTGCCATCAGAAAAAGATATTATCAGAGATTTCTTTCATAGTTTAGATGAAAACAATGATGGTATTCTTGATATCGATGAGTTTCTAATGGTGATTAGGACCATGTCATTAGAAGAAGAATGATATCCGCTCTATTGAAACCTGATAGAGGAGTCCACCTTACGGGGACGCGCATGTCAGTGGCAGGTAACGCACGGAAAGTAACTACTAATACACTTCAAGAAATGAAAAGTGCAGGCGAAAAAATCACAATGCTGACCGCATATGACTACTCTCTAGCGAGGTTAGTAGATCAAGG
>CAZRCY010000028.1:0-1392 GCA_964598735.1 uncultured Candidatus Poseidoniales archaeon
CGAAGAACAAGTTACTACTGCTTTCAGTATAATTCTAGAAGATCCAAATGTCAAGGGGATACTAGTGAATATTTTCGGCGGAATAATGAGGTGCGATATTATTGCACGCGGAGTAATTGCTGCGGTTGAAAATCTTGGACTTGAAGTACCATTAGTTGTAAGATTAGCAGGAACAAATGTGGAGCAAGGTAAAGAAATTCTTGCAAGTAGTACTCTGAATATTCACCCTGCTGACGATTTAGCAAACGGTGCGCAAAGAATAGTCGAACTGATTGGAGGTGTAAACTAATGTCAGTTTGGATTAATGAAGATGCGAAGGTGATTGTACAAGGAATTACTGGGAATCAAGGTCAATTCCATTCAACAAAAATGGCAGAATATGGAACAAATATTGTTGGAGGTTGCACCCCCGGAAAAGGAGGACAAACCGTTGACTTGGGTGTAAGAGAAGTCCCTGTTTGGGATTCAGTTCAAGATGCAATAATAGAGACAGATGCAGATGCCTCGATAGTATATGTTCCGCCACCATTTGCAGCAGGAGCCATAATGGAAGCTGCAGAGGCCTTTGACAGAATCAAAGGAGAAGGTGTAATCGTTTGTATTACTGAAGGAATACCAACTCTGGATATGGTCAAAGCTGTTGCTTATGTTTCTGATAGACCCGGTGTTCGATTAATTGGACCTAACTGTCCAGGGATTATTACGCCGGGTGAAAATGGGGGTGCAAAACTGGGTATAATGCCAGGGCACATTCATGCTAAGGGAAGAATTGGAATTGTCTCGAAATCAGGCACACTAACTTACGAGGCTGTTGCACAAACAATGAGTATTGGAGAAGGCCAATCTACATGCATAGGAATTGGTGGAGATCCAGTTAATGGAACAGGATTTATTGATTGCTTGGCCGCTTTTGAAGCAGATCCTCAAACCGAAGCGATTGTAATGATTGGAGAAATTGGAGGTACGGCTGAAGAAGAAGCAGCGGCGTGGGCAAAAGAAAATGTCACTAAACCAATCGTTGGTTTCGTCGCAGGAGCTACCGCTCCTCCAGGAAAAAGAATGGGGCACGCTGGAGCAATTATTAGTGGAGGAAAAGGTACAGCAGCAGAAAAATTTGCGGCATTTGAAGCCGCAGGAATTCATATTGCACGAGATCCTTCGGTAATCGGATCGGTCTTGAAACAAGCACTCCTTGAAACTAATCTGTTATGATTAATTTGGAGGACCTTTTCTCTTAGGCCCTTTAGGACCCTTGGGAGGGCCACTTTTCTTTGGGCCACTAGGTGGGCCTCCTCGACTAGGACCCTTTGCACCACCTTGAGGACCGCCACGGCTAGGACCCCTAGGACCACTAGGAGGGCCACCTCGACTAGGACCGCCTGGAGGGCCACC
>CAZRCY010000028.1:1492-18154 GCA_964598735.1 uncultured Candidatus Poseidoniales archaeon
TCATCAAGGAATTCAGCGCCACAAGTTGGACAAACAGAATCGCTCTCGCGAACTAAACCTCCACATGCACCACATTCAAACATTTCTTCGTCATCATGAACGGTTTGAGATTGAGGTTCTTCGCCCCAAGAAAATGATATCTCCCCATCCTTACTTCTGAATAAAGCAAGGAATAAATCGACATCATACCCTTTTAACCGGATTTCAGTATCAATTGCATGTTCAAAAGCTCCATGAAGTTCCGGAGGATTATCCAAAACTCTACCATCGTCAATGTAAGTTACATTTACCCTAATTTCAGATCCTTTGGCTTTCACTTGAGGTGTTTCTACGCCCACACCTCTCTTTCGACCTACTCGACGAACTGCTACTTCGACCATTCTTCTTACTAGTGTATCAGAAGGAAGATTCGAAGAGGAAGATACTCGAGTTTGTTGAGGCGGATTGAATGGTTCAACCTCATCTAATGAAGTAGAGCTACGGTCAATATTCGGGGCACCCTGAACTGCCCCAACTGCATTAAGAAAGTCCGAAGCGCTTTGTTGGTTCATAGAAAGCCATGCAGAGCGGGCATTGGCCTTCTTCTCACGATCTGCTTCTACCATCGCATCTACAACCATATCTTGTGCTGAACGTGAAGAGTCAACATGTGGAGCAGGTGTAGGGGATTGGCCAGTCATATCTGCTGCAAGTGAAGAAAGAAAATTTTGTGCACCAACCTGAGAATCAGTAGCAGAGGGCTGAACTTGTTCTTGACCCATCATCCCTTGAGGATTAATTGGCTGTTGAAATTGAGACATATCGACTGGCATTTCTGAAAATGCTTCATGAGCAGGTGTCGGAATGGTGGTTGGAGCTGGAGACATGCCTCCGCCGCTAGCGTTCACACGAGAACCACACTCTGGACAAAACAGTGAGTCACTAGGAATCTCTTCGCCACAGGACTCGCACTGCATGGTAACCGCTCAACCCGACGAGTAAAGGCTTCTTCATTAATTGGACCCCAAATGAAGCGAATTCTACGAGACAATTCATCCTACACTGTCAATAACAAATGCCACTCCTGATTAACTGATAGTGAGCCCATGCTGATTGACCCATCTGCTGATACTCTCTTGGAAGAAACGTCAAGATCATTCTTTCTTACTCTAAAGGTACTTCCACGTTCCGTAAGAAAACAAGTTGGCCTTCTTTATTTGCTTGCTAGAGTTGCAGATACGATTGCAGATTCAAAAACTGGTCAAGTGGATATTCTCTTGAATTCATTATCATCGTGGGAAATTGCTACCGGTCAAGAAAATGGAGAAATGAGTGACCTTACAGTTCTTGCAAATTTACAATCAAATCCCGCAGAAGAAAGGTTACTGAAAAATGTGGATATAGCGTTGAATGCTTTCCAAAAAATCTCAAAAAATGACCAGATACACATGCGTCGTTGCCTTAAAATCATTATTAGTGGACAAAGACTAGATTTAGAGAGGTTTGGCCCCGCTAACGACTCTGATGAAATTTCTGCGCTGGAGAATGACAGAGAACTCGATGATTATGCATACAGAGTAGCAGGTAGTGTAGGAGAATTTTGGACTTCGATGACTTTAGCTCATTGTGTTTCAGCAAATGGTCCAGATTCAGAAAAAATGTTTGAACTAGGTATACGTTTTGGAAAAGCTCTTCAAATGATAAATATCCTCAGGGATATTCCTGAAGACTTATCTTTTGGTCGATGTTATATTCCTCTGAATCGATTGAAAGAAGTGGGGCTAGATCCAATTGAATTGAGGGATGTATCAAGTCATGAATCATTTAGTCCAATATATCAATCTCTTCTAGACATTACTCAAGGCCATCTTGATGCTGCAGGACAATATATTCTGATGTTGCCAGGAACACAGATTAGGCTTAAGATCGCCTGTCTTCTACCTGTATTAATTGGGCAAAGAACTGTAAATTTACTTAGGACGAGTAAAATTCTTGATTCTTCAGAACGAGTTAAGGTACCTAGAAAAATTGTGAGGAGACTGATGATTCGTTCTATTTTTTCTGCTTTAATCCCTGGAGGAACAAAGAGACTTCTGAAGAAGAATCGGACAAAATAGTCTATTTTGCGAATCGATAGATTTCAATCGATAATCGCACCCTTTGATATAGGGTAGGAGTCTGTTGGGGGCGATTGAGATGGGGGAGACAGTCCGTCAAGAGGCCTCAAAAACCACTATTGAGACCCCTCTAAATCATGGAAATAAGGATGAGCAAGGGATACGTTCACTGAGATCTGCTGTTGAATTAACGTCCGAAGCAGTTAGAGCAGTTAGTGTTACAGCATTCGACGCTTTACGAGCCTCTGCGAAATTCATGGGAGTTTCAAAGTCAGGAGAAGAACTATCAAATCCATTTGATAGTATAGATGCTCCAGTTTGGTTCGAAAAGGAAATTCCTCCCTTCATTGTAAATACTTCTTACGACTATTGTGAAGCTCTCACAATTAGGGAAGCAGCGAATTTCTATCATTCTTTCAAGTATCTTCCTGATGAGCAGAGGAGAGCAATGTGCGCATACTATGCGTTTTGCAGAAGAGCGGATGATATAGCCGATGGAGATTACAGGGATCTATTTCCAGGATCAGATGGAGCAGAAGATCCGGAGGCTCAGGAATATATCAACAGACTAGAAGAAATGATACAACGTGTTCCAGTAGTAGATAGAAGTAGTTTCATGGATAAGATGGCTCAATTATACTTCTTTAGGAAAAAATTGTCAACTGCATACAATGATTTAGCATCGACAGATCCAATTTTCTTGGCACTGAAAGACACAGTACAAAGATTCGGAATTCCGAAGATTCACATGGATGATTTAATCACAGGAATGGAAGATGATTTTTTCAGGGATCGTTACGAATCTTTCGATGATTTATACAAATATTGCTACAGAGTTGCTTCCACGGTTGGGCTAGTATGTATTGAGATATATGGGTATGAAAATTCAGCAGCAAGAGAACATGCAGAAGCATGGGGTGTTTTCATGCAATTGGTTAACATATTAAGGGACGTTCAAGAAGATGCAGAGCGAGGACGTATCTATTTGCCAACTGAAGATTTGGCAAGACACGGAATCACCCCGGAAGATGTTCTCGAAGGACGATTAAAGGGGCATCCTGGATGGAATCCTTTTGTCACAGAATTCATTGAGCGTATTGAAGTGTACAGAGATAGAGCCTTGGGTCTTCTCCCAATGTTGAAGCCAAAAATGAGGTATAGTCCAGCAATTATGATGGGACTTTATCGTTCAATCCTGAAGAAGATAAATCGTGTGAATGGAGATGTTTTCACTGAAAGAATCCGATTAAATAAAGCAGAGAAAATCACACTTGCATTGAGTCTATACATCCGCCATAGATTCTTGACGTTCTTTTGAACATCTAAGCCCTAATTTGGCAGGTAATTACCAATAGTGAAGACATAGGAGATAGGAAAATGCGGGTTGCAGTTCTACTTGAAGATAGATGTGCACCGAACATGCCAGCTTTCGCTTATCTGAAAAAATACGCAGGAATGTGTGGTAGCGAATGTATTCAAGTTGTGGACAAGAAATGTAAGATTCTTGAAACTGCATGCCCAGTCTGTCTTAATAGGGCAAAACATTGCCCAGGTGATGCTGTAATTTTAATCAATCTTCCAGAGGAACTTGATAGTGACATGACACATTGTTTTGGAGAAAATGGTTTCAGGGTTTTTCGACTCCCAACACCACGCGAAGAAGCAGTCATAGGAATTCTGGGCCAAAATGGAATGGGGAAATCCACAGCAATACAGATTCTTTCGGGGGCTCTGAGACCAAATTTAGGAGATTGGGACCAAGAAAAAGAATGGGAAGAAATTATTGAAAATTATCCAAAAGGAGAACTCAGAGATTACCTAGAGCAGGTGTCTGAATCAGGGGTAAAGGTGGCAGTAAAACCTCAGTACGTCGATAAACTTCCCAAGATTTTTGATGGGTTTGTTCGAGAACTATTAGAGAGAGTAGATGAACGTAATGAAATAGAAAAGTGGGCAGAAGAAATGGGAATTGTCCATCTGATGGAACGTAAATTAGGAGCCTTATCGGGTGGAGAGCTTCAGCGTGTAGCTATATGTGCAACCTTGCTGAAAGAGGCAGACGTATACTTTTTTGATGAAGCTACATCTTATCTCGATATACATGAGAGAATGCGAGTTACAAGAATAATTCAATCATTAGCAGAAATGGGTAGAAGAGTACTAGTTGTAGAACATGATTTAGCAATTCTTGATATTCTATGTGATCAAGTTCACATTGTTTACGGGGAAAGAGCAGGTTATGGAATTTTTACTCCGTCAAGAGCCACTAGAGTGGCGATTAATGCATACTTAGATGGCCATCTTGTAGAACAAAATATGAGAATAAGAGACAAGCCAATAACATTTCAGACTGGAAGAGTCCGATCAGAAGAAATTGGAGAACCAATTCTACAATGGGGGGACTTAGTCAAAACTCTGGGAGAATTCACATTAAATACCGAAAAAGGAACTGTTCATTCAGCAGAAGTTGTGGGTGTAGTTGGACCTAATGCAACCGGAAAAACCACTATGGTCAAAATGATTGCAGGAGAAATTGAAGCAGACGGAGGATGGACAACTATGAATGCCAAGGTTTCGTATAAACCCCAGCATGTAAAACCGAATTTTGAGGGTACAGTACGAGAATGGCTAGATACCGAATTGGGAAGAGCCTGGCATTCGGGAGAATTCCAAACAAAGGTCGTAAGACCTCTTAATGTTCATCAATTACTAGAATTGCGAGTAAGAAAGTTATCGGGCGGAGAATTACAAGCCGTATGGATTGTACTTTGCTTAGGTAGAGATGCTGATATTTATCTTCTTGACGAACCGTCTGCTCATCTAGATGCAAATGCCAGAATGGAAGCAGCAAAAGCAATAAGAAGAACAATGCTATCTAAAGAAAAGGCAGCAATGGTCATTGATCACGATATCTATTTCATTGATATTGTCAGTGATTCATTACTTGTCTTTGAAGGAGAAGGAGGAGTTCAAGGAAATGCAATAGGGCCTCTCCCACTTAGAAAAGGAATGAATCGATTTCTCAAAAATGTAGGAATAACTTTCAGAAGAGATGAAGACTCAAAGAGACCTAGAATTAACAAACAAGACAGTAGAAAAGACAGAGAGCAAAAGTCATCTGGAGAATACTTTTACTCTTCATAGGGTGAGAAATATGCCTGTAAATCAACCACCTTTTGGAGGAGCAGGTAGACGAAGAAGGAATAGATTGAGTGGGAGTTCATTGGTTACTTGGCAAAGATGTCCACGTTCATGGATGGCAAAGAGAAGAATCGGACTAAGAGGGCCGGTTCGACCGAGTATGATTCTGGGTATTTTGCTTGAAGATGCAGTGGTTGGAATCCTCATGGAAAGTCCTCCACATGATGGCTCTTCGCCGGCTGGAGTGGCTTCATTTCTGAAGCATATGAAAGTAGATAATGCAAATGAAGTTGAAACTGAAAAAATAGATTCATTGCATGGAGTAGAACTATGGCTGACATCTCTAATTCCAGAGGTTGCAAAGTACGTATACAGTAATTTTCTGGTTAAATGGCAAAATACTCCTTGGAAGATGGATGGAAAAGGTCCAGATGATATTCAACTAGAAACAATCGAAAAACAAATCAAATCAGGGGTAAAAATGCAAATTTCTGAGGCATCAAAATGCCTAGAGGCAGGAGGAGGGCCACATCTAGAAAAATTCAGAGAAAAGGGCGATCCATTCAAACCAGTCGCACCAAGATGGCAGTCAGCTCCAAGTGAAACTACAAACTCAGGATTTCTTGAATCCGGCGAAAATGTTTCGTGGTGGGAAGCATGGGAAATTTCGAGACCATGGATGAAAGATCCTCGGATTTCCTCTGTCCAACGATTACATCACCCTGAGGGATGGGCATCTGGTGAAATGGATGTAGTCCATAGGTGGAGAGAGCATGCTACTATTGTAGATATTAAATCAGGATCTGGTAGAGGAAAACCGCAGCCAAACTTAGAGTCGCAGATTAATTTCTATCGTTGGCTATGGCATCAAACTCGTCCATCTAATGAACAAAGAGTAGACTCATTAGCAGGATGGTTCCTTCTTGATGGTTATGTGCACGAAATTAGTGCTCTACCAGATTCAGTTATGAATACTGAAAAAGAACGACTTTTCCAAATCAGGAATCAGATGAAAAAGGTGGAGGAACAAGATTGGACTTGGCTATCATTAGAAGGAACTGATGAGGAACACCCGCTTTACTGCCCTCATTGTAAAGGACTGGCAGTTTGTGGGTATTCTACAGATCCAGAAGATAGAGCTGTTCGACAATTTCTTCCAAAAATTGAATTTAGTATACCAAATAATATATTGGCGATAAAAAATATTCCTTCAAGACTATCAGTACGCGGTTCTATAGATAATTATTGGCAAGAAATAGAGAATCCATATGGGGAATTAGTGAGAGTTTCAAGTCTCAGATCAGGTAACACAAAAATTACAATTGAAGAAACAGAAGAGGGCGTAGTAGATCCTAAAAAATGGATTGGAGAGATTGGCATTATCAATACTAACCCGGGTATCTTTAGAGGAACCCCTCATATTTTCCTTGATGGTAAATCTCAGATGATAGATTATAACGAGAAAGAAAATTGGACGCGGTTAGGATTAATCCCCACCAAAGCAAGTGTTTCCGGACAGGTTGTATCAATGGGTAATAATCAAGGGATTTCTAGTAATGGACGACCGTGGACAATTCGAACAATTCATCTTTGGGATGGGACTGGAGTAATCGAAGTAGCAGCTTTTGGCTCAAATCGTTCAAGAACATTTGAATCTCTAAAAATCGGTGATCAATTAGTTATCCATCACGGCGAATTAGGATGGAGGGAGGGTAACCCTCAAATTCAAATCAACAAACAAACTAGCATCGAATTAATCAAATCTGATAGTTGACTTCAATACCCCCCCGCGATAAATCAATTCCATGCCGGTTACTAGGCTAGCGCCTGAGGATATCGTGGTCCAAGGATGGGATCGCTTATCTGCATCAAAAATCGGTGCTTGGAAAAGTTGTCCTCGGCAATATTGGATGCAATATCATCTGAAAATCAGAGAACCGTTACCATCTGTTATAGTAAGAGGAAACGCAGTAGAATCTTGTGTATCCAGAGTTTTGAGAGAAAGTCCGGCATTGATAGGTGCTCAATCTCCTGATAGAATTCTCGTTTCACCATTAGACCAACAAGGGAACTTGATCGAAGGAGAAGATGGTTGGATAGGACCATCATTAGAAATTATTCCGGAGAATGAACAGCCGAATGACCTAGATAGTTTATCGAAATGGGCTCATGCTAGGATTGATGCTCATGTAGAAAGGTGCACAAATGAGGCACTGATGGAATGGCTACTGAGCCCACATAGAATAGGAGATGAAAACGATCTCAATCGTGAAGAGATTATAGAAATGGCTCACCGAGGTATAGAAATTCATCTCGAAGAAGTGGAAAATTGTTATTCAAATCTGGATAAAGAAAAATTACAAAAATGGAGAAAAGGAGGCAAAAGAGATACCTTTCCGGCTCCTGATGGTTTTGCAAATTCTGGAGAACATATACCTCCAGAAATTAGTACAGGTTCAATGACATGGAGCGAAGCTTGGGCAATAGCGAGGCCGTGGTTTGTTGATCCAGATGCTCCATCTTTTTCTATGCAAACAATACATCCTGAACAGTGGTTTCAAGGAGAATATGATTTAGTTTATCGGTGGAATGGAAAAATTCGAATTATCGATCTGAAAGCATCTTTTGGCAATAATGACAGATCTAGACTTTATTCAGATCAATTACGATTATACTCATGGCTATGGTGGGAAACCCACAATAGGGAAGATATTGTTGATGGTCTCGAAATCTGGTACTTAGGTTCAGGAAAAAGGAAAATCGTAAATGCACCAGATGAAGAAGAATTAATTCGCATCAATAAAGAGGTGGAAGAAATACACCAAATCCTTGGTAGTATAAGATCAGAAGATGATGCTCCTCTTAATCCGAGTCCAGTTTATTATTTTGAAGAAGGTGGAATACAGATAGGAATTGCTGACGATCCTGTTGAACGATGTAAAACATGTCCATATGTTGCATTATGCCCTCAAGGTGGTCATGATGCATCTCTACCAAATAACAAAATTGTTCAGGTGAAGGGACGTAATTTGGTCTTGACTCCTGTAACCGATGTTGTGACTCGAGTTGATCTAGAGGGAGAGATTTTCTCAGTACCAAGAGAGCCGAAATTACAAGACGGAGGCGTTATTTTCCAATTTGAACTAAGACAAGGGCTTGACAATGTCACTGTGAAAAATGCTTGGAATACTGCTCCAAAGAATGTCACTAGATCTTTGCGCAAAGGCGCAAAGGTCAGAGTGCGAGGAGGTCTACCTAGTCTATGGCGAGGAAAAACAGAAATTTCAATCGACCAATATGCAAGTGTTGAACGTTCCGAAGGACCAGAGCCAACAGATATAGAAATCATTGAGATCCATCCTAGAGTCAATGTTGTTGGAAGAGTCTGGTCAATAGAATCTCAGAAAGGGCCCATGATCAATGGAACGTTTTCAGATAGATGGTCAATCACGATGATTGACAAGACTGGAGTAATCAACGTAGTTGGGTTCAAAATGAATGTCCCAAATACTGCTTCAGGAGTTAATCGGGGAGATATAATCGCAATAATAAACGCTGAACCGGGTGAATTTGCACGAAGAAAGCAAGTCAAATGCATTCCTGGAACTAGTATCTTAAGATTACAAGACGATCAAAACTTACCTAACTGGAAACCGTGAATTTGTTCGCATAACAAGTAAGTAGAGAACTACGGAGCCTAAAACAAAAATTGCAGATTTTATAATTGAATCTCTTCCTTCCCAAAATAAGAATTCATATGTTGTAGGGGAGCCTTCAACTACAACTCGATACCAATCAATAAACAGATATATCGTGGCAATGAAAGCACCAAGAAAACCGTGGGACAACGTTATCTCGACTTCAGAATATCGTAAATTAATCAGTAACAGTGTCTGAGGTACGACATGACTCCATGTAAGTGCAATAATCCAATATACACTAATTAGTGGGAAGTAGACGCGTGCAAATGCAATCCAAAAAGCAACCATCGTGGCCATTGCAAGGCATATCGCAGCTCCGAGTGTGGCGCTTGCAACTTTACCTAAATTCAACTGAGGATATTTTTCATGTAAATATCCAACAACAAATGCGATTGTTGCTAATTCAATCGACCACTGGGTGATGTAAAGATAGAGATATCTAGGACCATTAAGGTATACTGGTAACGCCATACTTGTAAACAACAGCAAAATCGAGACCTGCCGGAACCGTTGAATTGCCACCATGGTAAATCACCTAAAGCCACTAAATTGTTAGACTTGACGCATTTTCAAGCATAAGACGACTAAATCACAAGGCATTTCACTTTCAAAGAGGAGTGGGTCCCTCTGAAAGAATAATTACCATTCTCTTGAACAAAGGCCTATGCCCCCTGAATTAGAATTGAGCATTAAATCAGGAATAGTTTACTTGGAAGGAGAAAAGGAAAAGACTGCAGAAATAGCCTATCGGCTTGCCTTTGAAGATATCCAAGAAGGACATACAGTATACTGGATTGATGGGGGGTCGTTGCTAGACCCATCTCGTATGATCTCGTCCATATCTAATACTAAAATCTCACAAGGATACCTAAACAATCTACATGCCTGTAGGGCCTTTACGGCACATCAAATGGCGGAAATATTCAAACGAATAGAAGAGGCAAATGAAGAAACAAAAAAGTTACAAGAAGACAGCTTAATGATAATAACTGAGCTCCATGCAATGTTCTCAGATAGTCAACTAAATACAGCGGAAGCAATAATGTTACTCACAAATACCTTTCATAGGATAAAGACGATATCAAAAGATAGAAGTCTTACGGTTCTGATAACAGCCAACAAACACAACAACCGCCCTACATCAAGAAATATCAAACAAATAATGAGAGACAACGCTGATGAATACGTACTACTTCGCTGAAACCTTTGAGAAAGATTTAGTGAAGAGCTTTTACTAAAGACCATGAATCAAGTCGAGTCTGTTTGCTACCATTATTCTGGAGTTCATCCATAGACACGCCAAAAGGAGCGAGGATTGAGAAAACAGCACGTAAAGCCAGATCGGTGTAGTATACACTATCTCCACTTTCCCCATCTATTGAAGGACTTTTTCTGGTAATCTCAGTACATATACGGACACGGTCTTGAGGGTTTTTCCTCTTTCTCCCAACAACTACGAAACGGACTTTTCTCCCGGGGGGAGTAACAGACGTAAATCTCTCTTCTCTCATAAGAGCAGCAACAGTAAGATTGAGAACTCGATAATCATTCAATTCCTTATTTACTCTCCTTGATATTATCAAATCAGAAAGAGGGACTAAACCTTCTTTCATTCTTATTATTTCCTGTTGATATTTTTCTATAGATAAGCGTACTCCTTCATTATATCCGTTCTCATTGATTTCTGATAGTATTCTCATCTGCAGACTCTTTATCCATTCACAAGTAGAATGTTGCCTAGTCTCAATTCCCCTAATTTTCCACCCTTTCCTCCCATACGCGAAGTACTTGGTTAGAGACGACGAACCTGTGGTTCTATTTGGTACGAAAGCAATCCAATCATACCTGTCCTCTAGATCTATTGGTATACCGGAATCTTTCGCAATCTTATCCATCAGCCTCTCAATAGAATCCCTCTGCTCAAATTCTTCTCTATTCATTGTATCCTTCAACCATATCGAATCTACTATTGCGTGAAGACACTCCCATCCTTCCTCCTCAGCCGCGCTCTTAGCCTCTAGTAATATCTCCCTAGACCATGAGCAAATTGCCTCATGGCACTCTATTCGACCGAATCTAGCATTTCGGTACCCTGTATAACCAAAGCATGTAACTAAAAGCCACTTCAGGGCATTTTGTCTCTTATCCCAAGAATCGCCCTTAGTAACGATTTTTTTCTTCATCTCAGATCTGATTTTAATTATGGGCGATACTACTCTCCCTAGGAAACCATGCTTAGACATACAAGTGTGATAATCTAACTCTGGGACCTTTAACCCCTGCTGCTTACCCTTCTTACTCTGAATCTCCTTAGACGCCTCTTCTGAGCATAGGGGTAGAATAGATGATGCTGCGTCATTGATATTGGAGGGTATACAACAATCACAGTTAATTGTCTCAGGACTGATATTTCTAGTGGCTATGATACTCGGGAAAAGGCTGGAAAAATCTAACTCATACACACCTTCATGAATACCAGGAAGAGGATCTAAGTATAGCCCACCTCTATCTGCTAGCAGCATCTGCCTTCCAGTCTTCATATCCTCAGGGCGATTTTTCTTCCAAGGTACTAGAACGCCATCCTCCATTGATTGCCTAACTTGTATTGCAGATATTGCAGAACCTGGGGAGAGTCTTGACAAATCTTGACATGGTATTCCTGACATCCTAGATAACTCGAACAGCCCTTCTATTCCTCCTTCCTTGAATATGAATGATGATGATGAGTCGATGTGTACTCTCCCTTCAAGCGCATGGTATGCTTCAGATCGAACTATTCTACCGTAACTCCAATTTGTGATTGCTTCTCTTCTTATCACTACTTCCCTTTTTTTTCTTCCAAGTCTTACCTTCAGTCCAGCAGATGATGCCATCGAAATAATAGCAGGGAATCCGGTAGTATCTCCTCCCATAGTTACTAATATGTCGGGATTTAGCCAATTGATTGATCTTTCTATCTCACTCACGAAGCTTCCCACGCTTCTTTCGGAATCCATTTTTATGGTTATTATTTCACCAGAGCTAGGTTCACCTTTCGGAGTTATATCCGATATAGTAACGCTCCTGATTGGCTGATTGCTGATACTATTTTCATCACTCAAGTCTACTGAGAAAGACGCTATTCTGACTTTTGGTAAATTCCATTCTTTATCCAACCTAGAGTCAAGTGCCTCTATTCTCCCATTTACTAACTTGACCCTACCAAATGGATGAGTACCCATGTCGTAGAGAAACTTCTGGGCCGGCTTTGGGTCTACCGAGAATATCTCATAATCATTCCATTTACCCTTATCTGCTATAGCTCTCGATATCGGTATGATATCAGATGCGCGAGGAATTTTAACTGACAAAACCTGACTAGTAGAACTAGAATCATGACTCAATAAGTGATGTCTTCGCTTTACACTCACACTACCAAAGAGAGATTGACATATACTACCCATGAGGTATTTCTCTAAGTCAGAAAGAGCATCTGGACTCCCTGAAATATGAACTACTGGAGACCATCGAAAGTTATGTTCTGAAACAAAACCGGAGTCTTCCTTAATCCAGACAGTGACTAAATCTGAATTCGTTCTCAAATGAACATCTAAAATCCATCCTTCAACCATCTTTGATAACCATCTCCTCTAATGCAGATAGACGCATCTCTAGATCAATCAACATGGCCAGTACAATCGGCTCGAACTCATCAGATAAAGGAAGCATCCCACAGGCTGAAGATCTTCTTCTAACTGCTGCTTCTAAATTCTCCATAGACTCTCTTTCTCTAGGCCGAAGAGTTCTCTTAAAATCCCTCCAGTAATCGAGCTTCTCCTCTAATCTGTTTCTCCATGTACGTACCGTTCTTCCCATAGGAGCCAATTCTCGTTGTAATATAGAAATAATAATTCCAAAGAGAGAGAGACAGAAGAACAAGTGAAAGTAAACTTAGAAAATCTAGTAAAATAAAATTTGAATCAAATGTCAACAATCCTCATCACTTTCCGTTCCATTGAAGAATAAACGACTGTACCCAATAGTCGATGGAGGTCGAAAGTATGGTAGCATCGGACATGTTAGAAACAGAAACTTATGTCAACATTGCAGGATACCGCTTCATTGATCTTCCTGACAGAGATGAATTAAGAGCACCATTCTTGGAAATTTGTCTAGAGCTTGAACTAAAAGGTACAGTATTAATCAGTCCAAATGGAATAAATTTCTTTGTAGCTGGAACTCATGAAGCTATAGAACAGTATGTCTCATTTTTAGAAGAAGACGAGCGCTTTCAAGGAATTTCTCTACATATCTCATACTCGGAATATCAACCATTTAAGAGAATGCTTGTTCGTCTGAAGAATGAAATTATCTCTTTAGGAATGGATGAGATAAAACCTGCTGAACGTAAAGGGCAGTACATTCAACCGAAAGAATTCAAGAAATGGTTGGATGAAGGAAAAGAAGTAATGATATTAGATACACGAAATGACTACGAATTACGAGTAGGTACTTTCGAAAATGCTATTGATCTGGATATCAAATCATTCCGTGAATTTCCCCATGCTACTGAGAAATTAGAACAAGACAAAACAACTCCTGTAGTCATGTTCTGTACTGGGGGAATCAGATGTGAGAAGGCAAGTGTGGTGATGGAAAACCAAGGCTGGGAAAATGTGTACCAAATTAAAGGAGGAATTCTTGGCTACTTCAAAGAATGTGGAGGAGCACATTGGAATGGAGATTGCTTCGTATTCGACAAACGAGTGGCTGTAAATCCAGAATTAGAAGAAAGTGACCACGTGCTTTGTTTTGAATGTCGAAATCCACTTTCAGTAGAGGAACAAAATTCAGAAGATTACGTGATTGAACAATATTGTCCCTACTGTATAGACAAGAAAAAATAGCGAACCCTTCATTTCTATACTGCTCTCCTCTCTATTCATGTTACGGCGAGGGGTGAGTATCAGATCAACTCTCTCGATTCTAATTCTCTTGTTTGCATCTTTTGCTCCTATTGTCTTTGAACATGAAGAAATAAATGTACTTGAATCACAAGACAATAGATATGATTCATCAGCGACGGATCTTAAAGGATGGGAATGGCTGAACGTTGGGGGTTCATCAGAAGACGATCATATCGGAGAAATGGTTGTGCTTCCTGATGGAGACGTAATCATCTCTGGTTCTTTCAAGTCATCAATTGTGATTGATTCATGTATTGGGTACATGGCTCCAAATTATTGGTCGTCAGCGAATGCAGTATTCGTTGCAAAAATAAATAAGAATGGGACATGCGATTGGGTAAATACAGTTTCAGGGAATCAACATACACCTAGAATAACCGGGAGTATATACTCACAGATTTCAATTGAAGTTGATTCGAATGAGAGTACCTACTTGTACGCAGCTGCGGGAACTGGCACATACTATTTCGATAATATCTCATTGTCAGTTGTGGATGGGTATATCGCTAAATTACTACCAAACGGAGTATGGGAATGGGCATCTAGATTGGATGCACCTACTAACGCGGAAACGAATATTGCCTTGAAATCAAATGGAGAGTTATTAGTTTCTAATGGAAATAAAATCCTGAGTTTTGATCAATCAGGTCTAACTCAGACTGAATTTACTTTCTATCCCTCAAATGGCAATTTCCAGATTGAAGATTTAGAGTTGGATTATTCTGATAATATATTCCTAGGAGGGTACTTTTCTGGTTCTCTCTCAATCAGTGTCAATGGCACAAATACGAATTATTATTCAGGTACAGCGCGATTGTTTGCTCTTAAAATTGATTCAAATGGAATCTATGAGTGGTTCTCTACGGCATCATTTCCTACCAGTAGCTCAACGATTAAGAGCATATCAGTAGATGGAAACGGAAGTGTTTACACGGCAGGATATTTCTATGGATATCTGGAATTAGGGGGCTCTTCACTCAGTACCGGAGGTACCCAACATGGATTTGTCGCCGAATTAAATTCAACAGGAGTTTGGGTGAATGCACTAGAAATTGATTCTGGAAGCAATTCAATTGCACATGATGTTCTTACAACCTCGGATGGAGGATTTTTGGTTACTGGCGAATTTGAAGGAACATTTTCCATGGGTTCGGTATCACTCAATCCGTCAGGCGGGGGAAGTGATGTATTTCTTCTGAAATTCAACCAGTCTGCATCTTCTGTATGGGGTCTTTCAGGCGGAAGCTACGACAATGCTCGAGGTTCTCATATCGGAAATGATAGTGCTGGAAATATCTACGTTGGTGGAGAATCCAATGGAAATTTAGTATTTGGAGATGAATCTTCTGGGGGTATTGGGAACACTGATGTATTCTTGACTAAACTATCTTCCGATTATGACAGAGATGGAAGCCCTGACATCAATGACGAGGATACTGACAATGACTTTGTCTTAGATATTTTAGACCATTGTCGTTTCTCTCCTCTTGGTTTCCAATCTATTACTTTGTTCGATCATGATGGCGATGGTTGTGAGGATTCTTCAGAAGATTCAGATGATGATAACGATGGCATGGAGGATTATGGCGATTCATGTTCAAAGGGTTTAACCGGTTGGATTTCAAATACAACGAACGATCTCGATTCTGATGGTTGCATGGATGCTCTGGAGGATCTTGATGATGATAGTGATGGGCTCGAAGACTACGAAGACTTGTGCCCACGAGAGGCAGGCAATTCGAGTTATGCTTACGAAAAGGGGTGTGTGGACTCGGACGGAGATACAAGGCCAGATATTCGTGACCCTTTTCCGAACGATGATTCAGAATGGAGTGACCTAGATTTTGATGGAGTAGGAGATAATGCTGATGCATTCGATCTAGATCCGACTCAAAATTCTGACAGAGATGGTGATGGACATGGAGACAATCCATTTGGTTCAAAAGGAGATCAGTTTCCTGATGACCCTACTAGATGGAAAGATTCTGATGGGGATGGAGTTGCAGACGAGGATGATGCATTTCCCAATGATGATTCTCAACACTCTGATACAGATGGGGACGGGTTTGGAGATGATCTTTTGGGAGACAGAGGAGATGAATTTCCAGATGATCCTAATGAATGGGAAGATTCGGATAGAGATGGACTAGGTAACAATGCAGACGATTTCCCATTTGATCCATCACAACAAGTTGATTCAGATAATGATGGATTTGGAGATAATCCTAGAGGAAGTGGAGCAGATAAATTCCCAAATGATTCAACCCAATGGTCAGATATTGATGGAGATGGATATGGAGATAATCAGACAGGTTCTAACCCTGATCAATTCCCCACAGACCCTACTCAACATTCAGATCGAGATGGTGATGGATGGGGCGATAACTTAGGTGGGAGATTAGCTGATTTATTCCCAGACAACCCTACTCAATGGGAAGATGCTGATGGAGATGGATTAGGAGATAATCAATCAGGAACTGACCCTGACCTTCATCTATTTGATTTTGATAATGATGGATTCATAGATGCCATTGATATCCTCCCAAAATTTGCAAGTCCAGGTGATCTTGACGCTGATGGTTGTATGGATGAAGGATTGAACCCAGATGTATTTCCAGAAGACCCAACAGAATGTTTTGATTTCGATGATGATGGACTGGGAGATAATGAAGACATCGACGATGATGGAGATGGTTGGTCTGATGCAAATGAAATTCGACAAGGGACAAATCATCGAGATGCATCAAGTATGCCTATTGACCCATTCGAAATCGTAAT
>CAZRCY010000029.1:0-17119 GCA_964598735.1 uncultured Candidatus Poseidoniales archaeon
GTATGTTGAGTGTGCACCTTTTAGCAGGGTGATAGAAGAAGGGATGTTTGAAGATGGTCTAACAGACCCAAAGCGAATGTCTCCGTAGTGTAGTACCCCTTCATGTTGAGCATGCATTAAAACCTGAAGAAGAGTCATTTGAGCGTCTATTCTCTCTGCTGCTTGATCTGCTCTAACGGTTAACATTATTCCTTCTTGATCTCGAATAGACACTCGAATAGAAGAAAGATTTTCTACTCTTTGTTTTGCTACAGAACGTCCGTCTTCTGTCAGTTGCCAGGTTCTTTGTCTTCTGGAGTCATCATGCACATTTCTTGTCAAAACTGTGACCAACTCTCGACGATCTAAATTTCTCATCGATCGGCTAACATTTGGAGGATGTAATGCACATGCATCTGCAATTCCATTACGAGTAACTGAGGCATTTACAGTATGACGATCTGCCTGATCGTCATTCTCTATTAGATGGAGTAATATCCTATCCTCGACCGGGACATTCACCCTATCCGGCTCGACCTCCATAGTTCCAGTAAAAGGTCTGTTAAATTGAAAGGTTCGGAAAACTGATGTGCGAATTAGAGAAATATTGATGCAAAATGACCACAATCGTTTATTCTTGGAAACCCCCCCGCCAACATGGCTCGGTTTGGACATCAGTCCGCTGCTATCCTCGGGACATGGTTGATGATCTCATGTCTATTCGTCCCGTTAGCATCTGCTTCAGGTCAAACCGATGTAGATGGAGATGGAGTTGTAGACGGTTTGGACGATTGTCCTAACTCATTCGGAAATAGTACTATCGACAGACTAGGATGTCCGGATTATGATGGTGATGGAACGAGTGATCTGAATGACCCGTTAGTTATGAGTAATGGAGGATATTTGCAGGATGCATTTGTTCCATCTAGCGAAGATATGACTGTGGTGCTATTTATGCCTGGAAACGGAACATACTTTCTACAAGCTATGAACGACCCAGGCGGATGGGGCAGTCAAGATAATACAATTGTTAGAGTAATGGATACATCTACCAGAAACACCATCAGAACTGTTTCTTTGAATAATGTGTTAACTGCAGACATTGCCTGGTCACCTGATGGAGAAAGATTCGCAATCCATACTACCGGCGAACAAATTAGAATATACTACACTTACAATGGTACTCTTGATTTTACATTAAATACCGACGGAGAAGATGCAGGAGAAATTGAGTTTTCTCCTGATGGATCGATGATTGTTGCCGTAGGGTACCAAGACGGAAATAATGGAAATGGACAAGTACAAATTTTCAACTCAACTACAGGAGATGAAATCGCGGATTTTAGTCCTGGGTCATCGGACTACTTTTACTCTGTAGATTTCAGTCCTGATGGTGAATTTCTATTGATTGGTGGGAATGATAATTTCTACATTTATTATGCAAATAATCAAACATTATTCCGTACAGTTACTCCGAATTTTAGTTATTTGAATGCTGTTGCTTGGTCCCCAGATGGTAACATGGTCGCCATCTGTGAAGGATGGGGTGGAAGTAATGCCAGATCCCGTGTGTATCACGCCCTGAATGGAACACAAATATTCTCATACACTACCTCATCATCCTGTTTAGACACAGTATGGTCTCCAGATTCTTCCCAAATTGCCTTTAGTCACTCCTATTATCGGGCTGATGGGGCCTCAATTCATATTTTTGATGCTAGAACTGGAACGAAATTAGACACGCTAAGTGCACCTCGACCCGGCAGTTGTAATAGCAGCGGTGGAGGTAATAATTGTGGGCAAGTAAACGGGATAGATTGGCATCCTGATGGAAATTATATTATTTCTGCGCATGGTAGAAATGATGAAGGGATTTATCATTGGATCGTCGATCCTGATATCGATGGAGATGGAGTTCTAAATCCAGATGATTCATTTCCAGAAGATGGTACGCAATGGGAGGACACTGACGGAGATGGATATGGAGATAATCCCGGTGGAAATGAACCTGATGGTTGTATCAATACTCCAGGAACATCTACTGAAGATTTGTTTGGATGTGTAGACACTGATAGCGATGGTTGGTCTGATACAGGTGATGATTATCCAACTGATTATTATCAATGGGCTGATGAAGATGGAGATGGATATCCCGATAATACTGCAGATTCTAGGAGTCCTCCTGCTTATGGAGCAGTAGATTACCTTCCACAAAATCCCACTCAATGGAATGATTCTGATGGCGATGGATATGGTGATAATTACTACAATCCGGACCATGGATCTGCATACAATACTCGACCACCTTCTTGGCCTGGTCAACTGATTACAACCATGACATCTATCCAAATTGCAGATGTTGACATTTTTCCCCTAGATCCGGAACATTGGTCAGATGATGATGAAGACTGGGTTGGAGATCAACCGTTTTCATCAAATTCAGATGGATGTTTGGGCGTTCCTGGAAATTCTATTTGGGATCGCTTAGGATGCCCTGATTCTGATGGCGATGGATGGTCAGATGCAACGCCCGAATTCCCAGCATCTCCAGATGGAATTGCGGATGCATTTCCAAACGAAGCAAGCCAATGGTTAGATGCAGATGGTGATGGATATGGAGACAACTCTAGTGGATTTCAAGCAGATAAATGTGGACAGTATGGTTCTAGCTTGTGGGCATCAGTGTATAATGCCACGACCGAAGTAATGGATGATTTGGAACATTTTGGATGTCCAGATAGAGATGGAGATACATATGCAGATTCGTTCGACGCATTCCCAGATGACTCTACTCAATGGGCAGATAGAGATGGAGATGGTTGTGGAGAAAATATGAATGGAACTAATCCTGATCTTTTCATCAATGATGGAGTTCAATGTGTCGATTCGGATGGTGATGGGTATGGAGATGTGCCTAGTGGAGATAATGGAGATTGGTACCCATCGGATCCTACCCAATGGAGAGATACAGATTCGGACGGATATGGAGATAATCCAGATGGAACGGATGCAGATATTTGCCCCCTAGAGTATGGTACCTTAACTGATTCAAATGTTCGAGGTTGTCCTGATTCTGATAATGATGGAACAGCAGATATTGAGGATCCATTTCCCGACGACGGGTTTGCTTGGACCGATATTGATAATGATGGATATCCTGACCAGATAGGGCCGAATATGGACGATTGTCCAAACTTCCCCGGGACTTCAACCGAAAATGGAATTTTAGGATGCCCCGATGCTGATGGAGACGGATTTGCAGATACTATTGATTCATTCCCTAATGATAACCTTCAATGGGAAGATAATGACTTAGATGGAGTTGGCGACAATTATGGATTTACAAATATCACTGTAACCATCAATAATACTCATGGGAATACATCAATTCAGGTCCTTCATAGAGAACAATATGGCGATGCATTTCCTAATGATTCATCTCAATGGAGTGATATTGACGGAGATGGATATGGAGATAATCAATCGGGAACCGATTCTGATGCATTCCCTACAATCCCATCTCAATTTATTGATATCGACAAGGATGGATATGGAGATAACACTACTAAGGATGCATTTGAACCAGATGACTGTAAATCTCAACCAGGGACCTCTTGGAAAGATAGGCTTGGATGTCTGGATTCGGATGGAGATGGGACTTCAGATCTAAGTGATACATGTCCATTTGATCCTGAACAATTTGAATTTGGAGCAACATGTGCCATTACAGAAATACTTGATGAAGAATCTCAACAAGAAGGAACTAACTTTATTCAAATTGCCACATTGGGTATTGTAGGTATTGTTGCTCTTTTACTAGCAGCGATTCTCATGGCAATGATATCACGACAAGCTGCTAAGCGGAGATATGTTGGCGAACAGAAAAGATTGCAGGCTCAAGAAGAGGCATTCAGCGAAGAAGAGGATAGAAGATCTGCATGGGCAGAATATTATGCACAGCAAGGAGATTTTGAGAAAGCAAAGGAATTAGGCTGGGTAGAAAAGCCTCAATGGCAAATTCACCAAGAACAAGAGGCTGCAGAAGCACTGGCTTCTATTCCCTCTTTAGAAGATCTTTAATTATTCAAATTGAATTAAATTTGGAGAATTTAGAGCATAATTATACTGAAGACAATCTGAAATAGATACCCAATCAGGTGTTGTTCCATCTATCCAATCATATCTATGACCTGGAATTAACCTCCAATCCAAGGGCAACTTCTTCAATTGCCCTTTTGCATGTGCTAAACTATGCAACAAAGCTAACGGATCACTACCAGGTAAGTCATCTCTACCACATGCGTATGTGAATAACAAATCACCGGCATGATATACTCCATGTCCATGAAGGGTAACGTGACCTGGTGCATGTCCTGGAGAATGAGTGATTGTAAGAGAAATATTACCTTGACTCCAAATTACTTCTGTTTGAGGAGCATGGTCCCAGAAATTAGTAAATTCTACCTTCCTAAAGACCACATGTGCCAAAAGTGCAGGTTGGTTACATTCAACGTGACCCCATACCTCTAAATCAGGGATTAAACGTTTCATTTGAGGAAAACCAGCGGCATGATCTCGATGGGTATGCGTGTAGAGAAGATGGGTTGGACGAAGACCTTCCTCTTCCAAGGCTTCGACCCAGCGACTTGAATCAAAAGGATCTACTATCGCTACAATTTTGCTTTCTCTATCGATAAAGGCCGTATTCATATTCATGTATCCGCCCATTTGTGTAATCCAAACTTCAATTCCACTTTCATCAACGGAACGATCGAATTCACCCGGTTTGAGCATGTTCTTTTCAGATAGAAGAGGGATATATGCGTTTATGATACAATATCTCTGTACCAATCAGTTGATACATGACGAATGACAAGGGTAACCCATGGGCCAGCGTCAGTATTCCCTTATTTTGGCCCTGACGCTGGTTTTTACATTAATTGGTAGCGTTCAAGGTGAAACACAACAGGAGGTGATTACTCAGACTGAGGGGCTAGAACCACATGATGGAATACACTATTTCGCAGGAACGACTTCAACATTCCAAATTTCAATCAAGAATACAGGTTTAGATGATGTATCTATTGAAATTAATCCTGGTTGTATGGCAACTTTCCATATCATTAATCAAAATGATGAAATTGTATATGATTTAGAAAATCATCGTCTTTGTCCTAACCAAAAACGTGGAGAGACTCTTACCCCAGCAGAAGTTGTAGATGTTGGCGAAATAAGTTATGATTGGACTAATGGAGATGAAATTCTTCCCGAGGGAATTTATGTTATTCGTGTAATTGGAGGAATTGAGACCATTCCTTCAGAAATTGAAATTGACCTAAAGCATCCACAGAATTTGCCACCTAATCTGTACTTTGAAGCTGATTTCGCTCCGTTTTCTATGAATTCAGATACTAGTACCCCAAATGATGTGTTGATAATGGGTGCAAAAATATACAACTCAGGATTAGAAGACGTCACAATTACTGGATTAGAATCATGTGATGTTCTATGGTCAATCACAAATCAGCCAACTTCTCTATCCAACTTAGGATGTGGAAATGGCGCCACTATTCCAGCAGGTGAGAGCCATCATTTAGGATGGATATCACATTCTCTTTCTGAAATCGATGTCAGTGGTACTCTCTCTTCATCAATTTGGATGATGGGATATGAAGAAGATGCTACGAATAAAGATTGGAATCATATGATTGAATCATTCGAAGACACATCGGGGCTTTCTGTTATTGTTAATTCAATATCTCTCAGAGATGGAATTGCACCTACTAGTTCTGAAATGGATTTCGAGATATCTATTCGTAATGATGGATCCATTGCTAAAACCATTGAATATGACATCAATTGCCCAACCTCGATATATGTCGTGAATGAAATGGGAGCGCTGATACATGATGATGCATGGAATAATGATGATTGCATTGGTCAAATTGAAACCATAAAAATTCAGCCCTCCTCAACAATTTCTCTTCATGAAACGAGTATTTCAGCATCCTATGATGAAGGATGTGGGTGGCATGGAGGTCAAATGGCTGCTGTAATTAAGGTTTCAAATCAAAGATTGTCATCATTTATGCCCTTTGAAATTCAAGATGGACTAGCAGCAAAACAATGCAGAGCAAATCTTCAATCAACAGATAATATTGACTTCACAATAGATACTCTAATAGAAACTGAAAATGGAATAGTTGTAGATCTTTCAGTTACAAATGCAGGAGATGAGGATTTCACACTGATGTGGCAAGACGATTGTGTGATTAGATCGAATGTAATGAGAAATGATGACCCTGCTATATCATCATCCACAACTGCTTGCGATATTTTTGATTCATATTCGACGTTGAAAACTGGTGATTCAATTAACATTCTAAATGTGCCAATCGATCTTTTACTGAAAGATGAGAGTATCGCAGGAACTCATTTTATTCAATTCAATCTTCGTTCTTATCCCTCGTTGGAAATAGAATATACACATGATATTGCTGTAACAGATAATCAGGATTTATCTTCTGAAGACACAATTGAATCAAATGAAGAAGATATACAAATTGAAAATCAAGAGCAATTGATAATCCATACACTCTTAGAAGGAACTTGGAATCATGTTAGAACGAACACTGGAGGATGTTGGATTCTCACTACACCTACAGGAGAAGAAACTGTTCTTGTTGGTTATGTTGATGTTACTTTGAATCCAGTAACAGGAGATCAAGGTAGATACCGTATCACCAATGGAAATTCAGATATGCCTGAACATTGCTCTGAATGGAATAGTGGTTTTATTGTACACGAAGTAATAGAACAATGGACTCCTGAAAATGATGTCGTTGTTACATCTGAAGTTGAAAGCGAACCCGCAGATAATATTGTTGAACTAATAGCTCCAGCTACTGCAATTGTTGTTTCCACCTCATTGTTATCACTTTGTTTAGTTTTCGTCCTAAATACAGAATGGATTCGTATTGCTGCATTGAATGGTGGACTGGCTCTAATTGGGATGGTCGGAAGACGTGATTACGACGGAGAATTTCAACGAGGTCGTGTTGTAGGATATCTAGTTGCAAATCCGGGAGTTCATTTCCGTGCACTTCTTGGGGCATTGAACATGAGTAATGGACAACTTGCTCACCATCTCAAAGTATTGGAAGACCAAGAATTACTTTGGAAGAGAAGAGATGGAAGGATGATGAGATATTACCCGTCAACAGTAGACCAATTATTAGATGGAGAAAATCTTCCAGTCCCTCTTCTTACTCCAGATCCAAACTCACTACAGGGAAGAATTCTGAACTTATTAGATGCTACAGGAAATGATATTGTTAATTTGAGTCAAAAGGAACTGTCTGATAGACTAGAAAGTAGTCAACAATTGATTAGTCATCATCTCAAAACCTTAGAAGGTTATGGCCTCATTGAAAGAGATAAGGTTGGATTAAGATATAGATATCGTTTAACAAGAGAGGCTATTTTCTTGTTGGAAAGTACTGATTTCCCTCAAGATAGGTGAGGAAAATCCCACCGATTTGAAGAACTAGGTCTCAATCGATAGGATGTCGGGGGTGATGTAGTGAGTGAATACAAACCCGAAGATATTGAATTAAAATGGCAAAAAATTTGGGGCGATATGGAAGTTTTTCATTCGGATATTGATACTAACCGACCGAAATTCTACTGTCTAGAAATGTTTCCTTATCCATCTGGACACATGCATATGGGTCATGTGAGAAATTATAGTATTGGAGATAGTATGGCCCGATTCCGACGATTAACTGGATTTAATGTTCTTTATCCAATGGGGTATGACTCATTTGGTATGCCAGCAGAAAATGCTGCCATGAAAATAGGAGCGCATCCCCATGATGTCACATGGTCGAATATCGAAAGTATTCGTGGAGACTTAATTCGAATGGGGTTCTCATATGATTGGAGAAGAGAGTTAGCAACTAGTGATTCAGCATATTACCATTGGAATCAATGGATATTTCTTAAATTCCATGAAATGAAATTAGTAGAAAGAAGAACTGCTCCAACAAATTGGTGTGACGCTTGTAATACTGTCTTGGCGAATGAACAAGTGAAAAATAATCGATGTTGGAGGTGCAATGAAGAGGTTCGTCAAAAGCAATTCCCAAGTTGGTGGCTAAAGATGACACAATATACTGATCAGTTGCTTGATGATTTGGAAAATATAGATTTTCCAGATAATGTCAAAACGATGCAGAGAAATTGGATAGGTCGCTCTCATGGAGCAGAAATACACTTTCCAATCATTGACAGTAAAGAAGAAATCAAGGCATTTACCACAAGACCTGATACTATTTTTGGAGTTACATTTGTCACGTTGGCCCCAGAACATCCACTTTGTGAATCCTTAGTTTCAGGAACTAAATTTGAGAGTGATTTTCGTGAATTCGCTGAAGAGTGTAGTAGAATGTCAGAATTTGATAGAATCAATATGCTTCGTGATAAAAAAGGAGTATTTCTCGGAAGATATGCTGAAAATCCATTGACTGGAGAGCAAATTCCAATTTATGCTGGCAATTTTGTAGTTGCTTCCTATGGAACTGGTGCGGTTATGGCAGTTCCTGGGCATGATCAAAGAGACCACGACTTTGCTAAGAAATATGATTTACCTATTGTTCAGGTTCTATCAGAAGAAGAAGGAAAAGAGCCAAAAGTAACTGGTCGGGCTTTTGAGGGACTAGGTTGGATGATTAACTCACCTAAATCAAGATTTAATGGTCTTTATGGAGATGAGGCGAAAACTGCCGTTGTTAATGCACTTGAAAAAGAAGGAAAAGGGAGAGGAACTATTCAAGATAGGCTCAAAGATTGGTTACTTAGTAGACAACGATTCTGGGGCACTCCAATCCCAATCATTCATTGCAATGAATGTGGTCCAGTCCCTGTTCCTGAAAATGACCTGCCAGTAGAGCTCCCTTTGGACCTGGTTTTCAAGGAAGGACAATCGGGAAATCCATTGGAATCCCATGAAGAATTTGTGAATGTAACATGTCCTGAATGTGGAATACCCGCAAAGAGAGAAACTGATACAATGGATACATTTTATGATTCATCATGGTACTTCTTACGTTTTACTGATGCTCTAAATGAGTCAGTACCATTCGATAAAATCAAGGCAGATTACTGGATGAAAGATGGAGTTGATCTCTATATCGGCGGAATAGAGCATGCTATCATGCATCTCCTTTACGCACGATTCTTTACAAAAGCACTTCGAGACTTGGGACTGAACGATGTTTCTGAACCTTTCTCTAGGCTTGTTTGTCAGGGAATGGTAAATGCACCGACCCCATATTGTGTTGATTGTAATGTTGAATATCATGTCGATCTAGCCGGGCAAAAATGTCCTTCTTGTGATCTTAAATTAACCTCAAGATCTGCAAAAATGAGTAAAAGTTTGGGTAACACAGTAAGTCCAGAAATTATGATCAAACGATTTGGTGCCGATACTGTTCGATTGTTCATCCTATTCAGTGCAAATCCTGAAGCCGGAATGGAATGGTCAGATTCTGCATTAGAATCAAATCATAGACAAATGCACCAAATCTTTGGATCTTTGAATTACATGGATTCAATTACTGATGATGTTGGATTAATGGATGATTGGCTATCCGCTAAAGTAAGAATGAATTTTTCAAAATGGATTGATGCAATGAATGATGTAAGAATCCGAGAGGGTGTAATGATAAGTCATTTCGATATGCTAAGTGATCTACAATGGGCTATTCGCAGAGGAGGAATTGGAAAAAATACACTTCTAATATTTATGAAAAAGTGGGGACAAATGCTCTATCCAGCAACTCCTCACTTAGCTGAAGAATGGAATCATATTATTGGAGAAAATAGATTATTGGCCGAGACTGTAATCATTAATGATGCTGAAAATAAAAATGATATTGTTACTCTAGCGGCCGAATCCACACTTCGAAATTTAATTGACAATTCTAGAAATGTAAAGGGACTAGCAGAAAGACATACTAATTCACCATTGACTAAGTTAGTTATCCAAACATCACCTAAATGGAAAATTGAATTAATGCTTGAAGCGATAGAATTACACGCACAAAATTTTGATTTCATGAAAGAGGGGCAGTCATTTATCCAATCTCATTCACTCTTCCAAGATGATTCAAAAAGAGGTGAAGTAATGCAATATTGGAGAATGTTGACTATTGGCTCAAAGAAATCTCGAGGTAGAGTATTTACATTAACAAAAGGGGAACGTGTTTTGATTACGTCTGGTTTTGATGAAGCAGAATATATTATGAAAGCGTCAGATTTTATTTCCGAAACAATCGATGTTCGTGATGTTGCAGTTTATGCTGCAGGAACTGAAGAGGATATTGCTGGTAAAGCTAAATTTGCTAATCCTTTGCAACCCGGTCTTGCCTTCCTTTGATCAAACCCTCGTATTGATAGATGGTCGTTAACTAGACTGGTTTGTGAGAAGGGTAGAAGAATGGGATGTTAAGGATGAATTAACGTGCCAAAAGGCGATCCAAAGATTTGATCTAAGTCCTCGTCCAATGGGAATCCCAAATGATATAGAACCCCCTCCAAAAACAATTCACATCGATTGGCCGGTAAATCCTGTACCAATTGAGGTACAAAAAAATGTAGGGAAAAAAATTGTTAAACGAGGAGAATTTGGTTGGCTATCGGATGAAAAAGTAGATGAAATCGTAGAAATTATCGCTGATTTTCCCATAACTCTTGAACAAGCGTTATCTCTTCGTGCTGCGATTAATCAAGAAAAATCTGTATATTCACATCATCGAATAATGGATAGAAAGAAAGAGTTGAAACGGCGATATGACAATGGTACTGACATTTTAGAACTAGCAAAAATTGTTGACGGGCCTCCAGTGAATGTATTTAGGGCAATATTAAGTGCTAGAAACTTTGGAAAAAATCGAATCAAAACCTTACTCAAAGAACCAGGTAGAATGAGCGATCGAGATCAAGATCAATTCAGAATCGCTGAAGATGCGGATCGTGTTTCTAATGTTGATCAGACTGAGACGCATATTGCAGCTGATCTTTTTGAAGATGTTTTATGCGAACATTTCGATTCTTTAGGAATTAGATTTCGACGACAGGCAGAATTAGTAAAAGAACAGGTAGAATCTGAAGGAAGGCCTGTTCGTACCCCTGATTTATTATTCTTAGACGATCTTAGGATTAATGGGATTCCATGTGCTTGGATAGACGCAAAGCATTTCTTTGGTTCGGCATTGAGTTTTCCTAGAAAAAAAACTCAGAAGCAAATTAATCGGTACACTGAGGCATACGGACAAGGTGCGATAATTTATCGCCATGGTTTTTGTGATGGACTTAATCTTCAAGGCGCACAGAAATTAGATGCTGGTCCTGTAGACCTTAGTTTATTGACAGAAAATAATGAAAATCGATTATGATATTCGGCCAATTCTTGTCGACAGACATCCGAGATTAGTCAATCGATGTATCAAAATCTCCGCATATTCAAGCCAACCTTCGTCCTCAATGTCTTTCGGTACTACCACTACACTTTCGCCTAGCATACAGAGGAGGACAGAAAGTCTAGGTTCAAATGATCTCAAAGCCCATTTTACTTCATTCAGAAGTTCTCTTCGATTAGCATCATCTAGCAAACCTGAGGCCTTGGCAAAATTCTCAGATTCATGAATAATTTGTGACCACCTAGATTGATCCCATTCACCCTGTCCCAATGATTCCATAGATTGTACTCCAGCAGAACGTATCTTTGAACTCCATTCTTCAGAATCAATGTATTCCGAAGTATGCCGAGATTTGGTTTTACGCCACACAGCGAGTACTGGAATTGGGCTTTCCCAGGATTCTGATTTACCTGGACCTGCTAGAAAATTTCCTTTATAGATTTGATATGGGGAACCTGGTTTTGTCCTACGAGCAACTCCTCCTGCGTGTAATGCAGTAATGTCGCCTAAACCTCCACTAAGTTTTCTCTCCACAAGGTGTGCAACCATCCATGCAGCACTATCTTGTTCATACACTGGAAGTGAAGACATTGCAAGTAAGCATCTCGCTGCAGATAAGGCTCCGGCTGCAGATAAACCAAATCCTTGAGAAAATGGTAATTGAGATTGGACATCAAATGTATGATGCATTGAAGATAATCCTTGATCTAATTTTATGCATTCTTGGAGAACCTCTCTTTGTAGTTCATCACCAGAGGGGTGACCGTTGATAATTACTGTAACACCTATGGAGGTTGATGGATCTGATCTGCATGATGTGGATAAGCCGGCTTCTAAACACAATCCTACTCCATATGACCCCTGTTGTAGAGGGTCATCTGAATCTGAATGTACTGTGAATGCAAGAGTGACGTGAGCACCAGAACGTGAGGAAGTCGTGACCGCCATCAACACTCGCTGAATCAAAGTACTTCTTCAAGGTCTTCTGAAATATTATTCAAACGATTTGAAAGTATTGAACTTGCCCGCTCAAAGATATTGCGTGGATTCATTGATCCGTCGGACTCGAATTGCAGGATAAATTCTCCCGGTACATCTTCTAAGGTAATAGCATCAGCGAACTCTCTTCCGTGATCTGTACTTGGGCCAACATGGAGTAGATCTTCCTTCATTTTATCAACTAATGAAATATCCTCTATTCTTCCACTTTTCCCAAAATCTTTCTCTTTGATTGAAAGTCCTAACCCCCACAATACCTTTGCAGATTTCTTATCGTGTAGAACCGCATGTTGGCGAGCATAGAATGTAGTACCTACTACTGGTTGCCACTTGACATGATCTCTTCCATAACCCATGTTTGCACGAGCAATGAAATCAATTGTCTGACCAGCATACAATTTCGTGATTGTGATATCTTCGAATTCCTCAGAAATTGAAAATTTCAAATCTCCAAGCACTTCTAAATCTCTTGCTTTAACTGGTCGCCCTTCGGGTTCTCCTCGAACCATGCAACGATAGATGATTTCACAAATAGGACATCCCCTTTGGGATTCTACTATATCTGCACAATTGGGGCATTCCTCGGGAATATAGAATTCTGATCCCTCCGAAGGTATAGGAATCATAGCTAAGCGGTGAGCAACCACTTCATCAGGTAGTGGCCCAACACTTTCCCATATTACTCCATCCTCCTCTGTTGTAGACTGTGTAAATCGAACCTTGTGAATTGCCATTTTTGGTGTATCTGCCATCATAGTTCTTCGAAGTGCATTGACACTGGCACGATCTGTACCCTTCAATAGGATTCGAATACTGTGATTTTCTTCTTCAATAATCTCGCTATCCATTTCTATTCCTCCATTATCAAACTCTTCGTCCTCTTCGGCCACCCTTTTTCTTGGTACCATCGGTAGGAATCGGAGTTACATCTTCAATACGTGTAATTGTCATCCCTGCTCGAGTAAGAGCACGGATTGCGGACGTTGCACCAGGTGCTGACGGTGAACGATTTCCTCCTGCTCCTCGATATTTCACAATCACTTGATCGAAGTCTTTGTCATTTAACATTTCAGCAATTTGCTCTGCTGCACGAGTAGATGCGAATTGCCCACTTTGGTCTGCACCGCTTGAAACAATCATTCCTCCTGAAACCTTGCAGATTGTCTCAGCACCAGTAATATCAGTTGCAGTAATGAGAATATTATTGTGAGATGTAAAAATGTGTACTACAGCTTTGTGACCCATCATGCCTCACCTCCATCCTCGTTTTGAGCGGCATCCATTGCAGCTTCGTCTGCTTTGATTTGTTCAATAAATTGTTCATCTGCATGAGCATCTCTAATCTGTTGAGTAACTTCAGCGGATTCATCACCACCAACTGTTTGTCTTCTACGATCCATTTCTTGTCTAATTACATGATTTGGGTCATTGAAGTTTGAACTAGGATGGTAAGCAATCTCTGCTTCCTGATTTCTTAGTACATGATAACCTGGAACATTCATCTTTTGATTGCCTAAGACAATATGTCCATGGACAATCATATTTCGAGCTGCACGCATGGATGGAGCAAGTCCCTTGTAATAAACTTGAGACTGGAGACGTCTATCAAGCATGTTTTCAACAGAAATTTGTAAAACATCATCCAAATCTGCATCCTCAGAAATTAGTCCCTTACGTTGCATTGAGCCAAGGAACTCTTCTTTTTCGCGCTTAAAATGACCTTCGGATGTGTCGACTCGTCCAATCAACTTCATTGCAAGTTGTCTGTGTCGGCGAAGAGCACTTCTCTCCCTCCATATCTCTTTCATCCCGCCGACGCGCTTGAGACCATATTGGTCTTTCAATGCATGTTCTTCTTCGATTCGCTCAGCCTTCCAAGGATGAGTTGGTGTTTGTGTCTTAGGTCGAGAAAACTTCGGTTGGCCCATTTAATCACCTCACTTCTTCCTCTGGACACCGAGTGTAAGACCTGAGCGGCCATTACTTCGCAATCTTTGTCCTCGTACTTTGTGACCACTTCGATGACGAATTCCGCGATATGTCTTCATCTCAGCAAGACGAGCGATATCATCATCTCTAGTCATTTTAACTTCTTGAGAGAAAAGATGAGCATCTTCATTTGTTTCCAAATCACGTTGACGATTTAGTAGCCAATGTGGAACAAATGTAGGATATGAATCGATTACAGAACGAAGGCGTTCTTGTTCATCATCAGATAGATGACCTCCTAATTTAGATGGACTGATTTCTGCTAATTGACATAGGCGACGTGCAGTACGTTGACCTATTCCCTTTACACTTGTCATTCCCATTCCAATAGGTCGCATTCCATCGATGTCTGCATCTGCGATTCGCAGAATATACAGGAAGTCATCTCCAAGGTCTTTATCTGTACTCATCTTACGGTTCCCCCGTGTTCACTAGTCGCCTAGTGGCCATATAGGCAGCCTCCCGACTTGAATCCCCTATTTCAATAGAGCGATGGAAAGTTGAATAGAAAATAAATCATTTTTCAGAACATGTAACGAAATTTACATGCCATCCGCCATCTCTACTACTAACCGGAATATCAATAACAAATCCTCGTGAACCGTCAACACCCTTGAGAGATTTATTCAAACGCTTCTGGATTTTAGGGTGGAGTTCAGGATCTACTTCACATCGAAGAACTAGATGGCCGACTCCTGCTCTCTCAGCAGCTCTGGCGACAGTAGGTGCATTTTCCATATTAGGGGGGCTCAGACGATGAGCTACCACTTGCCCAGCAGCAACTACAAATGGATCGGAAATTAATGCCGGAGGTGGTGGGGTTTTACTCACTAATACTGGTCGACGTAAATTGGCTCGTTGCCAGATAGGATCATATGTTTCATCAACATAAGAATTTACCCAGTCAATATGTAAACGTGATTCGACAATTGATGGATCAACAATTACAATCCAATCATCAAAACTTGGTGGCATATTTTTCTTTTCTGAAATAAAGAGAGATTGTTCAGAAGATGAAACCATTGATTCGACTAATGATGGACCCATTCGAATTGCTCTGAATTTCTCGCTACTTGCTAATGGGCCAACCCAAACAGAAAGACGATCTATTCTTCCTCCTCCTTGCGAAAGCCATTCCCACGTTCTGTCTACTCCTGGAGCCAGTTCATCCAAAATTTTGTCTATTTCTAAACGTTGTTTTTTTGATAGTCTGGGTGAAAGATCGAGAAGTAAGGCTGGACCTCTTTGATCAATTTCCATATGCGGTAACCATGCCTCTAGTAACGGCCGTAAAGGAGGAGACATCTCATCTAATGTGTGATTTTGAGCATCCAATGGACGCGCCGGATCAACATGAATCATTGCAATTGGAGGAGTTGAGCCAATTCCACTAGCATCTAACGAAGAATGTAGGCAAGTCAATGCACCAGATGAGTCTACTCCATCGCCGATTATAATTCGATGAGCGATACGACGTGGATCTTTTCCTTTAGGCAATAAACGGTTCATATTTGCTGCAGCAAAACGGGCTGCTTCCTCATCAAGTTCAATACCTAAACCCACAGTATTTGTTGCAATACAAATGGAGGCTAAATGAATTCCCGAACCCACGGCTGGATCTAGAATAATACCAGGAGGAAGATTAGCTTTAGCGATACGTTCGGATCTTTCAAATGCAATAGACCATGGGGTGGAAAGGCGTCGCATTTGACCTGTCATATGGACTTCAGGTTCACCTTTTCTATGTGCCTTTGCTGGTATTTTTTTGGTGGCCCATGACTGGGCTCGTCCGTCACATTTCAAAGCCCGATGGGTGTCGCCCATGATGGTCTCTAGAAGTATTTAGGTATGGGGGTTTGGGTTACTTATAATGCTGTAAGACTAGTTATTTCTAGTTCAAATTTAAGCCAAGATTCCTGTAAAAAATGTTCTTCAGAAGCCCCATAAGCAATGGCCGGAGGCAATAATGTGATATGACTAGTACCCGGTGAAAGTAGTCCTCTATCTTGGCCAATATCGAGCCCTAATGCTGACCAACCAAATCCGTCAATATATCTAGAATCATCACCAGCACTTACCGGTAAATCTCCCTCATCAAGAAGGGTTTCATTATCTGCATCCCATACGCGATAATGAACCTGCATTGAATCTCCTTCATCACTATGAACTGGTTCTTGATTACTATCGCGAATGATATTAATTTCTAGTGAAACAACAGCATCCACCACAGTAACGTGGGATGCATTGAGCAAAATTGTTTCTTCATCAACATCTTCAAGCAAATCTATAGGAGCGAAAAATGTTGAATTACTCTGGAAGCCAGAAATAAGCAATGTAGATTCTCCACTCTCTGTGAAGGCTACAGATGTTGAATCTAAAGATAACATTAGGTCCACATTATTATCTGCCCTATTGTATAATACTATCACAGCATGATCTCCTGTACCTTGGTGTGACCAATCACAACTTAATTCACCAGGATAGAAGAAGACATCATCTTGCCCGCTTAAATTTTCTGGCATTTCCCAAGCCTCGGCTAATGGGGAGCATGTATCAAACAACAAGTGTGCTTCCCAGCCCCATCGTCCATCCACCTGAAGAACTGCGGGATCTCCTGCATCTAATGAGTCTTCAAAATCATTCAGGAATGTGTACACTGACCAACCAATGAT
>CAZRCY010000030.1:0-16983 GCA_964598735.1 uncultured Candidatus Poseidoniales archaeon
GACCTTGGCCTTGACCTTGGCCTTGACCTTGGCCTTGACCTTGTCCTTGACCTTGTTCGCCTTGACCTTGATCGTTGGATTCTCCACCGCCGTTGGTCCCACCGTTTCCACTACCTGTCTCGGAATCTTGATAATCTGGATCGTAGGCATCTGGGATGCCATCTCCATCCTGATCGGAAGATTCTCCGTCATTAGGGTCGTTCGGGAACGCGTCAGTAGAGTCAGGCTTGCCGTCACCGTCAGTATCTGCACTGTTAGGATTGGTTCCCCGTGCATATTCTTGGGCGTTCGTCAGTCCGTCTCCGTCAGGGTCCGCATTGGCGTCACCACCAGAATTAGGGTTTAGTCCATGATTGACCTCCCATCCATCTGGTAGTCCGTCGCCATCTGTGTCGGCTCTGGTCATGTCGGTTCCTTGCTGCTGTTCTTCGGCATTAGTTAGACCGTCACCATCCCAATCAGCGCCTCCATCGGAGCCGTCGAGTGGGTCGGTACCATCTGCAGATACTCCTGCAGATGCAGTCATTAACACCATAAACAGTGCAATCAGCATACTCAATTTTTTGTTCATATTTTGCATTGTTATTACTTCCTTTGCATTTTCTTAATTTCAGAGAACCCGCCGTTCTCTCTTTCCAGGATTACTCGTGCATTGCACGAAAATAAGTCTCTGGGATTTGGCGGTTACATTGGACAATGGATGGTTATCACTACTAATAAGTCTAAGGAGCTCAGGAAATCGAGTCGCATGTAAGCGATTTCTGATATTTTCAGATGTTCGATTTCCTAGTATTTCTTGCTCCAGTCCTCCGTTTTTAGCCATTCCAAGCCACATGTCGATCTAGGGTACCCTGCGTTCCCTCTGACGGTTGGAATAGACTCAGGATATTTGAATCCATCACTGTAAATGTACTAATTCATGGAACATTAAGGTGTCAAACGGAGTTTTTCTGCTTTGAAACGAGCTGCTCCTAAGAAATGTCGGAGAGGGATGATAATAGAAGAAAGGAGCAATATTACGAAAATCGCTGGGGACCAGAATGTAATCCCACGACCCACTGATAAGAAAATCATCCAACCAACAAACAATGTCATCCAAATTCCATATCTTCGAGCATACAAAGCAGTTCTGCCTCTGACAATTTCATCTGAATAAAGTTGAGGTGTTTCTTCGGCAGAAACAAATCCAAGCTCTACACCACACCTCACACAAACGAGATATCGTGGACCGTTTCCAGTGATGAACTGGTCTTGCGGGAAAACTTGTTTACAAATCCTGCAGGTAGGCATCGACTCACTTATTCCATCGCAGAGGTATAATCTCCTTCAACTCTACGCTTCAACCTGGATTGATTCATTAAGCATTGATCATCAAATTCATCTTGATATAGTGATAAAAATCTCTGTAATATCAATCGACCATTTGGGCTTCCGCATGATTCGGGATGAAATTGAATGCCATGAACTGGTCTGTCTACTGCTTCTACACCCATTACAACACCTGCTGGATCCAACCATGCATTTGAACGAAGGATTGGAGAAAGGGTAGATTTGGGTTCTTGAAGACTCAAACTATGATAGCGCATCATCACAGGGGAAGGTTCCAAATCAACAAATAGCCCTGAAGATACATGCTGAATTCTAGTGGGTACCCCATGTGCTGCTCCTGTAGGTGTTCGGCCCAATTTCCAACCGGCAGCGACTCCTAAGGCTTGATGTCCTAAACAAAGGCCAAGAGTAGGGAGTGGGTTTGCATGCTCCATTGCCCAAGATGCAAAAGACATCGTTAGGGGACTGTTTTCAGGAGTAGAAGGGCCAGGACCTAAGACAATGTGAGATGGTCTAAACTCTCGTAAAATTTCTTGAATCGAGAAATCTGTAGTTGGCCCCCTTCCTGGAATTACATCAACAATAGCACCACATATACGTAATTCATCTACAATATTCCAAGTAAATGAATCTAAATTATCGATAAATAATACTCGAACTTCTCTATCGGTTAATTCCTTAATATTACGAATAGTTTCAGAATGTAGTCTATCTATCAGTGACTCTGTCCTCTCATCTATTGGTTCAATCGATTGGATAGAAGGAGGAGATGTGGTAGTAGCACGGAAAGAGTCAGGATCTGTATTTGGCCAACAAGCATCGATTAGCGCACTTGCTTTGAGTTTAGCTTCATCAACTTCAGAAGCAGGGTTAGATTCTACTGTAATGCCACCACCCGATTTAATTGTTGCAAACCATTTAGATGATTCATCATGGAATTCAATCGTCCGGATCAATATATTCCAAATAGAATGAGATGTCAATGGATCAATTAATCCAATTGAACCCGTCCATGAGCCGCGTGGTTCTTCTTCTAGCCATGAAATTGAAGCGATTGTTGCATCCTTTGGACATCCTGTAATTGAACCACCTGGAAAAAGAGATTGCAAAGCATCAATACAATCTAAACCCTGACGATAGTTTCCTTGAATAGTACTCACTAAATGGTGGACATTAGGAAATGATTCTACTCTCCAATCGGACCAATGGGTTGTTCCTAACTTTGCAATTTTTCGAACATCATTTCGTTCTAAATCTACTAACATCATATGTTCAGCAATTTCTTTTCTTGACTTCAGCAAAGACATGATTTCAGCCTGATCTGCCTCAAATCCTTCGCCTCGAGGACGAGTGCCCTTAATCGGGCGAGTATAAACAGATGTGTCATCTGTTTCTAAAAGTAGTTCAGGACTAGAAGATACGATGGCAAGACCGAGATCTGGAGTGTGCATCCAAGCAGAATATGGTGCAGGGTTTGTAGAATCTAATCGTTCGAATATCTCCCAAGGATGAACCTGAGAATTACCTCGCCATGTTCTGCCATAATTCACTTGATATAGATGCCCTCCTCGAATTGATTCAATAATTTGTCTGATTTTATCAGCATGATGACTATCTGAATTTGTTTGGGGTTTTTCATCTCCATTGAGAGACGGTTCCTTTTGCGCGGATGTCGATGATGAAATATCTGTGATATTTGACCAGGGGTGGTTTTCATCTGCAACGAGATAGATTTTATTGGTGAGACGATTATGGAAAATATATCCTGAAATTCTATACATTATTCCTAGAACAGAATTAGCCGAAGGGATGTGTTTAATCCCTACAGGAGAGGTCCATTGTACCAAGTCATAATTCAATATTCCAGTTACACTACCCAGACTAGGCATCCCTTCAGGAGATTGAAAACATTCATGCCCACATGTTTTTCTCATTGCCTCAGACAAACTTTCTGCTGTAGAGGTCTCAACTGTAACCCAATTTCTCGATTTCCATTCTTGATGTTTGATAACTAATGGATTCGAGGCATGGAAAGTCAAATCTCCGTCTAGAGGATTTTTGTTAATTGATGATGGATGATGATTTTTTGGCTGAATAAATATCGTCCTGTGGCTTGGAGGTCCCATCAACAATGATGATTGAGAAATGTCTGAAAGAGGCCCCCCAGAGTGTAACAGCAATTCATCTGGAGCGTATTGTTCGGACAAGGAGGAACGTAATTCTCTCTGGATTGAGATTAAGGGTGAATCACTTGGAATGATCCCTAAATCCCGAACAATCATTCTATCACCAATTTAGGATTCTAGCCAAGCAGACTTCAATGCTTCTGAAATTAGTTCTATCAAACAAGTTCCTAGTTGTATATCCACACCATCAATTTCACCAACAGGAAGTACGCCAATGCCAGTTCCAACAACTACCAACTCTCTGCATCTGCGAATCATTTCTTCAGTCAAATATGCTGTACGAAGAGGGATACCATTTGATTCTAAATGTTCAGAAACTAGTGACAAAGTAATAGATTTGACAGCTCCTTGTTCGGGGCTTGGAGAATAAGCCCATCCATTCTCATCGAGGATTAGTGGAGTTGCCCTATCAGCGTCCACTATGGCATGATTATCAACAAGTAAGGATATATCGGCTCCATTTTCTTCGGCCAATTCTCTTGCTTCCAAATATGGTTTCCAATTTCCATGTTTTATCCCTCTAAATCTCCGTGGCCATTGAGGAGCAGGATGAGTAACTGCTACTAATGGATAATTGGGATGATCGAGGGGGCGAATTTCACAAGATGCTTGTCCTTCAGATGACCATACTAAGCGTGCTAATCCTTCTTTCTTACCATAGTCATTCATTGATTTTGAAAGAATTGATGAAATCATTTTGATATTTGGAGGAGGGCACCTGATCTGTTTGGCTGCTTCTTTCAATCTGTTAAAATGTTGATTCAGTGCCAACACTTTTCCCGTCTCATCAAATCTACAAGTTGTGAAAACTGATGAGGAGGGAGTCCCGTCCACCATGAATATCCATACCACCCATCAAACATCTATGTTCTGAGATCAAAGTAAGTCATCAAGGAATGACATATCAAGATCATCAGACTTTGGTTCACCCGAACGAAGAGCCTCGGCAGCACTCTGTAATTCAATTGCATCAAGATATCTGTCATTGTTTTCATCGTGATGGCGCGCCTCTTGAATTAGTAAATCCTCTGATGGTAGAGAATAATCTTGAACCAAATCTTTAGCACTCTGTCTCGAATAACTGTATTCATCAACTGGGGCAACCTGTTGTGGTGTGACTGGTTGAACAACTGCAGATGTTGATCCGGGTAATCCAGGAGGGATTTCTACATCCGAAGGCGGATCATCCCAAGCGGCTTGTTGAGGAATCCCATATGTTCCTTGAGCTAAGTGAGCCCAATCATCAGCAGGATCTCGTCGACGGCCAACAACTAATGCAACTAGTGCCACCAAAATCAATATCATCAATAATAGAATAATCAATGTCTGAGGATTGAGGAAATCTGCCCACCAAGCAGCGTCTTCTGTATCTCCTGGATTGGATGCGGTTATTGGGTCCCATGGCGCTAGAGGTTGAGGGGTGACTCCTGTTCGGTGAACCTCATCATCATGTGCAACTACGGCGATATAATGAGGAACATCATTACATGTTGAAGTATTAGTTCCATTCGAATCTATACCACATATTGGTGTAAATGTCCAAGAATTTTCAACGATATAAGATTCAACGAGAGTGGCTTCTCTTGTATCCTCAAATGGCTCCAATGAAGAATAAATCCAATATGTTCTCACATTTGGGTCGTTCTCAATTAAATTCCATTCAACTAGAATTTGATTTCCATCATCAGTCCATTGGAGACTTACTCCTGTGATTTCAGGAAGATGAAGTCCGGGGTCAAGAAGTGAATTATCTATTGGAGAACGGGTGGATGTAACTAAATCAGTGAAAAAGGCATTGCCTGACGAATCAACAGGAACGACTGCGACCCACGTCAATACTCCTGGACTCAATGGTAATGGTTCACCATCATCGCCCTCCAAAGAGGAAAAGAATTCTACCTCTGCAGGAAATTCTGGAGATCTTGAAAGCACTGCAGCAGGTTGCATTGATGACGCGTCTGTGAATGGAACTCTATCTGCAAAGATTAGATATTCTTCAACATCACTTGCTAAACTAAGTTCGAAATCTACATTCAAACCATCTCCAACATCATCTGGGCGATCAGAAAGTGTAGGTGCTGCTAAACGACTGGGTGGTGTAATGTCTCCACGATTATCGATAGGAATTACGTTTACTGTCTCTAGTTGAGTTAAGAAAGCGTTTCCAGATGTATCATGAGCCGAAACTGACACGTATAGCGTCACACCTGGAGATATTGATGACGGTGTAGCTCCATTGACTGAACTTCCACCAAGTAAAGCAGTATCGATAGTGACCTCGATTCGTTCTTCGTTCCATCTTCTTTGTTCAACTAAAATTAATCCACAGGAATCAGGATCAGATTCGCAAACATTCCATTTAGGTCCAACGGCTGATACTGGGTGTTCTGAGACCCAAACTGTGTAGTGATCTAAATCACGTTCAAATCCTGGTGTCCAACTAACATCGATACTTGTTCCATCATCATCTGGAGTATCCCAAGCCTCTACATTCTGGACTCTGTCTGGTGGATCTGGTCCAATATTTGCGATAGACGATGCTGAAACAATTGTAACGTTTTCAGTATCTGAATTTTCCCAGAAATCTACTGCTACTACTGCAAACCAATGTACAATACCATCTTGAATCGGACGACCTACGATATCACTTACTGTTACTCGTACCATTCCGTCGCTTGGAGGTCCTGGTTGATTGCCTGGTCTACCAGGAGGGGCGTTTCCAATATTGCAAGACGGAACATATTCGATAATATCCCAACCTTCTAGATTATCTGGAACGGTATCTGAATCTGCTACCTTGCCATAAACAGCGTAATATGCACAATCATCTTCTTCATTTGGTGTCCATTCAAGAGTAATTCTTCCACCTTCATCATCTGGAGTGTCGAATGCGTCAAGATCTTCAATTGGAGCTGGTGGGACTCCGTCATCTACCTCGCTTGTCCATACAACTGGTCCGATGATTGTGGCATTTGCAGCATCATATTGACCTGCTTCATCAGTACATACTAACCCCATCCAAGTCATGCGATTAATTGGAATGTTAATTGAAGTTGTATTGGCTTCTGAATGTGGGGTTGTTATTGCTCGAAATTCTGGTAATCCAAGTACATTAGTAAGCGGAGCAGGGGACCTCCAAACTTGCATGAATGCGGGATCTAGTTCTGTACATGCTGCCCATTCCAGAATCATTTCTCCTTCTTGGTCTGGATTCATGGTAGCATTCGCCCAAGCAGGCGCTGCTGGTACATCATCAATAGGAATTGCAAATGTTCCATGATTGGATGGATCCCCTAATTGTGCTCCTGAGTATTCAGTAACGATACTGATTCCATATTCCTTACCATCTTCCAATGGTTGGCCCAGGGAACTGGTAAATTCAGCAGCAACAGTCCCCCATACAGGTATTCTAGCGTCATAAGTTACCTGCGAATTAGTACCTGATAGATCTGTGGAAGAAAGTCCATCTGGATATTCTGCAGTCTCCCAAATGTAAATTCGATATGCGGTCCATCCATGGTCTGTAGATGGTGACCATTCTGCAACTAGTACTCCACCTCCGTCATTAGGCCTGTCATAGAAATTCAAAATTTCAGTAGGCTGCTCATTTCTTTCCCAATCGTATGTCATTCTAACCCACATGGATCCATTTGTAGGGCTTTGAAGTTGGAAGTGGACATTTCTACCATCGGGAGTCATAGCAGAATTTCTAATCGCATCTTGTAGATTATTTTCCAGGCCTGAATTAATTGAAGCAAGGTCCCATATTCCTGTATAATTCAAGCTTGTTGTTGACATCCATGTTGCTGCACCTTGAATTGGACTAACAGAAGTGATAACGTTCTGGACAAGTTGCAGACCATTTGGTCCTGCTGCCCCAATTGTTGACAGAGGGATTGGTGAATCGGGTGTTGCAAGAATAATAGCTCGTCCGGGAGATGTTTGATTTGTGATATTAATCGAATTACCGCCAATAAGGACATTCAACGGGGATGCTCTTCGACTGCGGAATCTGTCTTCTTCAATATGAGAAATCGGACTGTACAAGTGAAAGCCGTCCAAGCCTACAGTTGCTAACCCAGATGAATCAATGTAAGCACCATACTGATTTGTTACCTGAATCTGATCGTCAACACCATGATCTCCGTTAGCATCAAGATATGTTATACCGGTATTAGTTAATGAAATTAAATCGAGACCGTTGCTAACCATTGATGTTGGTGGATATCCTGCCATAGTGAATGGATTGGGTCCATCTTCCATGGATCCAGAAGATGCGTTCCAATGAACTGTGGGTGAAGTAGCAGTGGCTATGTGAACCCCCCAGCTGTCTGCAGTTAGACTAATTACATCATTATCTGGAATCATATCAATTGCTCTAGTAACTGTGGGGACCATTGTACCCACAGGGACTTCTGCATACCCTGGTCGAGTGATTCCTTGACCATCATGCCCAACCAATACCGTCTCAGGGAAGGAAGTAGATACTCCAAGAGCATTAACTACAGTTGTTGGAGGCACTATAGTAAAATCAGAAATAGATGACCCCATTAACCCACTCTGAGCAGTTAATGTTCTAACAATAGACATGTTAGTGGTATTTAGTTCAACTAAGCCCCCCTTCGTTCCTAGCAATAAATTACCATTGGAAGATTCAAGTCGAACAACTACTGGATTAGGTAATCCATCCAGAAGTGTGAATGGATCTTCCCAATCTTGTGTTGTTGTATTCCAAATACCTAAACCAGTAAGGGTTGCTACCCAAATCCTTCCATCATGTTCAATGAAATCGTAAACAAAATTACTAGGAAGAGCGGCAAGTAACTTTCCATCTACAAATGAATAGTTTGTCGTATTGTAAACTTGTACACCGGTAGCAGTCGATTGAGTTCCCATCAGACCAATGACTAAATCTCCATTCCATTGAGCCAGCCCATCATGCATCCAATGAAAACCAATACCGACTGGAATTACGCTGCCTGTTGAAAGATCGATGAGTGTTAATCCAGATCCTGCATTAGTTACCCAAAGCCGATTCCCGTCGACCAGTAATTCATTTCCTGTTTCAGCACCTAATGAAAAAGAACGATCCCAACGAACTTCTCCACTAACTAGTGTTCCTTCAAGAATAGAATTGCCATATCCAGATGTTACATCTTCGCCAGCTAACGCCCAAACTTTATTTCCTGAAGATATAATTTCTAAAACTCGTCCACTACTTAAAGCAGTGAATGTATCTATTCCCCCGGGGGTGAAACCTGTGCCATCTAACAAATCAACACGACTGTTACCTGAGGCTCCCCCATTTCGACCAATTGCATATGCATCAGTACCTGAAGTTGTAGGTTTCACTACGATACTACCTGTTTCTAGTCCAGGATCGACCAGAGAACCTGTTCCCAGATTGACTCCAACGACCCCAATTAAAGAAAATCCGCCTCTACTATTTGCTAAATGAGAAATCATCAACTTGTTATTATGGTACAAGAGACCGCCCGGGAATACTGCTTCTTCAGAAATTCCATCTTGAGCAGTGATATCTGATAGTTTCAAATCCTGACCACCGTACAGATATCGGCCAACTCCTATGCCATCTGTATCATAAGCAGAATAGAGGATTTCGTTGGTATCATCACATGCTAAAGAACGAACGTCGTCGTTGGAGATTTCTCCGCTTTGAGCACGGAAATTAGATATCCAAGTCGAAGAGGTGGTATCATATCGACCAATCCCCCCGGGGGCCCACCATCCAAGATTTCCCATTGCTACATGTACAATATCAGCACAGACTGCAAAATCTGCAGGATACCCAGAAGGAAGGTTGCCTGATCCCGCTGCGGTGCTTGACCACTGTCCAGTGGTACCGTTTAGAGTATGAACATCTGAATTTGTTTGCCATCCATTCTGTGCGTATGTTCCAACCCAAAGATCGTCACCAATGACTTTCATTGAATACACATCCTCATCTCCTGAAGATGGCATTCCACCGTTATTTGGAGTCCAACTTGTTAGCCAAGTATTGTTTGTAGGGTCAAAACGAAGAATACCATTCAAAGATGCAAAGAGATAGTTTCCATCCCATTCAACCATCCCCCTAATTCTTCCTTCAACATCGTCCCAGGAACCAAGTAAGGTCATATTATTTGCATTAAATCTACGAAGGTAATTTTCTCCGTATGCAACCCACAACTCACAATCTGTAGGGTCTAGCGGGAAACAATCTCCGAGGTATTGCGCGTTCACCCTTTCAATTTCTCCAGTAGATTCCAACGTGTCTGCCCATGACCCATTTGATACGTTCCATCTAACAACAGCACCAACACCAGTCCACCACTGACTGGGAGTTACTCCTACCCAAAGTTCATCTCCAACCATGCCGAGACTATTTGTAATTCCAGAGGTCCCAATTCGATCTCCGACATCCAACCGTGAAAGGCTGGTATTGCTAGTTAAGTCAACTCTGAAAATTAGATCTCGGGATTGCTGATAATTCTGTTGTTGAGCATAATGTAGAATGTTATCATGAATGGTGATGTGCATAGGATCGTAAACAGATAAGGATATGCCACCGGAATTGGTCCCTCTATCCCAGTTCCGAAGAACAGTACCATTGATGAGGTCAAATTCTGTGAGACCAAAGTCTCCGCCCGCCCAAAGAATATGACTATTCGAAACAAGGGCAAGAGATGTGACTCCGTCGCTATCTAATGCATTGGAGGCTTGATCCCATGGTGTTAACCACTCACTATTAACTAGGTCATAGCGTTGAATTCCGGCTCCGTCGAAGCCCACATACGCAACATCATTATGCACCACAACTTTTGCGTTGTTGGTTTGTTCACCTGCTTCCCAAACCTCGATTACTTCTTCGTTTGCAACATCCCAAACAGCGGCACCATTTTCAGTTCCAACCAAGACTCTTGTTGGCGAAATAATCCTTACAGAACGGGCATCATCTGGAATATCGTCGTCGTCATCCCAACAATCATCACGCTGGAATTGCCAAGTATAACGACATAATCCTCTATCAGTAGCTGCCCAGATACTATTTGAATCTGAATCCGTATCAAAGAACACGCGGGGATCGAATCTACCATTTTGTGAAACCGATTGTCCTTGACCATTTGTAAAACGTTCTAAACCAAACGCTGTACCTACCAATACTCCGCCATAAGGATCGTATTCTAGACTAATCACATAATCTGATTGCATTGCAGAACCTTGACCCTGATTATTGCCTCCTCCGGAAGAAGTCCACCTATCGAGAACTTCGCCTGTTACTCTGTCAAAAACCAAAACACCGAAGCCAGATAATCCAAGCCAGACTGTTGAACCATCACTTGCTATAGGTGCAAAATCTAGGGCATCAGCACCGAGAGATTGCCAAGGAGAAAGTACAGTATTGGATGTCAAATCAATACGTAAAACACCATCTTCTTCTGAACTCAAGTAAGCAATACCGGCTCTAGTTGCAACATCATTAACATCATTTGCTTGTAATTCTGTAGAACCCCCAGACTGGGTATTAAATTCAGTTGTTGTATCTGTAGATATGTTCCACACAGTTACTCCTCTTTGGCCATGTGCAATGACTATAGAATCGGTAAATTGATCGTACGACATGTCTGTAATTCCATCAAATGCTATGGAAGGTGTACTTGTCTCATCTATGCTTCGTAAAAGTGTTCCATTTACATCAAAAACCATCATTCCAGAGTCTTCGGTTCCAACATAAACATCTGTACCATCAGTGGATATTGCAAAACTCGTCTCATCAGTAAAAATTGGTTGAATCCAACGGTTTACTGAACTATCGAATCGATCTATCCAACCTTCACCTCCAATCCAGTAAATGTCTCCTAAACGTGTGATGCTATACATTTCTTCAGAACTAGGTGAATTTGCAAAGACTTCAGATGAGAAAGAAGTTGGAACATCGGTTGCTTCAATCATAGAAGCTGCTCCAGAAGATCCCACTAACAGTATAGTCTCGTTGATAGGTCCCCTCAATCCTCCAGCCATCCAAGGAATCAGATTTGATGGATCTGAGATCCCCAAACTTGATGCGGAAATAGTACTGGTAAATACAACAGATGTTGCATTGTAAACATGTAAGACGTTGTTTGCAAGAATGTGGATCCAGTTGTCAGTCACTGACATTGATTGTACTTCATCACCAGAAAGCCAATTTTGGCTAGACCATGAGGCAAGCCATGAATTTGTACTCACATCTCGCCGCATAATTCCAGCATCTGCAGTGGCGATGAAAAGTGTATTACCGCTTTGTCCAAAATCAATAATCGAATCGCTTGTCAATGCATTTTGCGTATCCCAGTGAGTGTATGATGTTCCATCCCATACAGTAATTCCATGATCTCTCGTTCCGACATAGACCTCGGCCCCAATAAAATGAATATCAGTCGGAATTACTACTTCTTCTGATTGTGATCCATCACAAGGGCCTTGAACACTAGATCCTGAAGATGTTGAAAGAGGTACATCTTGCCATCCAGATTGTGTTTCAATGAATAGATGGCAATCTGTTGCAATGTGAAGGACCCCTAATGAATCTACTTCGAGAACTTTAGCAGGATCTAAACCATGTGGTGGTAATTGACCCAAATATGTGGTATCTTCTGCTGAAAATGAATGAATGATGTCGTCTGATGTTGCTACAAGAAGGCGACCGTTCGTGGCATCAACCTCAAGTGCTGTTGGCTCAATGCCATCAAAAATATCCACAACCCAAGGATCGTTATTTGCATCAACGGTTAGAACTTGGTTCGAGGTTGCAACGTAGAGACGGTGATCAGCAGGGTGGATGTCCCAGTCGATTACTTCAAAATCAATTTTCTCAAAAGAAACCAGCGGGTCCGCTGGACGTAGCGCTTCAATCACAAGGTCAGTGATATTTGCACCAGCAGGCAAAATGTACGATGCTCCAGTATCTGTAGTCGGATTCAAACGACTGGAATGGGGATCGCCATTCAAAAAGTCAAGAGCGCGTCCAAAATCTCCATAAGTTCTCCAATCAAACATTGATGTCTGTGTATCCATTATTGTCAACTGGGGTTCTGTGACCCATACCCCATCAGATCCATTAACCTGAATTTCAAAAGTAAGATTCGAGATTTCTGCCCCAGGTGCAAAATTATGAAACATATCGCCAGTAGCCATAGTTTGAGTAGATGGATCAGCACCTGTTGATTCAATTAATACCCATCCAGTATCATTTGAGCCGGACATTGGCCATTCTGCAACGTTGGATGCATGTGCAGTGGTTACAGGGGAAAAAACAAGAGACGACAGACTATACAAAAGCATCAGAAATACCATAGAAATTGCCGGATGGCGGGGTGGAGATATTCCATAGCCTGCGGTATTCATGACCTCCTAGCGTGCCCAATAACATTTGAATTCCACTATCTCATGTCTACCGATGATTCAAATTAATCAATATCAATTAAACTATAGATCACTCGTCCCCATCAACAGAACCATCCTCTGTTACTCGATACAATCTAGCTGTGGATGTTGCTCCAGACATCGCTTTAGGTGACCCGCTAATGGCTACAACTCTATCATTTTGCTTTAATCTTCCATTCTCAAAAATTGTCTTAATGGCTAGGCACATTGTAGAACTACCCCTTTCTAACTCCTCACACACAACTGCATCTACACCAGGAAGAAGCATTACTTTTCTTGCAACACTAGGGTTATTTGTCACTGCCGTAATTGGAATTTTAGTTGAGTGAGCTGCAACAAGTCTGGCTGCATTTCCATGCTTTGTTGCAACTAATATTCTATCAGCAGAGGAAGTTTCTGCTAACGTTACTCCAGCATTGGCCACTGCCCTTGTGAGGAGTAATTTGGCATCAGTAGGTTTTGTTAGACCATCCCATTCTAGGTCTGCCCTGCGAGTTACACGTAACATCGTCAATAGAGAATCTACAGGATATGTACCGGAGGCAGTTTCAGCTGACAGCATTACTGCAGTAGCACCATGACGAATCGCATTTGCAATGTCGGCTACTTCAGCACGTGTTGGTCTTGGATTTGTTACCATTGACTCAAGCATTTGTGTCGCTACAATTACCGGCAAACCGCGCTTTCTGGCTGCTTTCACAATTCTATCTTGGGCCATAGGCACTTCTTCTGGAGGGATTTCTACCCCTAAATCACCTCTGGCCACCATGACAGCATCACTTACCTCTATTATGCCGTCTAAAGACTCTAATGCGGAAGGATGTTCAATCTTAGACACTATCCATGCTTTCGAATTACACTCATCGAGAATTCGGCGTGCTGGAGACACATCTTCTTTACTTCTAACATATGACACAGCAATAAATTCAACATCTAATCCAATCGCATGACGTAGTGCTTCCTCATCACGTGAACCGACTGCTGGTAATTTGACAATTGTTCCAGGGACGTTTATTCCCTTTCTTTCAGTAATCAATCCTCCCTCAATTATCTTACACCTTACAATATTTTCATTGCATTCCTCGACTTCCAATTGAATCAATCCATCAGACAATAGAACAGGGTCTCCTGGCCTAATCTCTTTTGCTAAACCTCCATACTCAACAGGTAATGAAGAAGAATCTGCATATCCTTCCGCTTCTCCGCAACGTAAAGATATTATTTCCCCCTGAGAAAGATGGTGGGTCCCTTCAAATCTCCCTAATCGTAACTTTGGTCCTGGAAGATCTGCCATTATCCCAATATGAATTCCGTCTTCTTTTGCTATTCTTCGTATTCTTTCGGCAACTTCTGCACGCCATTCATCGTCTCCATGACTGTAATTCAAACGTGCAACATCCAAACCTGCTTTAATCATGGTTCGAAGTGACTCCTCATCACAAGATGCAGGTCCGATGGTTGCTACGATACGAGTCCGCCGCATGTTGATATTCAACAGGCAGTATGGTTTCAATTAATCCGATATAGATTCGGAAAAACGTCAATTGTTCAATTAATGGGACAAAATGGAAAAAATGTGGGAAAACACAAAGCCCAGAGCAGTAGCCCCTCGTAAAATGGGCAAGGACAATCTATTGAAAAGGGACGCTCTCGAATATCATGAATCTTCTCCTCCCGGGAAGCTTACTGTTGTCCCTACAAAACCTCATTCGACTCAAAGAGAATTATCTCTTGCATATTCTCCTGGTGTCGCGTTCCCTTGTTTAGAGATTGAAAAAGACGCATCCAAGGCATACAAATACACAGCGAAGGGTAATTTAGTCGCAGTAATCAGTAATGGTACCGCAGTTCTTGGTCTTGGAAACATTGGAGCATTGGCCGGAAAACCTGTAATGGAAGGGAAGGGGCTGTTGTTCAAAGCATTCGCAGATATTGATGTCTTTGACATTGAAATTGATGTGGAGGATATTGATGAATTTGTTAGGACTGTAAAGAATATTGCTCCAACCTTTGGGGGGATTAATCTCGAAGATTTGAAGGCGCCAGAATGTTTTGAAATTGAGAAGAGACTAATTGAAGAATTGGATATTCCAGTAATGCATGACGATCAACACGGAACGGCGATAATTTCTGGTGCTGCTCTTCTTAATGGGTTAGAGGTAGTCGGCAAAAAAATTGGTGACGTCAAAATTGTTGTATTAGGAGCCGGTGCAAGTGCTATTTCTTGTGCTAGTCACTATATTCGACTTGGAGTAAATCCTGAAAATTTAATCATGTGCGATTCAGGTGGTATAATGACAAAGGCTAGAGAAAAGGCTGGAGATCTTAACGAATACAAGGCCAAATTCGCATTAGATATTCCTGAAGGAACAATAGGAGATGCAATCATAGATGCTGATGTTTTCCTTGGTCTTTCCAAAGGTGGGATTGTCTCTAAATCAATGATTTCTAGCATGGCCAAAAAACCATTGGTTTTTGCATTAGCAAACCCGACACCAGAGATAATGCCAGAAGAGGTAGCATCAATTCGCCCTGATGCTATCATGGCCACTGGTAGATCAGATTATCCAAACCAAATCAACAACGTCTTAGGTTTTCCATATATTTTCCGTGGTGCTTTGGATGTGCGTGCTAAAGAAATCACAGAGAAAATGAAAATGGCAGCGACACATGCTATCGCTGCATTGGCGAAAGAGACTGTGCCCGATCATGTTGCAGCAGCATATGGTGGACAAAGTCTGCAATTTGGGCCTGATTATCTAATTCCAAAACCATTCGATGAGAGGGTTTTGATTTGGGAAGCGAGTGCGGTTGCTGAAGCAGCGGTAAGCGAAGGAATTACTGAAATTTCTAAGAATGATTTTGATGTTGAAGAATACAGAAGAACACTAGAGGGACGATTGGGCCTAACTAGAAGTCTGATGAGAGGAGTAATGAATCAAGCAAAATCTGATATTAAGAAAATTGTATTTACTGAAGGTGATCATCCTACAGTAATCAAAGCAGCAGCAGAGTGTATTAGAGAAGGGATTTGTTCACCAATTTTATTGGGTAGAGAAAGTACAATTGAAGAACATAAAAAACGTCTTGGACTACAATTTGAATGTGAAATAATTGACGTTAGAGATGATCCACGACGAAAAGGAAAATACTCCGATATTCTCAGTGAAGAGAGAGCAAGAAAAGGAGTTACTCGAGCGGATGCTGTTAGGATGTTAAGGTCAAGAACGTACTTTGGTTCAATGATGGTAGCGTCAGATGATGCTGACGGACTTGTTGGAGGAATTGATAGGCACTATCCAGATATATTGAGACCATGTCTGCATACAATTGGAACTGCTCCGGACGTAGAAAGACTAGTTGGGATGTATATGATGACAATCAAAGGACAGTTGTTGTTTATCGGAGATGCTACTATCAACATATACCCTGATTCTCAAACATTGGCAGAAATTGCAATTGAGACTGCGAAAATGGCAAGACGTTTTGGCGTGAAGCCTGTTGTAGCAATGCTATCATTTTCCAACTTTGGATCTTCAAAAGAATACAGAAGTACGAGAATTGAGGATGCAATTAAAATTGTCAAAGAACGAGATCCTAGTCTAATAATTGATGGTCCTATGCAAGCAGATACTGCCTTGGTTAGTGATATACAAGAAGAATACCCATTCATGACTTTTAATGGTCCTGCTAATGTATTGATCTGTCCCAACCTTGCTGCTGCAAACATTGGATACAAATTATTGCAACGCTTGGGTGGAGCGGAAGCAACTGGGCCCATTCTAGAAGGAATGGCAAAACCTGTTCAGGTTCTACAACGTGGAGATGGAGTTAGTGATGTTGTACGAATGGCTGCCATATGTGCAGTTGATGCACAACGTCACCAGAGAGCTAGACTTGGTTGATTCAACACATTGCGATGGATTCATGTGAATAAGTCAGGTCGATTCCATCAAGCAGAGGTACCCGAGTTGGTCAAAGGGGCTAGGATGAGGTCCTAGTGCGTAGTGCTTCGCAGGTTCAAATCCTGTCCTCTGCACCA
>CAZRCY010000031.1:0-16112 GCA_964598735.1 uncultured Candidatus Poseidoniales archaeon
GTTCTGGTTTAAAACCAAAAAGAGGCAATTGCAATGTCCAAATTGTAAAAGAACTGGACCAACAAATAGATCAAACACTAAAAAACAAAACGAATGGAAAAATAGGCATGCAAAATGCTATGATAAAATAATAAAAGAGCATGCTGAATCAATTGTAAAAATTTCTGATGAACAAGGCATCTTTTGGTTTGTAAGAGATGGAATCCGTCAAATTTTATTGAAAATTTACAATCATGAAACTAATCAATTTAATTTGGTCACAAAAAGAAACATTATCAAGAACAGTATCAGTAGTATTACAGATTTTAACGGTTATTATAATGAAATATTTTGGGATTTCTTGTTTGAATGGAAGAATTCTGAAGAAGACAAACAAGAAGGTTTTGGATTAGTACATGAATGGAATTTCATGAATCTTTAGCGAATCTACTAACAGTAATTAAAATTCAACGGACCTAAAGGATCATCAGGAGAATAGTGTTCCTTAACCCATGCAACAGTAGTCAATTGTGAATTCTTCAGTACCAAATCAACGAATTTCTCTGATTCAAATTCTATTAATCCTTCTTTCTGAAGACTACAAAGTTCGCAGGCAAGAATTACTCCGAGAACATCATGTTGGAACGCTGGTTCTTCTGTAAGATTTACTAAATGAGAAAGACATCGTCTAATTATTTCAGAATTTAATTCAATAGTTTGGGATAGCCAACGAGTTGCCCAGTACGCGATTCTCTGAGATGGATGTCTATTGTTTTCTAAAAATGTCGGAACCAATTGAATCAAATCTTCATATCCATCAGTCGAATTATTGGTTAAAGCCAAACTCTTCAACAAAGCCGCCATCGCAAAACCATCTAGCCATTCAAAACCTTGATTATCTTCATCAAAATGTTCTGGGATCCCCAGTAAAATACTAATTGCATCATCAAAATTATTCATATCTAATTCTAATTCTGCTCTCAAAACCAATCTTCTTTGTATAGATGATTTTTCTTTTGATGATTCTTTCCATAATCGTTTTTCTATATCCAATGCATAGGAACTTAACTCTTTATTTCCAACTAATGCACATGTTTGAGCAATCCCTCCAAAATATGCAACTTCATCTTCTGTAAGACGAGATTCAGGAAGATCTGGTAGATGGGTTATCCTATGTTCAAAATCAAAAACATTATCCCTACTACCCCCGATTAAATTATCCATTTTCATCTGTCTTTCAGGCCTAGGATTGAATTCTCCCTCTAACATTTCATCATAATATTCAATGCATAATTCTGAAATTTCAGTAGCTGAAATATGGTTAGCTGTACCCAACATTGTAATAATCCAATCAAATCGTGTATCGTTATCTTTGAATTTATTCATAATTATTTCAAATTGACAATGGCTTAATATCTCAATACTTACCTTTTGGCCATCCTCTGAACCAGATTTATTTTTGATAACGGTAAGGAGATCTTTCCATTGAAACCTATCAAGAGAATCAATCGAATCAGAAATTGTTCCTCCGAGGAAAGGAATTACATAATCATTGAATTCAGTTCTTTCTAAATCATAGATATTTTTCAAAAATGTTAACGGTTCTGATGAAGAATAAATTAATGATTTCATTTTAAGTAAGGATTTAGCATTATACGGCTTGTGCATGATTTGTGCCTCTAACGATTGAATAATTGTTTTCATTTCTGTTTGAATCTCATCATTATACACATGTCCTAAAGCATCTACATAGCCTAACCATGCATGCTCTAAAGGATTTTTTCGTAAGATCCTGTGTTCCGAAAATTTTATTCCTGCTTTGGAATCTCTTGAATATGTTTGTGCAAAATCTTGAATCATTTGTGCCAATGGTTGTGAACCGGGGTCATACGGATCAACCCGTTCAATCATTATACTGATTTCTTCATTCTTTTTAGCCAAATTAGAAACATAGTCAATGACCAAAGGTAAAGTATCATGCCATAGTTTTAGATGAGCACTTCTTGCATCTTTTGTAGTTAGAGATTCTTGTATATGTCCCGAATCATGAGTAAATACAAATTTAAGAATTTCATTTTTTGAGGATAATGTTCTCAAAGCATCATTCAATTCAGGATTATATTGTTCGTAATCCTTTCCATGGAAGCCAGGCGATAGTTGAGATAACTGAGTTTTTGGAGGGACAACAATCCAAAGCATTCTTGAGGGTCGAAAACTCTTATTTTGATGAGTAAGTTCTGATAGTTTTCCTGTTTCATCCCCCAGAATTAACCACTCTTTTTTACTCCTGTTCTCTATCTGATATCTATGAACTAATTGAGCAATAGAAAACAAGAGGCGACGTCTTTCAAATTCAATTCCAATTTCCTCAGGGAAAAATAGGTATATTTCTTTTATAATTTCTCTAAATGTTGGATATCCATAATTATCGAATTTATTTTTTGGATCTGCTTGAATAATGTAACTGATATCTTCTATTAAGAAATTGGATTCTTTGAAAAACTCAGATAGAGAGGAAAAAGATCCTGGGGTACCAGGAAATTTTCCTAAAACAAATGGAATTCGTTGAGAACACAGAAATTCTTTCTTTTCTGAATCAATATCTGAAAAAAAGTAAGTAGGAATTGGTTCTAAGAATATCCTATTAGCATTTGATTCAACATTCACGGCTTTAAGTTGTTCAATACCTTTATGACTAGATTTTTCTAATGAAAATTTTACTTCCGAACCTGGGACAATACTTCCTGAAACGATATCAATATGTTTACAGAAAATTAATTTTGATATTTGTTCAGACCAGATACAGCTTTGCCATCCTTCTTCATACATGAAATCTAGAAAAATTCCACTAAATTGTTGATCTTCTTGGATTTCATTTTCTGGAAAAATGAATATTTGTCCTTCATTCCAAAAATTACACAATAATAATTCATTTTTATAGGGGGTATTAGAATCAAAATCTAATCCTCTTTTCTCAAATATTTTTCGAATATCTTTTTTGAAATTTTTATTTTTATGCCATGATTTTCCAACAATTGATCGTATATGTACTGTGTGCCTCTCTTCACATTGTTTACTAACTGTCATTGCTTTCTTTTTCAATTGTTTTTGGTCCCAATCTAATAATTTAAAATTAGTTAATCCCAAACTCTCTTCAAGGATATTTTTGTAATCGTCAAGTGATGCTTTTCCATACCTATGGTTATCAAGATCAGATGAAATATAGTCTAAAAGAATAGTTTCTGCCTGTTCATAAACTTCATCTTTGGAGATTTTACTTGCCTCAGATAAAAGAAATTCATCAATTGAAATTAATTCATCAGGTAAGGGAACTTCTTGTTCTATACTTGTTATCTCATTGGTGTTTTGTGTTGAAGAATTGTTGTCTTCAATAATTCTAATGTTGAATGCTTCTCGATGCCCGCCATTTCCGTCTCTAATTTCATATTCAACATCTGTTCCTTTCAAAGGAATTTTCTCTGGAGCTGGTTCTGAGAAAAATGCTAGTCTAAAGAAAAATTTCTCCTTGATGAAACTAGAAGAATTGATGAAACCAAAACCTCCACCTCGTCGATGTTTACGTTGAATGATTTTTCCGATGTACAATTTCGTCATATTTCTCCTACCTCCAATAAAGACTCACTGGGATAACCAAAAACACTCAATCTTCCAAAAGTATCAAGATGAAATTCTATCTCTGTTGTTTCGATTTGATCTTGACATATAGATTTAGTTTGTGGATAATGAATTATCTGATTTAATGAACCACGCCAACGTAGAGATGTATCCCTTAACGATTCAATGTACCGTCCAGAAATTACAATATCACTAAGATCGAAACATTCCTGCATTGTACAATCAAATTCATCTGGATTATATCCCGTATAAAGAAAAATATGCAATCCAATTTTTTTACACCCTTGAATTAATTCTAGAACTCCATTAGCTTGTTGTAGTGGTTCACCACCAAGAATTGTAATTCCTGAAATCCCATCTATTTGTCCAATTTCATCCAATAAATCCGAAACTAGAATCAATTCGCCATCGGTTGTATTCCAAAATTGTGTATTCCAACAACCTTTGCAAGCCAAATTGCATCCTTGAAGCCAAATTACTGAACGAATCCCTGGGCCGTATATCTCACTTCGATCTAATCTATGTCCTACACGGATTGAATGCAAAATTTACACCTATCCTCGTCTAACAAGAACCATTCTAACTTGTCCATTTTCAACCGATTCCTTGACTTTGTAACCCAGAGATCTTGCTTTCTCTCTAATCTCTGCTTTTCTCTCTTCAATCAAAGATATTCTTTGTTGTTCAAACATTTCTCTTTCTTTCCTAATCAATTCTTTTTCACTCTCTAACTGTGCTGTCTCTTCAGCCGTGAGTAATCTGCGACGTTTTCTATCAAGTGCTTCTGAATAATGATTAGAAAGATTATCTATCCAACTTAATTCATGAGAAGAAGTAGATCTACGATTGTATCTAACTGCATATCTAGATCCTCTACGTTCAACCGACCATTCCCTACCATTGATATTGATTCTAATCAAATTCGGATTTTGAGATAACACAGTTACTCCACATTGTTCAAGAGCATCAATAGCACATTCATGATCCGTCATTGGAACTGATTTTTCTGTCCATACACCACTCAACTTGAACCACCTCTCAATTGCTGCTTACGATCAATTGTTTGACCTAAACTAGGATCTTTCTCGTGGTATTCTCGTGTATGTTCGATATCATCAAGTTCCGCAAGTTCAGACAATAGAGCTTCAAGTTCCTCAATACAGGCTTCACCCTTGAGACCTGCTGTCTTAGCGGTCATCTTGCCTTCGGCATCGATTGTGACTGTGATTCTTTTTTCTTTCATCCCAATACCTCCCGTGTAGCGCATAGTGTTGCTTTGAGACGCTTTGCATCCTTGCGCCCCTGAGTGACTTCTTCCCAATTTGAGATTGCCAAATAACGATTTTCTCCATCCAAGTACAAGGTACCTGCAGTAGGCAGAGCCTCTGATGGAACCTTGAGATTCAACTTTGATTCAGTGGTATCACCAAGGAACTTGTGGGCCTTGGATTCACCCTTCTTAGAGGTCCTCAACACTGCAGGAGGTTTGAATTTGAATTTTAACGTGCTGAATTTTTTGGCATGTTCCAAATCGGACTCCATCTGCTTGATTTTTGGACGAAGTTGACTGATATCACTGTCAATACGCTTCTTTTCGACACCTTTGGCTTCCTTCGCAGCAGTTTCGAGTTCCTTCAATTCACCCTTTGATTTCTTAAGACGTCCAGTGATATCTTTGATTGATTTCTTCGCATTCGCAACCGCAATATCATGTTCTTTTTGTTGTTCTTTCTCTAAAGCCGCGCGAGATGCCTCTTCTTCAGCTGACTTGATTTCATTTAGATTTCCTCCCACAGATTCAGTCAAAGTTTCAACTGTGTTAATCAAGGTACTCAGAGATTTAGGGTCAGAAACAGTGATTGCTGATTCCAGTGCGGATTCTATCGAATTCTGCAACTCTTTCGCCTTTCGACCGAAGCCTGGAATCTTCGATGGTTGATTCAATTCATCAAGTGTATTCAGACGCTTCTGTAGTTCGCTACGAACCCGATCCCATTCAGAATGCAAATCATCTTCTGAGGCAGACGAAGGTGCAACAGGAGGAGCAGAAACCCACTCAAATATGCATTGACGAGCTAGAGAAGATACTGGTGGACTCATTTGAGGTTGATGAGTTTCAAGCGCTTCCACAGAATCGGGCATCTTTTCAAGATGTACAATTCCAAGGTTCTCCGTTTGCTTGTCACTAATTTCAATTTCTAGTCCATTGCGAATGATTTGGTTACCTGCATCCCCCAATTTGATTGATGAATGGCCGAACCATTCAGGTGATTGACTATACTTTTTTATCAAAGAATTTGCATCTTCTATCTGTTTTGTTGTGAGACGAAGGATACTATGCCAATCTCCATTTGCAGAACGATCCCAACCGGCGATGTAACCCTCATTTCCAACCGCCAATTGTAATGAAATTCCAGAATGTGAAAAGTACCCCGAAGAAGGTTCAGTACTGCGAGGGGATGAGTAAAGTGTCTGCGAAGAACCACTGCCCAAGTTGATAGTTTTTCCACGTAAAATGATCTTACTATCGTTAGAAGACCCAAGGAATTGGCCCTTCCAAGTATTTTCCTTCAGGAGAGTGGCTTCAGCCTGTGAATGATCGCCATCACTTTCAAAACTTGATCGAAGAACATAATCTCCATTGTAAATTGAACTCAATGCTGCTGGGGCTTGAGCAATCTCAACAGGATTTTTTCTTTCATCCATACATAGCACTTCACGACCAGGTGCCTTATTTGACCAAAATTCATGCTGAACATGTTGGCTCAACTCATCAATTTGATTCTTATCAAGTTCCAACGCCCAACCGTTTGATTCTGTAGATAGTGTTCCATCAAGTGGTGTTGTCAAAACGAAACCTTGGGCATTGGGAAAGTGCCAGTCTGAGATGATTAAATCAAGACCTCTTTCTTGTCTCTCTCTAAGTAGAACATTTCCAATGATTGCCCCACAGTCAGAGTTGGATAAGATAGAGTCAAATCCTTTCGTGTCAATTAACATATAGATTCGTACACTTCGACGAAGTGCACCTTCAACAGCTGAAATGATTGTTGAATCTGAGAAACTCGAGGTCGAAATAAACAAGCGATCTGTACAAGATTCAATGAGATTAGAGATGGACGAGGGGATTGTGGTATTTGTACCTGTAAAATGGAATGACCCTTCCTGTGAAACCATGTTAGGTTTTGAGGTGTTTGCAACCCAAACCTTGCCCAAATCCTCGCCGGTTCGATCTAGTTTAGTCTTATTTGCAAAGGATTCGATAGGTGTTTTCTGACTCATTTTGATGCCTCCTTATTTTGATACGCGTCAAGATGTTGAACGAGTGATTTTTCAACATCTGATTGATCCCAAAGACCTGCGAGCTTGGGCCTATCTAGACCTGAAAGTAAACCGTCGACTATCACCCACCATCGAGTTTCTTTGTTGGTCTTAATTACGATATATCGGTGATGAGGGCATTCAAGCCCATCTTCTTCCATAAACCGGACATTATCGCATATTTCTGTTAACTTATTTCTAAACATGGTAACAGACATACCCACATCTTCGATATCTTTCGGACGATATTGGCTGCTAGATGTGAGGAGATTGATTTCAGATGACGGGAAATGATCGCGGAGTGCAGTTACAACTTTACCTAATTCTCTACGTGCTCTTCTATTAGCAGTGAATCGATCTACATACCAAATCTGATTTGGTTGACCACTGATACCATCTGAAATTCGATTGAAGAACTTAGAAAATCCACCTTCTGCAGTATATTGAGCCTTATTTGCTTGCTTCATTTCTTTCACAACGTGTTCTTCAATCACGAATACGGAGGACATGTCATCGCCTGCATTAAACAGTTTAGAAACTCGGGAACCAATCTTGATTTTCTCAAGTTCCTTGTTGACCCGTTTGACGATATCATTAGAGGAAACTGTACAGAATAAATCTTCAGAAGAAATATCACTGAGTAGTCGGCTGGTTTGTTCAGAGTTCCAATAACCTGGATTTCGCTTTTCTAGCAAGAAGAGAGCCCATAGTGTTGCATCATTTTCATTAGCTACAATCAATGGTATATCTCGTATTAAAATAGAATCCCAGTCTTGAATTTCTTCATCCGTAAGTGAAATCTTTTCAATGGTTTGACGAAGTTTTTCATCGACCGAGAGTTTGTCATATGGACGACGCATACCAGAATACTCGATATCCCATGGGCTACTGGCAAATTCACCACTACTGAGCCATTGTCTAAATTTTTGATTAGGATCAATTGTGTTCTCATAAAGAATTGATTTATTTCCAATTGATTGACGCTGATCTCTCTTGCTTCCAGCAATATCACCGGAAATATTCAATGCAGGAGATAATTCAAATCCTGAGGATGTTTGTTTCCATGTCCAATTCATTGTCAATGTTGTACTGAATGAGTCAATTGCCTGCCAATTTTTCTCCAAATTTTTACTCATTAATTGAAATTGATTCGCTCCTTTTTTGCTAGGTATTAATGTTCTAAAGCGCCCCTGAGTACATAGTTTCTCGAGTAATTTTCGGACTTCTTTTGGTTGCGCACCCTTGTTTTTCTTTGAAAGAGGAAGTGTTCGATTACGTTCAACAAGAATAGGTACAATACCAGTGATTGGGTGCTCAAATATCCACAAACGTAGAGCCCCTGATTCAGGAGAATGTATGATACGATTAGAAGCTGTTGACAAGCCATCGGGGGTCAAATTACCACTGTTATCCCAAAGGTTGTGGTCTATTCCCTGATCGAATAATCTTTGGATATTTGCCTTGGGGAGGGTCAGTGTTTTTGCAATCTGTTCTCTATCAAATACTCCTGAATTGGACTCAACAATCGAACATAACCGACCCCAATGAGCATGTTCTGAAGAAATGGTATATTTGGTTACGATATCAACCACTTTAACTTCGATTTTTGATTCAAATGATACATGCATATTTACTCCACCTCGTTAATCAAAGCGTCACCTGAATGACGACTTGCCATTTCTTTCAACATTTCATCCTGACTTCCTAAGAAATTGGAATGACGTCCAACAATAATTCGCTTTCTTCGAGCTCTTGTCAATGCAACATTCATTCTATTGGGACTGTCCAGGAATCCATGGCCGTATGTTTGGACAAGACTGATGATTACAATATCCGCTTCTTGACCCTGAAATTTATCTGTACTTGATACTAAGAGTGTTACAGGTGCTGGATTTTTCATCTCATTGAGATTGAACCTGAATGAGCGATCATAAATTCCAGTCATTTTCTTTACCTCATCTACAATCCTCCAGTATTGCGCTGAATATGGAGTCAAGATTGCAATGTGCCAAGTATCATCATTTCTTCCCAATGGAGGATTTTTCCGAGCCCATTCAATGGCATTTTTGACTTCGTTCACCACGGCCTTAACTTCCTCTGGATTTTGTCCACCTTCTTTACGGTGCCCACCGATATTAAGCCAAATTGAATCAGGTTGATTGGCTCGATAATTGAATGGTTCTAATTGTTGACGATGTTGAATCGTATCTGCATCGATTAGAGCTTCTCCCTTGTAGAATTGATCTCGAGGGAATTCACTAATCTCTGGCTCCATACGATGTTGATAATTCAACATTCTGAAGCGATTCTCAAGAGATTTTTTTGGCATTCCATGTGTCAGAGTCGATTGAACTGCTCCCTCAGATTCATCAGGAATATCAAAGCCCTCTTGGAGGCATTCCATAACAGATGGAAGTGCAATCAACCGAATTAAATCTACATCAGAAGTAATATCGATAAATTTGGGCATCAATTGGTCGATTGCGTGACGATAATTTCTAATCTTTTTCTCATTTTTTGAATGCTTCAATTCTGATAAACGTGCAAGCCTCCAACTCATCTCATAGGACCATTCTACAATTTCTGGACGGCCGCGGAAATCTCGATTATGGTTCTTGAAGCATCGATGCTCTGTATGTTGTCTTGAACGATAGCTAGCAATTTCAAATCCATCAAAGTCAACCTTTGGACCCCAGACAATGGGTTGCCTAGGAAGTAAATGCTGGATTTGATTTAATGAAATATTATCAATAATTGTGACCTCGCTACTAATAACATCCATCCCAATATTGAAGCTTGAATTCACCTGTGAAGAGGAGTAAACACGAATCGATTCTGTTTTAGGGAGAATGATATTCTCGGTATCTGACATCACCACTGTCAAATCAAGCCTTGGAAGTGATTTTTGATCACGGTGTGCCCATTCATCTACGAGATTTCGAACTACATCTGAACGCTCAACAAGAAGGATTGAGGGGTCGTTTACACCGGGTTTGTTGATATATCCTAGTTGATAATTCAGCAACAAAGCTCTTTGTTCAGCAAATCCAAATCCCTTGATGTTCTCCAAATTTGACTTGAATTCATCTTCCTGAGTATATGGTGGCAATTGGCGGATATCTCCTACGAGAACAAAACGTCGACAATACATTGCAGGAACTATGAATTCATTGAAAGTGGTCTTACTGCATTCGTCGATGATCAGTGTGTCCCAATGTGGCTGAGGGCTTTTATTGACAAAAGAATCTCGACCTTCATTTTCTCTGGCTTCAATTCTTGATTCACGGATCCAAGGATGACTGAGTATACCTTCCATTGTCCCACATGTCAGATTAGATGAACTCAAAACTAATCCTTCAGCTTCATTGGAAGTAAGATCCAAGGCGCTCTTCAATCTACGTTTTTGGGCTGAAAGTGTATATGGTCGTATTTCTTCATCGTAGATATTTTCCTCACTTCCTATTCGAACAGGTGAAATTATTTCACTGAATCGTGAGTCATTGAGAATTCGAATTAGTACATTGTCGATTGATGCTTGAGTTGAACCACAGAGTAATACATTCTCTCCAGTGAGAATCTTCTGAAGAACAATTTCTAGAATGGTCGTAGATTTCCCACTTCCAGGTGGTCCTTGTAGTATAGAAAAATCGCGAGATGATAGAGCAACTCTAACCATATCCTTCTGCATTTCTGTTCCATCAGCATTCCCGGTTAATACCATCCAATCAGGTTCGGATTTCAATGGCTTTGGTTGTCCTTTCTTCCAAATTTTTTCGCGATCGGTTAAACTTCCTGAAGCCAACAAATTCAGAAGACCTCGATTATGAGGTAATGAGTGAAGCTTCAACTCTTCAATCATATCTCGTTGCGCTCGAATCATTCGAGTACGGGGGGCAGATGTTAGTATTGCACCTTCATCAGGAAGGCGATCGACTATAATCGTACGCGATTCTGGATCACGACTACGAACTTTGACTTGATGTAGGCCTTCACTACGGTCGATTGGATTCCATTTACCTTCAATTTCTAAAAATTTGACCTCACGATTTGGAGACAGGATAATGTCAAGGGGATCATCGTCTTCTGATTTATTTAATTTAGAGATGGCTTCTGGATGGACATCTAGTTTGATTCGGAAGCCGGATCGACTTCCCTGCTGGCCACCTTGGCTCCAAGAATAAGGTAAATTCTCCGCATCATAAATCGTATCACTGGATGGAAGGGAAATCGCTTCGATATCCTTCCCCACATAATTCTCTCGTACTATTGTTGTTGAGCTGGTATCTTTCAGAATACCATGTGATCTAATGTCAAGAATATCAACTGAAATTTCTGAACCATTCAAGATAAATTTCTGCTTCAAGTTGAAATGTCCTTCAACATCAATAGTAATACGGTTACCATTAATAGATTGACTCAATATTTCGTATTGTTTATCATCAATAATGATTTGGTCAATAACAGCAGATGTTTTGTTAGAATTATACTCTAGAGAAACCATGCTTTGATCAAGACGCTTCCAAATTGGATAATTCTCAAGTGGTTCTTGGGTATTGAATAGAACGTGATTATCATCTATGATGGAACTGATTTCGGTAATTTTATTCAGTGCATCATTACCTTCAGCGTACAATGTTTCACCTTGATTGAGGTCTAGTGATTCAGAGATGTAATCAAAACATTGTATAGTTGTTTCAAGTCGAGTGTAAAGAGGTGAAATCTTAATGTTAATCGGTTCTTCAACTAGGGACCAATTGAATCGTAGCATTTCTCTCTGACGCTCTGCTGCCTTGATACTTTGTTCAGCATAATTAAGATATGGGGCAAGGGATTCTTGTGCCCCTGCAAGCATTTCTACCATTCTTTGATCACTACTACCTGCTGTGAAAGCCAAATAGAGCTTAGTTCGAGCCTTTGATGGAATATAATGAAGGATTTTTTTAGCATTCTGCAGTATTTTCTTCCCAATTGTCAATTTCTTTTCACCATTCACACTGATAATAACTTTGACTGCATTTCTTCCATCATGTTGTGATGAAACTTGATATTCAACCGTATCTCCTTTTTTGAAATCTTTAACCAATTGAGGTGGGCAAAAATATTCTTCATCAGAATCAATATGTGTGAAGAATGCAAAACCTTTCGAGTGGATTGTTATCACTTCTCCAGTAAAAATTTCATCATCCCCCATTGGGTCACCTCTGTGTGCTGCTAGCGTCATGATGCATTCTCCTTAATGAATAGATTTCGCCGTTCATTTGGCAATCTAGGAACATCTTCTGCATCTACTGGCAAAGATTCCTTTTCCTCACTCGAAGCAAGGCGAGCGCGATACTTTGCCCACTTGCGCATACCCTCGATATTCTCACGCATCGTCTTAGAAAGAGGATATGTCGCCTCCAGTGCATCCTTGATGTCCTGTTCTTCGATCTCTCGGCCAGCATCGAACGCACGGAATAATGCATCCTTCACAGCCTCTTCAAGTTCAGCACCTGAATAGCCAACACTGGCTGTAGCCAAATTATCAAGATCGAATGTCTCAGCTTCCTCATGGCGACCCTTCTTCTTGAGATGGATGTCTAGGATTTCAGAACGAGTCTTTGCACCTGGAAGATCCACAAAGAATATCTCATCAAAGCGGCCCTTACGTAGCATTTCAGGGGGAAGTTGGTCGATGTTGTTTGAGGTGGCTAATACGAATACCGGCTCTTCCTTCTCTTGCATCCATGTGAGGAAAGTTCCCATCACACGAGCGGTGACTCCTGAATCGAGAGAGCCTGAGCCTTGAGAGCCCGCCATTCCCTTCTCGATTTCATCTATCCATAGGATACAGGGAGAAATTGCCTGAGCAACCTGTAGTGCCCTGCGCATGTTAGCTTCTGATTCGCCCACGATACCTCCGAAGACACGTCCGAGATCGAAACGTAATAGTGGGAAACGCCATAATCCGGCGACGGCCTTTGCTGTCAAACTCTTACCACAACCAGGTACACCAAGAAGCAAAGCACCACGCGGAGGTTCCAAGCCGAATGCCTTGGCTTGTGAGGTAAACGCACGTCCACGATTCTTGAGCCAATCCTTCAATTCATCTAAACCACCGACATCATCCCAATCTGTCTGCGGATGGAAATATTCCAGAACACCACTCTGACGGATTATTCGTTCCTTCTCTTCGATTACGAAGCTGATTTCTGAAGCAGTCAAGCGTCCTTCAACAGCTATTGCCTTTGAAAATGCTAGACGTGCTTCCATGATAGTAAGGCCTAATGCAGCATCAAGCAATGCTTCATGCTTCTCGATTTGATGTGGAAGAAGGCCGGCTTCATCTGCAACGTCATCAAAGATGATACCAATAGTATGACGACGTGGGAGATCCATTTCGATAATTGGCATTTCCTTATCTAACTCGATTACAGGAGTCGGATTAACAGTACCAAGAATAACACACTTACCATCTGACTTGGTCATTCGAGCCATTTCACGAAGCCACCAAATTACATGTCCTCGTTCCATATTTGATTGATCGAACAACAAGTGTGAATCTTCAATTATCAACAGAGCCTTTTCTTCATTTTCTCGAAACCATTCTAACAACTCTACAGGCATCATTTCTTCGATTACATCGAATCGATTCTTGTCATTATTCCAAGATTGAAGACGTCTAGCTCCTGTCCACTTGTACAGCTTTCTATCCATCCGAATTGAAGCGGTGATCAAAGCTCCATCGACACGTTCCCATTCGTAAGAAACCAATTGGAATAGACTGGTTCCACAATCTAACAGAGGACGGAGCCTATCTCGATCAAAATCAATAATTCGACTCATTATTGAACACCTCCGCAAATTTTCTTTTGCGAAATATTCACGAAATTTCTTGAACAACTGAATCGTCCATTCAAATTAGATTGAAAATAGTTAGAATTTGAATTCTTGAAATTATTTCGAGCAACTTCTACAGAAGTTACACTACATTCACTTAAGTTGCTTTTCATATGGGCTTGCTTCCACATCGGGATGCAATGTCTGCAGGACGCTGACAAACATAGGTTTAGTCCACAGTATATGAACTAAACGGGAAAAATCGCATCACTCGTATGCGTGCACGGACGCGGGTGTGCGCGAGAAAAAAAACAATTATTTTCTATTCGAGATTTCTTGATTTAATTGTTGAACAAACAAATCAACCTGAAGCCCATTTATCTGTTGTCTATCAGGACCCAAATAAGATATGGTTGCATTTTCTTGTTCTTCATCTCCAAGTATCAACAAATAAGCAGGACGCATAGCTCGATGAGTTCGTAATTTCTTTCCTATTGTATCATCGCCTGTATCCATTTCAACTCGAACTCCGATGGCAGATAATTTTTCTTTAATTTGTTTGGCATAATCAATATGCCTCTCTGAAATTGTTAGAATTTGTACTTGAGTAGGGTTTAGCCAAGTTGGGAACATTCCTCCAAAATGCTCAATCAAAACTCCACAAAATCTCTCCATAGAACCAAATGGAGCCCGATGAATCATTACAGGTCGATGTTTTGCTCCATCAGAACCTGTGTAATTTAAATCGAAGCGATCAGGTAAGTTATAGTCAACCTGTACAGTACCTAATTGCCATTCTCTACCTAACACATCTTTGACTACAAAGTCAATCTTTGGACCATAAAATGCTGCTTCACCAGGCTCTTCAGTAAATTCAACCCCTAATGATGCTGCAGCATTTCGACATGCTTCCTCAGCCTTATCCCAACTTGCTGATTCGCCAACGTATTTGTCAGAATCTGGATCTCGAAGGCCTACTCTTACACGGTAATCGTTCATTCCTAATGTCCCAAAAATTACCTTAACTAATTCAATGCAACCAAGAACTTCCTGTTCAATTTGATCTTCAGTTACGAATAAATGAGCGTCGTCTTGAGTAAATCCACGAACTCGAGTCAGTCCAGAAATTTCACCTGATTGTTCCCAACGATATACAGTTCCAAATTCTGCTAATCTCAAAGGGAGATCACGATATGATCTTTGTTGACTTGCATAAATTCGGATATGATGAGGACAATTCATAGGCTTGAGCATGTATCCTTCTATCTCTCCCTCTGACATTAAGTTGGATAAATCACCACATGAACATCCCTCTTCAGAAAGACGATGTAATGTATCACGTTCAATAATAGGAGGATATTGACTATCTTGGTAATATGGGAAATGCCCAGAGGTTCGATAGAGATCTAATTTTCCAATATGTGGAGTGTATACTTGTTGGTATCCTTGTCGATTCAAATGTTCTGAAATGAAATTTTGAAGTTCATTCCTAATGACTGTCCCTCGAGGTGTCCAAAGAATGAGACCTTGGCCAACCATCTCATCAATATGGAATAATTGCAGATCTTTCCCTAATTTTCTATGATCTCGTTTTGCAGCTTCTCTCAATAATGTTTCACGTGTTTGAAGATCTTCCTTTGAAGCATAGCACATTCCGTAAATTCTCACTAATGTCTCTCTTGATGAATCTGCCCTCCAAAAAGCCGTACTAACATTCGTCAACTTGAACCATCGAAGATGAGATGTAGAGGGAACATGAGGGCCTCTGCATAAATCTACAAAATCACCTTGGCGGTAAACGGTAGATCCATTTCCTTCACCAATTTTTTCATCCATAATCTCAATCTTGAATTGATTGTCTGCGAACATTTCTCGAAGAGTTTCAATGCTGTATTCTTCTCGTTCTATTTTCAGATTTTGTTTTACCAATTCCTTCATTCTCTTTTCAATAGAACGTAATTCTTGTTCCGAAGGAGCAGGCATATGAAAATCATAGTAGAATCCATGTTCAATAGGAGGCCCAATCGTTGGCTTTGCGTTGGGAAAAAATTCCAAGACTGCCTGAGCCAGAAGATGTGCGCAAGAATGTCGTAAAATGTAGAGCCCTTCGTCTGACGAATTAAGAATTGGAAGAACAGTACAATCTGAATGAATTTCATGGGACAAATCTACTTGCACGCCATCAACAGTTGCAGCAACAGCACCAGACTTTTTACCGTGAACATTTGTAATAATTTCTGCAACTGAAATTCCCGTTGCATATTCATGGGAGGATTCGAGGCCGACATCGACTGTAAGCATTGTCATGGCTCCACCTTGTTCTTTCGTTCAATTCGTGTATGAAGAAAGATTCCCTA
>CAZRCY010000032.1:0-15261 GCA_964598735.1 uncultured Candidatus Poseidoniales archaeon
CAGTGGTATCTATGGTCCACACAAAGCCGGTATGATTAGTATTTGAACCATATTCGGGGGCTATGATGGTATAGTGACGCCAGTTTACCCCATACACCGAATCATCAGGCCCGGTACCGCATTCTTGAGGCCACAGAGACTGGTCTACATATTGAGAGACATCCTTGCAAATCAGATGGTCATAAGGTACAGCATAATGGATATTGTCGTTTCCAAGGTTTTGATCTAGCCACTCATTGGCGCTCATTCCAGCATGACCTCCACCATCTGGCCCATACCATCCATCATCTGCTGTTGGACAACCTAACCAACGTCCTACTTCGTAATTTTGTGGCCAGGATACCCCCTCAGGATCGGGAACTAATGGGGGGTTAGAGACATCTACAATACGAAGCCCTGCTCCCCAATATGACACATACAACAATTTCTGACCAGTGATAGGATGTATATGGAACACATTATCGTGATTAAAAATCGAACCACCGCATGTAGTCTCTGGTTCAGGTGAGTAGCCACCCCAACGGAGAATTTCTCTACTACTATTCTGTTGCTCATCTGTCTGAGTTGGCAACCAGGACTCGAAACCCATGGGCACATAGAATATCTGGGTACCTTTGTAGAATGTTCCCGAATCTCCCTCAGTCATTTCAGGATATGGGTCTGCCCCGAAGAGGAAAAGGCTGCATTCCTCATCAGGATTCGAGGCGCCATCCCAATCACAATAAACGTGTACATCTTGATTGTGGAAGCCAGCAGGAGGATTATTCCATTCTGCTACCTTGATTGGTTCATTCTTGTTACCCACATAGATTACATCGAGGCGATTTGCACCTGAGTTTGCATCATCATCGTTGGGAATTGGATCTAACTCACTGTTTGTTAATTCGTGATTGATTAAAACCCAATTATTGTCGGATGTAACCTTGATGTCGATAATACGAGCAACCTCTGCGTAATATGTAGATAATAGTGTAATGTTGTTCGGCTTGGAGATATCAAGAATTTCGAATTGGTTGTACGATGATACGTAAGCATAACAGCCGCCAGTTCCATCTGGATACTTCTCACAATCCTCCATGAAATTTCCTTCAATAGAAATTTCAGAAGAATCTCCTGGAGTTGGAGCCACATTCTTGAAGGCAGGATCACATGGACGGCCTGCAACATTATCCAACTCAGTTGGAGGCTTGACATTCCCATCACAATTTAGATTATGATAGTCGATTAAACGAACATTTGGGGTCTGAAGTCGATGAGCCATCAGATCGGAGTGAGAGTGATTCTCGTCCTCAATCTCAGTAACTGGATCTACCCAAACATATACTTCTTCAGCTGGTTCATCATCGCTTCCAAAACATCCTGCAAATGGCGCAACTGCCATCAATAAACATAGTAGCATTGCCTTTGAGACCCGTCCCATAGGATTTCCGAAGAACAACCCACTGTTGAATAGTTCGCTTGGTTGATTATACCTAAAGAGTTGTTGTGTAGGGCTTATCGATATCTAATTGAACAATGTATAACCCTGAAGTGATACAAGAAAGGTAGGTGTATCCTTCATGATATTCAGCAGCCCAAAGGAATGGAACCCATCCAAAATCATAATAATCACTGGATAAAGTAGTACTTTCGCCTGCATGAGGAGAATGGAATCCAACAGTTGAATAAGAGTAGGCTTCCGTTCGATTCATTGAATCATCAAGTCCGGCAACCATTAGTGATTCAATATCAACAACCCAAAGCCCAGCGTGATAATGGCTCAAATAAACTCGGCCATCCCATGCTCCCCCGTGACTGTTATCTGGCAGACCGGGTACTCCCGTCTGGAAAATCTGAATGTCTGCATTGTGAGGGGAGAAAAGTAACCATTCTTCACCTGTAGGAATAAAATGATCATCAGCGTAAGGAATTTCCCAGTCGTGAATTAATTTGGGCCTGAATCTAAATTGGCCATTCTCTAAGTCATAATCAGTTGTATCCAACAGGTACGCCATTCCGGTACCAATACTTGTGGATAGCACCTCTGTTGCTAAGAAAGTAAGATGCATTTTACCAGCGGGATATCCTAGATGAGATGCATCTACCATTTCATCAACAGGTTCTGCATAGTGAATATATGATGCACGGCCACCGTTTTCGTTTCCTGTGGTACCACTATCAGGCTCACCATCATCATCAAGATCTGCGAAATCCATCCATTGACCTACCTCTGGAGCTCTCCAAAGACAACCTGCTTGAGTGCCCCCAGTCAACCTACATGCAGAACCATGCCACAAATATTCAGCGAGATCATTTCCGGGATGAGGGACATCTGAAACATCAAAAATTCGCAATCCTGCTTCCCAATATGCCCCATATACAAAAGTTCTACCAAATCGAGGATCGGTTGAATCTTCACCGGGCCATTGTTGAACAGTCATATCGTGAATGTATATCCATCCTCCTCGAGTTGTTTCCCAAGAGACTTCTGCTTCTCCAACTTTAACGATTCGAGGAAGGTCACCGTACGCTGCAAAATTGAGATGTGCGATGGTTATTCCTCCGCAAGCATCTCCTTGACCAACGTCACATTGATCGTAATCAGGGTTTGCTACAAAGATGTACCATTCTCCATCAATCATGTGTGTGTAGAGGTTATGAGGGCCACTGGGATGATCAAAATCATACCAAGAATCAACCCAAGTGGGGTCCGATTTATCTGTCACATCAATTAGAGTAACCGTTACTTGCGCTGGATCTCCCCATTCACCTACATTTGGGTCTGCGTTACCTGAATCAACTAATTGATTTTGAACAATCACATATTCTCTAGCATTGTATTCGAGATACTTTACATCTAAAACTTGAGTATTTGGATCAAGATAAACACCTGTTACAGTAGTATTTCGAGGATCAGTGACATCAACAATATGCATCTCCTTCCATCCAGCGATGTAAGCGTACCTGCGGCCATCTGGACTATCAGCAACTTGAACTTCTGCATTTCCGGGTTCAGTTAATTGATTGAAGGATAACGCCTCAAAATTAGGAGTGGAAAGATTATGTTGGCTGCCGTTACGATGATCATGACCTTCAACATCCTGTATCAATGGATCGAACAAAAATTCTGATTCAGTTTCAGAAATAGAATCTTCACTAGTAATCGCTAAAACAGCAGTCGTGAGGCTCACTGTAGCAAGTAAAGCAACTACACCATATCCAATTAACATACGAGTATCCATCGCCCCACCTTCTCAAATATGTCCTGCGCAACTGTTCGGTAGTGTTGAAGTCATCGGACCCTTGCCACAATCATGAGCAGGGGTATTTGTCTATGTGCTATCATTGTGTCTTGTATGTTTATGCCATCTGCCACAGCTCATGAACCGAATACATTCACAATGATTATTGGACAAGAAGAAGTGATCCCGTCTAACGTAACTGGACAGGTTCTTTTCACAAATGATAGTGTTTGGTTTAGAAATGTAGATGATCGAGAAAATATTACACACACAATTCGATTAGATATAGATGGAGATGGATTGTTTAACGGAACAGAAGATATCAGTTCAGGTGAGCTATATAGTTCGTGTGAATTGGATGAAAATGGGACAAAAATAAATCAAGAATGTGAAGTAATCTACAAAGTTCTATTCAATGAAAGTACCGGATTAATTTCGGGAATTTTTCATTATGAAGATATTAGTTCCGATGGTGCAGTATTTACCGGAAGACTTGTTGTGAATAAGGACGAACACTCAACTAATGTTGGGCCCGATCCAAACTATTCTACCGAAAATAATGATGATGAAAGTGTTACACATTCAGACAACAATAGACAAATGTTGATTGTAATGAGCATGAGTGCTGGAATTGCTGCAATTGCTATTCTGATGATTCTTTCTCGACCTACTCCCATACACGCCGAAAAATATCGTGAGTTGATTTCTCAACAAGAAGAATAAGCGTCACCCTCAAATCAAATACTCTACACGGCTGAGGTAAAGGGCGCTTAGCTCAGCTTGGAAGAGCACTTGGTTTGCAACCAAGTGGCCGGGGGTTCAAATCCCCCAGCGTCCACCACTCATAACTTCCTCTACGGGCGATCCGTAAATGTTGTTTGTGCAACTTCTCAGGCCCTTACTAATATGGATTAAAACATGCATTATTAGTAACTAAGTATATGGATATGTGTGCCTGTTACAGTTGTTTGGTTCCGACGAGATTTACGTCTTTCCGACAATCCAGCAGTTTCGAAATCTATAGAAATCGGAAATCCAACAATCTTTCTGTACAACCTTGATTTTGAAAGATTAGAACGGAAAGATGTCGATGCAATCCATATTGAATGGGAACTCGACTGTTTGAAATCTTTACAGAAGGATTTACGTGCAATCGGAGGAAAATTATTGTTTAATTATGGTCATGTTGTGGAAAAATTAGATGAGTTGAATAAAATTTTCAAAATCTCTCATGTCTTAGGTAATGAAGAGACTGGCCTCCAATGGTCGTGGGACAGAGACAAGGAGGTATCCTTTTGGTGCAAAAAAAACAAAGTAGAATTCACAGAATTTCCATCTAACGGAATCATTCGTGGACTGCAATCTCGAGATAATTGGAAACGACTTAGAGATCTAAGAATGGATCAAGAAATAATAAGTCCACCCGCTAGAATCGAGTCCCCTAAGATTTTACCAGCAGGCAAAATTCCTGATATTCGAGAACTAGGATTAGAAAAACGAGAACTTGTTGGCCGCCCAGTTCCAGGAGAAAAAGAAGCAATATTACAGCTCTTATCATTCTTGGGTGAAAGAGGGCGCAAGTACAGGACTCATATGTCAAGTCCAAATCTTGCAACCACTGCATGCTCTCGGTTATCTCCTTACATTAGCGTGGGGTGTATTAGTATCCGGCAAATACTCTATCACACCGGACGTAAATCACAAATCGTGAAATTAAACCCCAGAAGTAAAGAAAATTCAGGCTGGACTGGAAGTATCAAATCTTTCCAAAGTAGACTAGCTTGGCACTGTCATTTTATTCAACGATTGGACTCTGAATTAACCATGGACTCGATTGCATTAAACGATAAATTAGATTCTTTCCTGAATCGTAAAATGGATGATTCGCTGTTTCAGGCATGGGCTAATGGACGTACAGGATGGCCTTTTTTTGACGCTTGCATGCGATCTTTAATTGCTACAGGTTGGATTAATTTCAGAATGAGGGCTATGTTACAGTCTGTAGCATCATACACGCTATGGTTGCCATGGCAGGATACTGGTCTGCACCTTGCACGTTTATTCTTAGATTACGAACCAGGAATTCATTGGTCTCAGGTTCAAATGCAATCCGGAGTTACAGGTATTAATTCAATCAGAGCATACTCAATCTCGAAACAATCACAAGATCAAGATCCTGATGGAGAATTCACTCGAAAGTGGGTTCCAGAGTTGAAGGATTTACCCAATTATTTGGTACACAATCCTTGGACTATGTCAAAGGAAGAACAAATAGAATACGACTGCATCATTGGTGAGGATTATCCTATGCGAATTTTAGATGAAAAAGAGGCACGTAAAATTGGTATCAGCAGATCATACTCTGCCAAAGGAAAACCTGAATCTAAGGCGCGATCGATAGAAGTATACAATCAACATGGTAGCAGAAAGAGAAGGAATAAAAGATAATTATTTTTTATTGAGATCATCAAAATTCATGGAAATGTGAGAGAATCTATCTGCTTCATCCGAATCGTGGGTTACCAGTATAGCAGTAGTGTTTCTGGACTCTAAGATTTGAGCAATATCCGTGCATAATCTAATCCTGAGAGAAGAATCAAGATTAGAAAACGGCTCGTCCAAAAGTAGTACTCGAGGTCTCGCAAGCAGTGCTCTACCTACGGCTATTCGTTGGGATTCCCCCCCCGATAATTGTTCTACTTTCCTGGATTCAAATCCCTTCAAACCGATCAAATCTAACATGTTTTTTATTTCTTCATCATTATTTTCTTTCTGACCTAATCTAAGATTACCCCAAACATTCAGATGCGGCATTAAAAGTGGTCTTTGGAATATCAAACCAATACCTCTTTCCTCAACAGGAATTTCTGTTACATCCTCGCTATCCAGAAAAATTGCACCTGAAGTAATCTTATGTAATCCTGCAATTGCTCTGAGTAGAGTAGTTTTACCACATCCAGAAGGCCCCAGTAGCGCCATTCTACGTCCTGACTTTACATCAAAAGAACAGGATTCTAATACAACCTTTAAACCATAATTAAGCATGATATTTTTTACTTGTATTTCAGTCATCAAAACCCTCCATCGTCTCCTTCATCTCTCCACCTCTCGACAGTCAAAAACAAAAAAAGCGTAACTATCATCAAAATTGTTGACCCTGCTAATGCACTAGGCCTAATTGTTGGATCGAAAGAAGGACGTGACATTTGTGCATCAATCACGAGGGGTAGGGTCATACTTTCAGTCCCTCTTAATAACACCCAAGAAGCGCCGAATTCTCCGAGTGAAATTGCAATTATCAAAGCGCTAGCAACAATGATTGAACCCCTTAGCAATGGTATCTGGATTCTAAATATTCTGTCCATTTTTTTGAGGCCAAGTGTCGCCCCAGTTTCCATGTAAGCTGGGTCTAATCGTCTCATTCCACTGAGGATAACTCGAATCGAGAAGGGTGTAGCGATTACGAGATGCCCCCATACAGGAATCCACCAAGATGTAAACAGATTAGGGACTGTCTTTTGTACACCCACAAGAAGGCCTAATCCTACAATTGCTGCTGAAACACCCAAAGGAAGAAGTGTCATTGTATCTGTTAACACGGCTGCCTTTTCCCTCCCTGACCTCTCTAAATTATCTATTGTTGATGCGGCTCCCCAAGAAAGAGGAAGCCCCAGTAGTACTGTTATCAAACCATAGAAGATTGAACTCTGGATTCCATCGAAAATACTGGTTCCACCCTGAAATCTCTCTGCCATCGCCTCCCATCCTGCAAGGGACCAAGAATCTTGTATCTGAATGGAGCCAAAGACTACCAAAATAAGAGGAAGTAAGGAAAAAACGATGAAAAACCCAAGAATCAAAATTACTAGACTATTTGGAGATTCATGGTCGTGATTATTCATCTTGGTCATAGGTTCAACCGTTCTTTGACGACTCTGTGTTAAACTAAGGGATAACATCGCAAAGATCATGATACTTAGTTGAAGGATTGAACCTCCCAATACCATAGAAGAATCAGAAGCCCCATACCCTGGTATGCCAGCCGCCCCACCTAACTCAGCAAGCGAACGCTCTATGGTAAAACTTCCAGGCATTAATTGCCTAACTAACACGAAAGAAGAGAAACATTGAATGAAAGTTAGAACGAATGATGCACCTATTGCAGGTCGTAGTAATGGCCACCATAAATTCCTCAGCCGATCTATTCGTCTTTTACCCCCCGGCAAGACTCTTAGTTGATCTATTCGGTCTGGGTCTAAATCCCTAAGTGATGGTTCAGAAAGTCGTATTACCAATGCTAGATTGAACCATACATGGGCAATTAGAAGAGCGAGCAAATGTCCAGGATGATCAACTATTTCAAATTCTTTCATTACGCCAATAATACCGGTTTCTCGTCTGAGGTCTATTCCGATGTAAGCCAATGGGCCATTATCTGGGTCAATGAGAGATAGAAAGCCTACTGCTACGACAATTGAGGGCATTACGAATGGCATAGTTAATATTGAACGAATAAGTGTTATCTTAGGCCATTTATATCTTGCTAGAATCCATGCAATCGGTAAACCAATCGCCAATGTGAGGCAAGCTGAAAAAATACCTACACCCAAAGAAAACAACAAAGCGTCTTGAGTAAAGGGGTGTTCATTGAATCTCAAGATAGAATCTATTATATTTTGATCGGCAACATCTAGAATTTTCATTAGACCCAGTGAAAGTGGAAATATTAGAAGGGAACACTGTATAATAGTGGCTAAAGAGTACCAGTACTTGATTCTCATGAGCTCACAGACGAAATCCAGATTGTCAGCCATTCATCCATTGATTCACTGATCTGTGATGCTGTTAAAATCGTTGGACTAGAGGGAATAATTGAATTGTTAGCATAAGGTCCCTCAGGAATTGATTGTGTTTCAATTACCGGATACATTACGTTTGTTTCGGGTAGGGTTGACTGTGTTGATTCGCTGAGTAAATGTTTGATAAATTCTTTAGCTCCTTCATTATCAGTGGTATCAGAAGATATCGCAACATATTCTACCTGTAGAATACTACTGTCGGGGACATCTAAAGCAATTGAATTGGTAACTCCTCCACCCCAAAATGCCTCTGCTCCTGGACTGTGACAATAAGAAAGCACTACTGCTGCATCGCCAATGAAACCGTCGTAATAGACCCCATATCCCCCGGAATATCGTACCTCATATGCTTCAGACCATCCCGATGTGATAATCAAGTCGTTGTTCGCCATTGATGCCCACCAATCGCTCCAGTTTCCACCATTATCGTTAGTCAAATCACCACCTGCGGTGGCGGCGAGAAACATTCGACCAGGACTAGATGTTTCGGGAGATGGGATTGCCACCTTTCCTTTCCAGTCTTCACTTGTTAAATCCCAAAGCGAACTCGGAACAGATAAATTATTTTCGCTTAGGAATCTGGCATCATAATTCAGACAGACAAAACCTTGATCGTAAGGCATGAGCCTATCATCTTGTATTGTAGAACCCAATAGAGATATGTTGTGTGGTGGAATTACATCATGAGGAATTAGCAAATTGTTGTCTAAAGCAATGGGAGCGTATGTTGAATCGAGACCTAAAATAATGTCAAATGCTTCTACACCTGTCATCTGCAAGGCCCTTTCTAAAACTCCCCCTGCATCACCAGCACGAATAACTGTGACCTCGTATCCAGTAATATTCCTGAAATCATTGACTATTGACCCAGTTGCGTCGAAAGAATCGTAGGTAAGAACTGTTAAAGATTTGACTTCTTGATTTTGTTCCTCAGATTCTGTACTAAGACATCCTGAAAGTGAAGTTGTAAGGATTATTAATACAGTGATTATTGTTTTCTTTTTGTTTTGTGGTTTCATTTTATCCCTCCGCTGGCATTATCCAGATCAGGTCAATGGGTCGTTACCTTTGGTAACCTCTCAGCAAGCGCTCCCCAGTAATATTCCTAAGAAACAGCAATAATTTAACGTTTTTACAATCATTGCTATTTAGTAGTTAATCTTGGCTGAAATATGGCAGTTGAACCTCTCTCTGAGATTGCGTATATTGCTGGAGAAGCCGTATCGGAAAAAGTGGGAGAAAAACTAGACAAAGTACCACTTTGGAAGAAAGTAAGTCCGTATTTGTTGTTTGTTCCAATCCTTATTTGTTTACTATGGTTTATCGCGTTCGATCTTTAATTATCCATCTAATTTCAATCGCTTCGTTCATGGGCTGTTTTCCCCCTCATCATGATATGGAACGAAGGAAATCAGTAGATGAATGGATGGAACACCCCATCCAGAATGAATTGGGAGACGAATATGGACCTGACGGATCATGGTATACATTGATGTCAAGAGTGGCAAAATTTCATCACAAACATGACTTTGCCAATCCAGAAAATAATGGCCACGACATGGGTTACAGAATTTCATTAACAGTAGAAGAATTGGGCGAACTCAGTGGTGCAATTACAAAGGGCAAACCAAAAGAAGAGATCGCAGAGGAATTAGCAGATTTATTTATTCTGACTCTGGGAAATGCTTTGGCGATGGAAATTGATTTAGAAAAACATGTACACATGAAATTGGATAAAATCATGAAACGACCTTCGCGACGTGGAGGGATGGGCCTGAGAGTAACAGAATATACTGGAGAATAGATGAATGGGGCCGTGGCCGGGACTTGAACCCGGGCTGACAGGACCACAACCTATCGTGCTAACCGCTACACCACCACAGCCATGATGTAAATTAACCACCCAATGTCGACTTATCAAGCGTTCCCATGCAGAATACTCAAGTTACCATCGGATTCAATATGAATAGAGATTGTCTAAAATCATGGCGGGGCGACGCGAGGCTTGTCTGGTAGTAGTTTCGATTTTATTTCTTTCAACTATTCAAAGTGTGCAGGCTGTAACTGTTGTTAAAGCAGATCCTGTTGATTTGATGCCATCAAATTCGTTGACCAATGCATCTCTTTGGGAACTAAGTTCTAGCTTAAATGACACAGGTCCGGCCCAATATTCAACGATATCTATTGAAGAATCAGGTATGATAATTTCACATATAAGACCGGAAAATACAGCAACTTCAGTTACTTGGGCATCTTCATCATCTACAAATTCTGTTGCTGCAACAGGGGTTCCTGACGGAGGAGTTGCTGTTTCGAAAGGCCCAGATATCAAACTTTCAGGATTTGACCATAGTATTGTATCATCAAATATGCTACTTAATCTGAGTTTAAGCCTCATACTTACCATTCCTGATGTCTTATCCGACGACGAAGTTCGTTTCGTAGTAGATCGAGGAGATGGACCCATTCTTCTCCATACTATTAGACACACCTTTGCTGCTACAGAATATACTCAATCTTCACCACTAATGTTGCCCCTATTTGATGAAAATAACCCCTGGACATGGGGAGATATTGAGCAAATGGAAGTATTAGTTGACTATGTTTCAGTCAATGGGATTGATGACTCAGAACTACAATTAGATGCAGTGGCAGTACTCGCATTGCATCGTTCATCTTGGTATGCATTTGAAACCACTACTGCTTTACACACAACCTATCCAATTGAAATGCCGGTAATGGATTTTAATTCACTTTCAGGAGAAATTGAGTCATTATCCATATCGTCTTGTGGTCTTGAACCTTCATCATCTTCTCCCGGAGTCTGGAATTTAGAAGAAATAGAACGCCCGTTTAATCAGCAATGGGGTCGAGTCCACATTACAGGCGTAGGGAATAATTCAATTCAAATTAAAGATTCAATTAGTGAAACTTGGACCACAATATTGGATGGGGATTTAATAGAGATAAATCAAGATTCAGTAGATGTCCGAATTACAATCCTTGATGGATGTATCTCTAACTTTAGAATCGACATAAATGACCCGAGTTTACATGTATCATATCGAATTGAAGGCAATGACTCTGGACTAGTAGCAGCTTTTTCATCACTCAGATTCGCAGTAGAAGGTAGTCTAGTTCATGAATTATCCCTCTCAAATTCAAATGGTACTTTTTCAGTGCCAATTGGCCATTTACTTGGAAATGATATAGAGCCGCTGGATATAGGAATAGGTACTAGATTCCAATGGTCATCAGATGGTAGTCCTCAAGAAACTACAATAGTGATTGAATCTATGATGATTGATGGAGGCTACATTGTTGAATTTGACCTAGATCCTCAATGCCAAAATGTTGAGGATCAAACATTCAATGAAGACGACCCGGGTAGATACATCCCTTTCAGATACTATTGTGATGACGACATTACTGAATCTGGTGATCTAGTAATTTCTGCTGTATCTAGTAATTCTGATGTTCTTGTATCATCAATCGTTGGAGATGAGATCTTACTGATGCCACAAATTGAAATGAGTGGAGAGGTTACAGTTGACATTTTAGTTACAGATATCAGGGGAAATACATGGACTGATCAATTTAATGTAATTATCAATGATATTAACGACCCTCCAACACTTTCTGGACTATTTACATCAGTATACATCGAGGTTGGGACCCCGTATCTAATTACATTAGATGTAAGGGATGTTGATTCAACATCATTAACAGTTACAACAGACAGAGACTGGGCTACCATCCACAGATCCAATGATGATTCTTGGTCGTTAACATTGGCTCCGACAGAATCAGGACAAACATTTGTTACTATTTTGATCGAGGATGAGGATACGACAATAAATCAGACTATTGAAGTAATTGCTACATCAAATCCTGACCTATCTATCGAATCCATTGATGCAATATTTGGAGAACAAACATTATCTGAACCAATAACTGTGGAAAATGGTGACATAATTTCATTCAGAATATTGGTTCGAAATACAGGTACTGTTGAAGTTACTTCGGTAGGAATAGAGTGTAGTGTAGGTAATGTTTCTGTTCCCGGAGAAATTATTCCGTCAATATCACCTGGAGGATTAGGTGCAGTGGTGTGTTATTGGTCTGCCTCTGGGGACGGAACTGTTAGGATGATTGCAGAAGTTGATGCTAATGGATTGATAGATGAGTCTAATGAATTCAATAATATAGATACTCTAACACTAATCATATCCGACGGAGAGGATAATAGAGACCCATTAACAATAGTGGAAAATACAGATTTAGGCAATAGAAACATACCAATTCTCTTACTCTCCATAACCATAGTAGGATTGGCTGCTGCAGCATTTTTATTTGGACCTAAGAAAATTGAACGACCATATAACTCACCTGAAGGACGTTCAAAACGGAGATAGACAAACTGACCAACATCAACATGCGGATGGCTGATAATGCAAAAAATAGCATTAAACTTGATATTCACTTCATTGAACGAAAGGTTGTCTCAAAGTCTCTGGACGGGTAGGCAGGTGTGTGATTTGAGTGCAGAAACTTCTCGTTAGAGTAGAAACTGAAGAATGGGTGTACGAAGCGTTTGAACTTAGTTAGTTGATCGATCTCCACGCCATTGACGTGGATAAGTATCAGTAGGCATGAGTACAAGCGATGGTTTCGCGACCTCTCCAATTTCTATCTGAGGGATTTCTGAAGTCCCTCTAGTGGCATTGGCTATTGCTACAACCTCTCCTTTCATACTCCACAAGACAATTTCTTCATCAGATTCAAACTCACCTTGAATTGCTTGTATACCTGGACGAGTCAAAGGAGCCCCATGAGATACTGCAGATACTGCACCATCTTTTAGAATCAAACCAGCACGTCCATCCATTAAAACATCAATAGGGGAAACTAACCTAAGCATTGCAGAAGCGTCGTCTTTCTCTTTCCAAAGATAAACTGCATCAACTAAATCTTCCATCGGCACACAGTGATGTTCAGTAAAATTCCCGGAACGTGTTCTTCGAAGTTCTACTAATTGAATTGGAGAATTTATCATCAGCCCTAGGTCACGTGCCAATGTTCGAATATATGTTCCTGCATCACATGCAACTCTAATAGCTGCAAGTCGTTCTTTAGTATCCAATATCTCAAATGCTCGAATTCGACGCGTTCTAACTTGTACTTTAACTGCAGATTCAGATGGAGGGACATTGTATATCTCTCCTCTGAGAGAATTGATTGCTTCTTCGAGAGAGGTCATATCAGCGTCTCCGCCTACCTTTAGAACACCAATGTACTCTTTGTCATGTCCCAAAACTTGGGACGTTAGCCTCCTGGCTCTTCCAGTCATTAGAGTTAGTAATCCTGTAGCAAATGGATCGAGTGTTCCTCCATGAGCAAGATGGTTGATACCAAGAATTTCTTTTGCCCATGCTGCAACTTGATGAGAAGTAGGTCCTGCCGGTTTATCTATCAAAATTAAGCCAGCATCAAGTCTTTCCTCGAGAGATCTTTGCGATATAGGTGCACCATGGCTGGAATCGGTAACTGCTGAAGGATCGATTATCATTATTTTCGACATTTTTTTCTCCTCAATTAAACATTCACCGCTTCTTCAACTGCGTCAACTACTTGTTCAACAGTGAGATTTGTAGAATCAATAACAATAGTATATGGTTCCATGGACAATATATCGATACCATACAATCTATTGTAACGTTCACGGTCTGCTTCTTCTCGAATCATTGATTCTTCAAGTTGACGAACGCCATCACCTTCTCTCATAGCAACTCTTCTAAGACGCTCCTCAATATCTACTTCTATCCAGATTCGATGACAATCGATCTGTTCACGATATGCCCACCAACCTGCAAGTCTTGATTCAATGATATCAGGTCCGCTAGAATCCTTCATTGATTCAATCAAACGCTCATCAAGAGCATGATCTACAGCAGAGTCTGTTTTGCATAATTCAGAAAAAGATGCAACGGATAACCCTCTTTTTGAAGCTTCATCTCGAAATACATCGCCGCCGTTTAGAGCAGTCATAGAACGACTATTGCATAATCTTCCAACTAAAGTGGACGTACCAGATCCAGGAAGTCCACTAATTGTAATCTGAACCATTAACTCGCCTCATGGTCTGAAACTTTCCCAGCATACTTCGCATCTCAAATGGCCCGCCTTGCCTCTAACCAAATCAGAAGAAGAGCATACAGGACAATTACCTTCTATTATTGCAGAGGAAATAATTTGATTTCCAGATTTTTTACGACTTTTGGAGGCTGATTTTCGTCCACCTCCTCTTTGAGATCGTTGCGTTCGAGATGAAGTACGGGATTCTTTACCAGTATCTTTCAACATATCCAAAAGAGGTTCAGGAATTTTTTCACCTGAAACTATCAATGGATGAGTTCTATAACGAATAAGACGGATATGTCTATCTAAAATTCTTCCAAATGGAGCACTTAGACTGATGTATACAAAAACCCAAGCAGGGAAAATCCACATTACTCTATCATTCATATTCCATTGAGGACGCCAAGGTAAACTTAGATGGTCAACTCTGAAAGATTCCACATTGGTATACATCCATCCAAATATTCCAAAGATGAAGACCATAGTAAACATCATTGGTCGCATCATGGACATTTGCATCTTCATTTGTTCTGGCATCATACGTTGTTGAATTTTAGTGATTTTATCAAGACGACTTGTGTTTCGCTCAGTTCTAGCCTCATTCATCATACTTCGTAATTGCTTATTCCTATGATTGAAATGAGCTTGTTTAACGGGGTCCATAAAGAAAGATCGAATAATAGTATTAACAAACATAATTACTGAACCTAGAACTAGCACTGTAGGAACGAACAATGTGCTATGAAATGGAATCATCGGTTCAACAACAGTGCCAGCAACAACGGACAACGTCTCTCTGACTGATGGAATGAATATGAAAAATGACATTACTACTAACATCAACAGAGGTGTCAACATCTGGCCCATCTGGACCTCAGGCTCATCAGAAGGTGCTGCCACAATAGTCCCTTTCCTAACGAGGTCGCATGAACAATTCGGTCAATATACGTCAAATTCAACGATCAGAACTGATAGGAACAAGTTGCGCACATTGAACTACCAGGTGGATTAATCGCATTACAGATTGGACAGTTTATTGAAGC
>CAZRCY010000033.1:0-14983 GCA_964598735.1 uncultured Candidatus Poseidoniales archaeon
TGTGGATTAATGCCATTATACGCCTACCGCTTGAAAGGAATTCGAGGAGATTCTTGGCGTATTTTCCGTATCGATACTGGTAAATTAGAGGGGAGATTGTCAATACTCTCCAGAAGAATTCCTACCTGTCCTTTGACTAAAAATGGACGGCCACATTTAATTTGGGATCAAGGATTACCTCTGCACAAATTTCTAGCTCTGGTATGTAGGAAAACGGAACAAGTAAGTAAATCATTTGAAACCATTCAAGAAAGAATAGATAATGAATCTGAAATAGATGATATTGAAACACCCGATTGGATGAGGGGTTTCATTCGTTGATAGAAACAGAAGGAGAAAGCAACTGGTCTTCCATGAGAGTTATTCGATTTTTAATTTCAATAATATCTAGTTGAACTTCTTCCAATGACGCTTGCTGAAGCAAACGAACAATTGAATCAAGGTCTCGAACCATAGAATCAATTTTCCTTCGTGTCGAAGGAGTGGCCGAGTTATCTTCGTTCATGTTATTGCGAGGGACCATTACATCATGAAACCAACGGTAACAAAACAGTGGAGGATTCAAATGCCGTAAAAGACAGGCTACGTCAAGAAATATGACATTGAGACGCACATTGAGGGATCGGGTTTTCTCAGCCCTGACCGTAATGATGACACTGACAATGAGGGATTGGATTTTCTTTGTCTTGTCGATGATTGCAATTTTTTCTGACAATGTATTACTGGGTGTACTTTTTATCAACATATTTTTGATAAGAATACTCGAAAAAGAGGGGTATCTGGAAAAATGGAATGCAACAAAGGTTCTAGGATTTATTTTGATGATAAGAACTAACAAAGGACAAAAAATATTGGAGAAGATTTCACGACCTCGTAAATTTTGGAGAATGTTTGGAGAATTTTCAATTTGGATTGGATTTATTGCATTGTTTTTCACTACTACGATGGTAATTTTATCGTTTCTTTCCTTGTTTAATTCAAGCCGAGAAAACATTTCGATAGAATCATCAGAGGTATTACTTATCCCAGGAGTAACATCAGGAATCCCCGTATTTTGGCCGCTTATGGCATTAATTGTGGCGTTAATTATCCATGAATATGGACATGGAATTTTAATGAGAGCACATGGAATGAGAGTGAGAAGTTTTGGATTGCTTATTTTTTCATTGATCCCCATCGGAGCATTTGCTGAACCGGAATATACAGAGGTCATGAAAGCACCAAAGAGAGAAAGGATGAGAATTTATGCTGCTGGACCTGCAGTAAACATAGTATTCTCAATTATTCTTGTATCTATTTTAGCTATAGGAGCTAATGGAGTAAATGCTAGTATGGAAGGAGCATATAGTCCAGCAATTGTAGCTGATGGACCCGCTAATGAGTCGGGATTGGAACCCTATGACATTATCATCGAAGTAAATAATGAATCTATTTCAAATGCTGATGATTTACGTAATATTCTGGATTCATCAAAGGCAGGAGATATCCTCCTTCTTACGGTCCTAAAATACAACGGAACCAATGTAACTGAATGGGAGGAAGAAAGTATAATTGAAGTAAAGTTAGGGGATCAATATGAGTACTATCTTTCAAAAAATGCATCAGAAAAAGATTTGGAAAGACTAGGCATCTCTCCAGAAGACCCATTCTTAGGAGTTAGAGGAGATTCTACATTTGGTCAGACTATTCGAAGTACCGACCATGGAAAAAATCGATTGATGGGGCCATTTTATCCTAATCAAACGAATGAAGAAAGAGTACTTGCTTCCTTGTTGTATCCACTGAATCTACTTGCTGCACCTTTTGAGTTCAATGGAGAAATAATGTTAGAGTCGGAAATAATGATGCTTGAATTTGGTGTTATTGAATTCTTCTTTATTGAGGGTATTTTCTGGTTCCTGTGGATCAATTTCTTGTTAGGTTTTGCTAATCTAATTCCTGTAATACCATTTGACGGTGGCCACATAATGAGGGACACAATTAATTCAACTATCAATTGGATTGCGGGAAAATTGCGAATTATTCATTCTCAGAAAGCAGAGATCTTTGCTACAAAGATATCAAATATTTCATCACTCTTGTTCTTCTTGGCTTTCCTGATACCGATAATTTACGGATTGATTAATTGAAATGTCGAATTCCGGAGCAGAAGCAATTATTTTGGTCATTGCTCTTTCCATAATCATAACACTACTCAGTAAGATAGCCACTGCAACAATCAAACTTGTCCATGCGTCTGAAGTGACTTGACTTGAATTATTAGATGCAGCTAATTTAACAATTCCAAACCATGGAACTTCAGGTCCTGCTAGACCACTCACCCATTGATGTCTCACAGCAGTAACAGGATTCCCGAATTCATCTCTTAGTCCAAAATAATGAGGACCTGACCCGCTGTATCCTGTCGCGGTTAATTGATCGATTGTACAACCATTAGTCCTCGGATTATCACCAGAGGTTAGAAATCCTTCATGTTCCGGAATCCAATCTTGAATCATCAAATATCCATGAGGTTGACAAGAATACCCTGTTAGATTCATACTAATTGAGGAGACATTTAGTACTGAGGTTCCTTTAACATCCCACGTCAAAATACAAGCTCCAATTGACCCATCTGAGGCAACAAATAACTCATCTAATTCTCCTTCGATACAAGTTCCGTCATTCTCTACAGGTGTAGTTTCATTTGCTAATGCAAACAAGATAGCACGATGAATAACTGGCGTATCATTTCCCCCGTTCTTTTTGTAAATGATAACATCTCCAGGCATCCCATGAGTGGAATATTGATGATATTGACCTCCAAATTCAATTGCTTCCGCGTAAGTAACTACGTCACGTTTTTCCGGTTCGGTAACTAAGATAATGTCTCCTGGATCAATAATTCCGACGTGTGATTCATCATCAGTCATCATTGATTGAGATTCAACTACTACCATTGGAGGTGAAGACCCTGTCATTAGTACTAACGAACCGTATAGAACCAAAATCATTCCAGCAGCAAGAAGGATTTCACGAATCCACCCATAACTACTGGACATTGATTTTCCTCACTCCTCTTCCGTTGATGATTTCAACGAAACCTTAGGACTTGTAGACCAGAGCAATGTCCCCAATCCGATTAACAGAAGTATTGTCATTATATCAAATGAAACGGGCTCTACTAACTTGTTAACATCTGATCCTAATATGCTCTGAAACCAAGCTAATACGTTAACAGAGTATTCACGAGCCCCATCTGTTGTCATCCTTGCAATTCCGATGAAAGAATTCCAAAGCAGAAGAATAATTCCAGTTAATGAACCAACAATCAAGACCTTCTGAACAGGAGGGGAAGACAGATTAGGGTTTCCAGTATTTTCTGATAAAATAGTGTTTTCTGCATTCCACCAAGAAATAATCCATGATTCCTCTGTAGCGAAATCAGTAGCAGGTGATTGAAAAATCCGTCCAGCACGAATCCCATGATCCTTGTAATGAGCTAACAACCTACCTTGATAGATACTGCCCAAGAGAGACGCGGCTTCTTCAGCTTCTTTTCTTCGTTTTTGTATCTCTGCTCTCGATTCTAATTCAAAAATTTCTCTAAGCAAAGTCAACTGCTCATTATATCGGAAAAATTCAGGCCCAACAACTCCGAGAATGATTAAACCTCCTATCGCAAAAAACCAAGACAATCCAATAAGTTCCGGCATCTCACTCACTCCGTCCATAAACATAAAGAAAACGAGAGACCAAAGGAATGCTGCAAGTCCAACTAATGATAATATGAAGAGAATACTAAGGTGCTGATCTCTACGTTCTTCCCACCATCTTCCGAAGATGTTGCCGCTCTGCTTCTTACCTCGTCGAGCCATGATAATCAACCGTTCCTGTAAGTTCGATTGTATTCTACTTTCGCATAATTAGTCTCAAAATTGACTCCAATTTTCTATGACCAGACGACGCCATGTTGATATGTTCATTCATTTACAGTAGGACAACACCGGAGGTTAGGCTATGAGGAGGTCGGCAATATTTGTTCTATTCTTGTTCATTTCGATGTCTATGTCCCCACTTGTGTCAGCGGCAACTACGGAAACGCAATTTGCTGATGGAACTACAACCTTCAGTCATAGTTTCACAAGTGCTACTGGTGGTGACGCTCAAACACCCGGAATTACCCTTCCATATGGTGCTTCAGTAACTCAAGCAAGTTTCTCGATAGAAGGTACGGCGCAAAATACCCAATGGGAAAATCGTTCAACGAATAGCGAATTTGGAGGGGCTGGAACTACTTCGACTTCATTTACGGGAACATACTTCTCCAGTTGGTATCGGAATAACTTGAAGGTAGAAAATGACGAAATTACATTGAATACTCAAGAATCAACTAATACCAACAATCTTGCTGCTTCTCGGGATTGGGATAGTGCATCTTCTTCATATCACAACACCACAGGTAGGTTTGCTGCAAATGGCGATCAAGGATATATTAGTCCAACAATCAGTAGTAACTCGATGACTGTACCAAATTCAATGAACTGGAACTATCCGGGCGCATTGGTTAGGGTTGGAAATACGTTATTCACCAGCAATTATCAATCTAGCTCAGTATATCAAACCCCTGCCATTAATTCGTATAATTCATCATCCTCAAATGTAGTAAATTCTGTTACTAAGCAATATAATAGTTGTAATAGTCAGGCATTGTATACACTTTATGACTTAGCAGCCGATGGAGAAGACACTGTTTGGGCAGTTTCATACAATTATAGAAGAATAACAAAATGGACAGTTTCTGATTCCAGTTGGAGTTGTGTTGGTGACTGGACTATGTCTAGTTCTTCTTCATACCCAGTTGGGATTGCCATAGATCCTGAAACCGATGACCTCAAGGTATTAGTTCGTTCAAGTTCTGGGTCCATTACCTATAATCTTTGGAATGTTTCTCGTTCAAGTCCTACTACTGCAACTTCAATTACATATCTAGGTACTAGTAGTACACTTTCTGGAACAATTTCTGGCTTAACGGTAAATTACCCACGAATACTGGTTAATTCGTACAGAAGTTCTTCCTCTACTCACTTTGTACTGCATGATGCAGGGGCTTGGGTTGACTTCCAGGGTTCAATCACTCTAAATGGAAAGGGCCATTATGGTATTGCCGATAACGGCGAAGGAAAAGTGCTCTATGCATGCTTTTACACGGCAATCACGAGTTACTGTCCATCAACAACATCTAGAACTGTACTTTCCTCAGGAATTGGAGCTACATTCGAACAGCGTTCTTCTACACAATCTAATAGCATAGCAATTGGATCAACGACAAATCTAGGATCTTCTATCTCAACAATTACACTTAGCGGGTTGATTACATACGAGCCTGACGGGACGTCTGTTGAAATTGAAGTGAGTTTAGATGGGGGGAATTCGTGGAAGTCAGCCTCTCTTAATACTCAAATATCATTCACAAATGGTGGAAATCAAGTAAAATGGCGAGCTTATCTTAACGGAACAAATAACTCTGTTTCTCCAGTAATTGATAGAGTTCAACTAACATATGTATCAAGTTACTCTTCAAGTGGTTATATTCGAGGGTACAAATATCTAGGCACAACAGGAACCTCTCCCGTAGCTGCAAAAGTTTGGTGGAACTCAACAACTCCAGGTTCATCGTATTTCAATATGTATTTTCAGGTAGGTTCACAGTATACTATCCAAAGTCCTGGACAGACTATTTCACTAACTGGGAGCAGTTCATACATATATTTCTACATATATTTCTATTCAGGCTCTGGGGGTACTAACACACCAACGTTAGAAGATTTCAATATCCAAATATTTAGTCAGGCACCACAAAATGTGAAAATGGATATCGGCGATGATGGAAGTAATGAATGGCAAGAACAAGGCACTCTACTTGGAACTAGGGATGTTAGTAATACCAATATTTTGAGTTCCATAAATTCTCAAATTCCGGGTACTGGAGTTGGAACCGTGACTATTCCAATCACACTGTCATCAACTGCACCTGGACTTGTGAAAATTAATTCGTTTGAACTAACATACACCATGCAGACGGTAAATCTTGATATCATTTGGGAGGAAGGTATGGTTCTTCATGAACGGAGTCAGGCCTACGAAGTAGTAACAAGACATGTTATCGGAGAAGGGGCTACTGGAATTTCTGGAGCAACTCTAGATTTCGTTGCTTCCCCTAATTCTGACTCTCCATCTCTCACTTGGTCAGAAACTGGTACCTTAATGGACGACGATCCAGCTGATTGGATTATTCCAATTCAACCTGGACAAGAAGGCGGGACATATACGACAAACAATAATGGCATTTTTGAAATCCATTGGAGATTTAGGGTAACGAGTGAATTTCCCGAACAGAATAATGTAGGCTTTAGAGTCACGTGCACAGATGACCAAGGGTCGACACCTGCCATGTTATCTGATACGCTAAATACAGGAATTATCGTGAATCAATCATATGGTCTTGGATGGCTAGGCGTTAGAGATGCAGAAGGACTAGTCACTAGTCAAAATCTAACAAATGGTGCCTGGATTTCTGCTGGGGAGACAATCTTCTTCCAAGGACAGATGTGGTTTGCAAATACTGAAGATACCCCGTTAAATTCAGTATTTGATGTACAAGTTGCACAAAAAGGAGAACAGGGAGATTTCGTTCAATCTTCATGGAAAGACCAGAATAATCCCGATGGTTCGTTTTTCATTAGTCTAACAGTTCCTGAGATTGACATACCAGAAGGAATTACATACGAAGTTCAAACATACAATGAAAGAGATTCAACATTAGTTATTCCACCAGGTCCTGACTCTCGTCGTACATTCTTCATTGACGGTACACCTCCAGAGATTACTCATAATATGCCAAAACAAGATGATTATGTTGCTGCAAGGTACGATCAATCAATTATTATTGACGTGGAAGATGCTGTTGGTGATCCTAAAGAACTTACGCTCCATTACTGGGTTGAGGCCGATCATGATATCAACCGAAATGGAATAGCAGATTCAGATGAATATGTGAATCGAAGTATGGTAAATACAACAACAGCAGAGAATAAAAGATTCTTCACTACTATTGATGATAGTCGTAATCCGAATTTAGCATCTGTATCTTACTATGTAACTGGAAATGACCCTGCAGGTAATCTTCTAGAATCTGGAGAAGGACCCGGATTTTCTTCAGATCTTGCAACATACCGAACTCGAAAAGATATGGAATCAGTATTTACTGGACTGCATTGGTCTGGACACAATGATGGAGATGCTATTTTCGCAGGGACTGAACAAACAATTACTGCTGGCTTAGTTGATGCAAATGGTATTATTGATTTTGAGATAATTAGTTTGATTTTTGACTTTGAAGGTCCAGATCCAGAAAGAGATAAGCAATCTATCTCTTTTTCAGGTAGAAACAACACATTTTGGAGCGATTCAGCATACATAGATATTCTACCAAACAGCGAAGCTACAACGATAAGTAACGATACGGGTCTACCCTGGATTCTCATTGATTTTCACTTCAAGGTGTCATGGGATTGGCCCGATGAAGAGATTAGTGATTTAGCATTTGAATACAAACAGCTTGGAGCTAGTATGAGAAGAATTGAATTCGTTGATAGAACATTCCATGTTGAAAACGATTTAGTTCTCGATCCAACTAGTTACACAATAACAGACGTTATGCATCCTAGAGTAGGACCAATAGATAGTTCAACATCTATTAGAGCAGATGATAGAATTCAATGGACTGGGCGTGTAGTGTACGAAAATTCTCAAACTCCACCGCCCAATAATTTAGGAATTGTTGTAGAGGTATTTGATGGAGTCCAAATGTGGTCGGACGGTAGTCTTACGGAAAATGGAGATTACATGGTAGAGGTTCCATTAAGCGCTGCTCCTACACTTGCTTCTGCCGAAACTCGAACCTTCCTAACAGGAATTACAGGTATTCCCGGCAGAGGAGAAGATATGACCAGAGATTCAGTATCAACCACACTACAACTTAGCGTTGATCATACTCCTCCTAGGGTAATCCATAGGATTCTTCCTGTAGACATAATTGATATTGGAATCCAAGAAGATCTAACCGAAGTAAATGTCGCCTTCTTAGGAACTGAGGAATGTGTAAATGACCCGTCCGATCAACGATGCTCTGACTTAGCCCAAGCTCCTCAACAAGTTCACTGGATAATGAGAGATGGAACTACGACTATCGCCGCTGGATACTCTGTCCTTTCAATGGAACTACAAGGTGACCTAATTCTTTGGTCTGGCACTGTAGATCTAACTAGCGAAGGGTTAGTTATTCCAAGGAGTGGATATATCGTTGGATTCTATATCACAGGTCAAGATGCAGCAGGAAATACATTCCCCCAGACGAGTAATAGTGAAAGCGATCCGGTGAGAGAGCCTACCAATTTGGATAATGATTTAGATCTTGCATGGGTAACTTTGGGTGCAGATGAAAGTCCTGAGTTAAGAGCAATTAGAATTGATACAAATCAAGAACGAGTTAGCGTGGGTACTGATGTTGAATTACGAATGTATCTAACGAATTTAGGTGGTCCATTGAATGCTTCTTTCGATGTATCCTTCTTCGCTGGTGATGCAACTGAACCATTTAACACCCAACGAATCGATAAAATCGAGGAAGGAGATACAATTTATATTGATGCGATATGGGATGCTGAAGAAGGAATTGAAAGAATTAGAGTCGTTGTAGATTCTAGTAATGAAATCGACGAAATTGATGAACAAGATAATGCTATTTCCGTCGGAATCGATGTCGCATATGGATGGGGACTCGGTTGGATAGAACAAGCAAGACAAAATCCATTGACTATTCTCCTTATCGTGATTGCCTTGATTGTGGTTCCAACAGTAACATACGTGAGTATTCGACAAATGAATAAAGATACAATAGAAAATGATTTTGCGGATTTATTATTTGAAGATGATCAATATGAAGATGACGACGAGTACGATGATGACGAGTACGATGATGACGATGAGGGATGGGAATAACCCCCAATAGGTTGAATGATTCTTGATTCAGTTTAGGACGAGTGAATATGTCTGACTGGGATTTACTACATCCAAATGTCAGTCAAATCGTAGGAAAAAAAGGTTGGATTCCGACTCCTATTCAAAAAAAATCAATTCCTGCGATACTTGAAGGCAATGATGTACTATTGATTTCCCCTACTGGATCTGGAAAGACGGAATCTGCTGCATTACCCCTGTTATCAATGGCAATTTCTGAGAAATGGGATGAGAGTTCTATCGTATATATTACTCCACTTCGCGCTCTAAATCGAGATATTGACAGACGATTACCTGAATTATTCAAACCATTAAATCTGAAAGTTGCCCTTCGACATGGAGATACTCCTAATTCAGAAAGACAACGACAATCAAGAAAACCGCCCCATCTTTGGATTACTACTCCTGAAACCCTACAAATTATGTTATTAGGATCAAGACTGCGAGAACACCTCAGCAAAATAAAGGCAATTATTGTAGATGAAGTTCACGATCTTGCTGCTTCAGAAAGAGGATCACAACTTCTGCTTGCAATAGAAAGAATTCAAGCTTTATCTCCAAATAAAATTCAACGAATTGGATTATCTGCTACAGTTGGGAATCCACAAGAAGTCGCGAAATGGTTGTCAGATGACGCTCAAATTGTGCACGGAGATGCACCCAGAGAAACAAAAATCAGAGTACATGCCCCCCTCCCTTCAGCTGACGATAAGATACTAGCACTTGATTGGAAAACTAGTGCAGAATCAGTCGCATCTCTAAGACATATCACCAAATTAGTCGAATATGAAAGTCCTGCACTGATATTCGTCAATAGTAGAAATTCTGCAGAGACAGTTGCATTGAGAATGAGAAGCATAAATCCAGATTTAGAAATTGGAGTACATCATGGTAGTTTAGCTTCTGAAACAAGAATGGAAATGGAGAATCAATTACAAAATGGTGAATTAAATGCAATGATATGCACCAGCAGTATGGAATTAGGAATTGATGTTGGGAGCATTAAAAGAGTTCACCAAATTGAGAGTCCCCGTGCAGTAGATAGAATGTTACAACGAGTAGGAAGGGCCGAACATGTGCTTGGCGGAGTAGGAAGAGGAGATCTAGTTGCATGGAAAATAGATGATATTGCGGAAGGTGCAGCAATAGCAAGAATGGCTAAATCAAAACAAATTGAACCTATTTCCTGGAGATATCGTCCTAGAAGTGTGGCTACAAATCAATTAGTTCTGTTATCACTTCAAGAAGGATGGATTCGATGTGATCAAGCTACATCATTGTTGAAAAAAAGTCATTTATTTGAGGGGTGGAAACATGATGATACAATGAACCTTTTGCGTCTACTAGATGATAGGAGACTAGTAAGATTAGTTGAAAATTTCAAAGAAAGCGACCCTCTGAAATGGCCACCAAAATTATGGAAAAAATTAGCAGAATCAAGTGATGATGTGCCCCCTGAACGACCTTCAATTGTAGAATTTGAACAGATGTCTAATAATAAACAACGTAATGTGATTGAGAAAATGAAAAAATTGGTCCCTAATGAATTGAAACAAAATGGATGGTATGGACCTAGTGGAAAGGCGGCTGAGGTAAGAAATAGAGGTGTTTCGATGATTCCTGATTCTGAACGTTACCGTGTTAGAGATTCAGTAAGTAGACGGATAATTGGGACTCTCGATGAAGCATTTGTAATGGGAATACAAGACGATGAAGCAGCGAATTTGTTTGTTATGGCTGGAAGAACTTGGATGATCATTGATGCTGATCCTGAGGCTAGTGAACTAACAGTTATTCCAACCGCAATGAAAGCCGATGCTCCACTATGGTTTGGTGAACTACCACCAGTTCCTGAAGGAGTTGCAAGAGAAGTAGGAAGAATGAGAATACTTATTTCAAAAGAATTTGGGGGATTAGATTTTCCACAAAAAAATGCTGCAGATCATTTAACTGGTGGACTGATTGATTCAACATTAGAAGATTATGATATTTCTGACGAAGCTATGGAACGATTCACTTCTTCGGTAATGGAACATCTAGAGTCAACTGGATATATTCCTCATGCTGGACTTTGGACTCTTGAATACCAGGCAGATGCTATTGTTCTGAATACATGTCAAGGTACTAAAATCAACCAAACATTGTCTGATTTTCTTCAAGCTATGGCTTCAATGATAGATGGAAAAATGGGGAGGACAATTGTCGACCCATACAGAATCCACCTAATGGTCCCCGGATTAACAATCAGACATATTGAAAATTGGTTATTAGAAACAAGTCCTGATTCAATAGAAACAATACTGAGAATGACGACTCCAAACAGTCGTGCTCTTCGCTCACGCGTAGTTGAAACTGCTAAAATAATGGGAGTGATTTCAAGGGGAATAGATCCTAGGAATGTAAATGTTAGAGGAATAATAAAAAGATACAAAAATACTCCTTTGATGATTGAAGCATTGGACAAATTGTTTCATGAAAGATTAGATCTTTCTGGAACTGAAGATGTATTAAGGGCATTGCAGCAGAACTATATCAAACTTGAAGCAACGCCCAGTGGCCCATTAGGAATCTCAGATAGAGCTCAAAAGGACTTACTATTACCTAACTTTAGCGATGAGGAAATTAGAACTCAGGTAGAAGAACGACTATTGAATGAAAGAGTAGTTCAAATCTGTATGAATTGTGGAGATATAAGTAGAAGAAGAGTTGCAAAGTTGCCTGAAAGAACCATACAATGTAATTGCGGTGGTAGGCTAAAGGCTACATCTGTTGAGGCAATGGAAGAGAGATTGAGAGAATGGGTAAAAAGTAACGACCCAAAGGATAGAGACAGAATGATGAGAAATGCAGAAATTGTAGCAGATAGGGGCCTCGATGCTGTTCTATGTCTTGTAGCTAGGGGGGTTGGAGAAAGAACTGCAATCAAAATCTTATCAAGAATTGATCCAGGAAATAGAACACGATTACTTAGAGCAATACATGATGCAGAGATACAATATGCTAGAACTAGCAGATTTTGGAAATAACAACAATAATTTCGTACCTCCACTAGAGATTAGCATGCTCCTAGGAGTAACAGGACGGAATGCTGCTGGAAAGACTACTATCGTTGAATGGTTTGCCAGTCAAGGATGGGATAGTTGTTCATGCTCGGATGCAATTAGACATTGGTTGCGTGAAAATGGTCAAGATATTACTAGAGAAAATCTTACTCGAGGTGGAAGAACTCTACGCTCAAAGGGTGGAGGCGGTATACTAGCACAAATGCTTCTGGAAAGAATGGACTCAGAGAAAAATACAATCATAGATTCCATTCGAACTCCTGATGAAGTTCTTGCTCTAAGAAGGAGAGAGGATTTTCTACTGATTGAGGTCAGTGTCCCTCTAGATTTAAGATGGCAAAGAATGCAAGAAAGAGCAAGATATGGAGATCCCATAGACTACGAATCTTTCCTTAAACAAGAAGATTCAGAGGCTGTAGCAGATAATTCATCAGGTCAGGCGCTTATAGCTACAGCTGAACTTTCGGATATTGTAATTAACAACGATGGTACAATATCAGAACTCTATGAGTCTCTGAAAAATCTTACATCAAATTTCAATCAGAATGTATAGTCGAACGGGTAATAACTCCGGCTTCCCTCATCATAGAATTCGATCTTTCAAAATCTTCCATCCACCTATCAGGAATTTCAATATTCCCAGGGTAAACAACCTCTACTACTCCTGCCTGAATCAATGAACGTGCACATCTTGTACACGGTGGCCAAGTGACATAAGCAGTACAGTCCTTAAGAGAAATTCCAATTCGAGCAGCATGCATAATCGCATTTTCCTCAGCATGACAAATCAAAGGATATTTCAATTCACGATCCTCTAATCTTTCCATTGAATCATCAATACCTCTAGGAAATCCATTGAATCCTGTTGAACGTATTTCACGATCTTCACCAACAACGACACATCCAACTTTAGTTGAAGGATCCTTACTCCAACCACTAATATGTAATGCTAAATCAATAAAACGACGGTCCCATTTCTCACTCATGCCTTCACCCGATCTTCCATAGAAAAAACTCCCTTATGGATTCATGGGAATATCTCTTTCCCCGATTATATCGTCGTCTTTCCATCTCATAGTAGTCAGAGCATCATCTGTATCTTGCCCAAGTATGGTCAAAAGACCCCCAATTAGATGAATGCTTCCAAAACACCAAACTGAACCCGTAACTCCATCAAAAATTGAATGTGAAGAAGAATCCACGGCTTCTTCTACAGCGGTAGTTAAAGCAACATGTAAATCAGGCCTTACTTGAATTCGAGCATCAGGGAATTGTAGTCGAATTTCTGCTGCTAAATCATCACTTGAAACAGCAGGTAATCGCCCATCTGATGGTTCAGTAATTACAACCATTGGATTATTCATCTCCGCAAGTAATTCTATAATTGGATGAACAAAAACTGACAAATCCTTCTGTTTTGTTGTACCAATTAAAATTGCAGAAGGGGAAAAAGAGCGCCCTGCATCTTCTTCTCTCTGTTTTCTAAGAATCAATTCATTTACCATCTTTTCAATTCCACTTGGATTATGGGCGCAATCGAGCAATAATTCAACATCTTTGGGTCCAGATATCTGTTGCATCCTACCCGGCCAATGTGTTCTTTCCATTACATCATGTAATGGAGGGACACCAGGGGTGTGAGGAAGTAAGAACCAAGCAGAAGCATGACCTAGAATTGCATTATCCATTTGCATAGTCATAAATCCATCAAACAAACCATATGGAATAATATCTCCATCTTTCCCTAATCCACTTCCTATTTCTCTAAATGGCTCATTTGCATTCTCAAACGAAAGTAATGCTAATCTATCTCCTCTCCACCAAAACCCGCATTCTTTGGTTGTTGCTTCCTCGATAGCAATCATTGCGCTTGAATCATATGGCCACCTTGCTAGCATTGTTGCTCCAGGTCTAGCGATCGCAGCTTTTTCCTTTGCTATCTTTGCTATAGTATCACCCAAAATATCACTATGTTCCAATGATATCTCAGTTAACACTGTGAAATCAGCGTAACAACATCTAGTCGCATCTAATCGACCACCTAAGCCGGTTTCTATTACAGCACGTTGAACATTTGCCGATTTGAAACAGATCATTGCTGCTAAAAATAAGGTTTCAAAATAAGTAGGATGTAAAACCGGTTCTTGTTCAGACATTACCCTGATTGCATGAATTGCCTTGTCCAACTGTTCTGAATTAACAGGACGTCCGTCAATTCTAATTCTTTCTTCCACACGACAAAGATGTGGAGAAGTGAATAATCCAGTTTTTTTACCGGATAAACTCAAAGTATTTGCAAGATACACACAGGTAGTTCCTTTACCATTTGTTCCTGCCACATGAACACATGGAAAGGCCATTTGAGGCATCCCAAGACGCGTTAACATTGCATATGTAACTTCCAATCCTTGGCTCATTCCTATCTTTCTTCGATCTTCCAACCATTCGCGAGGAGCAAGGACTTCTTCTTCTGTCTTTGAGTTGGCTTCTATCCCCATGATGTGTACATATAATGAAATGTGATTTGAACTTCCCTATAACATGGCGAAGGACAAGGTCCCCCTGATGGAAGTGCTCAAAGGACAATGGGCCTCCATGCTCGGAATGGCAGGAATGTTCACGATTACGATTTTTCTTTCAACACTAATTCAGCCATTTTATGATCGTGATGAACTACGTGCATTTGGAGCAGCAGGCTCTACAAAGTTATGGTATATTATAATCGAGGGTGTTTTCATCCTAATTTTCACTGCAGGCATAATCTGGTTAGCCAAAAAGAATATGCAGAGATTAATTCAAGGCGGAATTCTTTTCGTTCTTTGGATTGCATTATCATATAGCCTCATCCCAATGGCCCATCT
>CAZRCY010000034.1:0-11635 GCA_964598735.1 uncultured Candidatus Poseidoniales archaeon
ACTACGCACTGGGACCTAAACCCAGCCCCTTTGACCACTCGGGTACCCCTGCTTGACTAATCCGCTGGAGTCAATACGCTTCAATGCAACGCTCAATTTTGCTCTTTTACTAATTCGTCCAAGAGAACTTCAGCGAGATACTCGTATTGTTCTAGACAGTTATGCAGATGGGCAGAAATTCGGATGTAGCGACCTTCAGGAGAAGGCCATGACCAAACAGGAATTTGTATTCCTAGTTCCAGTAACCGTGAATGTAATGGATCAGGTTCATGTAATGGGATTCCAGCGTATCCTGAATTAGGTAAAATAAGAGTTGCAATAGTTGAAATCATACTATCTGGACAAGGTGGTTGAATACCTAACTTTTCACATAACAATGACCGTGCTTCCAAAGTAAGAGAACGATTTCGTTTCATAATTGCTTCCCATCCACCTTCGTATATTGAAGAAATATGTTCAATCACAAAAGGTAGAGTACACCATGAAGATGGATCTCGGGTTCCTGTCCAATCAAATTCATGTCTAAAGCGGGTTGTATCCCCCAAAGGAAATGTCATACCATGGCTAATTGTTAGTGGATGTATCGTGTCCTGTCTATCTCTTCGGACAAACAAGAAAGCTGAACCTTTTGGGGCACAAAGCCATTTGTGAGCATTGCTGGTGACATATGAGGCGCCTAGATCCTGAAGAGAAAGGGGGATCATTCCTATCCCATGTGCTGCATCAAGCAATACAGCAACCCCTCTGTCTTCTAGTAAATTAGTGAGTTCTTCAAAAGGCATGCGAATCCCTGTGGGGCTCGTAACGGTATCAATCATCGCCAATACAGTATTTTCCGTAACAGAATTTAGTATCAATTCGATAACAACTTCTGGGCCTTCTAACGGGAATGGAATATTTACTGTAACAACAGTTACATCATTCCTTGTAGCGACAAAATCGATAGCATTTCTACATGCTTGGTAAGCATGATCTGGAACTAATATCTCATCGCCAGGTCTGAAATCAAATGATCGTAGAATCGTATTCACTCCACTTGTTGCATTTTCAATTAACGCTAGATCATCAGGGTCGCACGCCAACATAGTAGCAAGAGAATTTCGGGATTCAACTAAAGCCGGAGGTAAAAGTTCCTCAAAAAATCTAACTGGTTCTAATTCCATCCAATCTTGCCATCTTCTTTGCTCATGTAAAATGGCTAAAGGTGTTGCACCGAATGAACCATGATTAAGAAAAACAGTTTCAGAATCAAGGCCCCAATGAAAGGCAAATTCACTTGGTTCAGGGCGCATGATTTGTTCACACGGCGATTACTTACAATTCTGCCGGAAAGGCATTACACGAGTTCAACCATCCCCAACGGTCAAAACCTGATTGTACTACCTCGAGAATAATGGCGAGCATTGGTATCATCGGGCTCGGCAATTGGGGAACTGCTCTAGCAAAGGTCTGGGGCTCCACTGGTCACAATATCATTGGGTGGACTATCGAAGAGGAAGTATATGCATCAATAACTGAAACAGGAATCAATGAAAAGTACCTTCCTGGTGAAGAATTAGCAAATATTCAAGCTACTATGGACTTAGAATCCCTTTGCCAAGAGTCTGAAATTCTGATTCTATCCCTTCCTTCAGGAGTAGTATTGAATGTAGTTGATGATCTTCTTCCTTTTCTTCGTCCATCTCATGCTCTCCTAGATTTGGCTAAAGGATTGGCACCAGAAAGTGAAGATGAGGCTTTCATTAGTGCCGCAATAGAAAGAAGATTGAGAGATTCAGGAAAGGCAAATCCTGTTTTTGTAATGACTGGGCCGACAATTGCTCCAGAAGTTGCAAGAGGAGTGCTAACAACAGCATTGATTGCAGCCCATGATCATACAATGGCAAAAAGAATGGCTGATCGATTAACTACTAAGACCCTTAGTTTGCAACCCGCAGATGACCCTCTAGGTGCAGAACTTTGGGGCGCATTCAAGAATCCTGTAGCATTAGCCTGTGGAATTGTAGATGGTTTAGGCCCCAGAGGAGGTGATAATCTCAAGGCAGCCCTAGTTACTGCAGGATTTAGAGAAGGACAGCGACTACTCCCTACAATGGGTGCTTCTCCTGAGACAGCATTCACTGCAGCAGGTCTTGGAGACATGTATGTTACATCTACAAGCCCAAGTAGCAGAAATCGAACACTGGGAGAAATGCTGGGATCAGGGCTTACTTTGGATGATGCACTAGGAAAAATGCACATGGTGGCCGAGGGAGTTAGAGCATCCAGAATGTTTCTCTCAAGAGCTGCAATACAAGGTACTCCTACTCCATTCTTGCATGCATTATGTGATTTCTTAGATGGAGGAATCTCGGTAGATGATGCACTTTCTAGAATGATTGGAAGTGAAGTTTAGCCGCGAAGTTCATTCATAAGTTCCCCTTCCGGCAATCATGGCGATGGCCGATTTGACCAAACTAGAAACGCGCCTCTTCAAATGGTTGTGCCTTGAAGAGAACGATTTTGAAGAAAATCCTTGGTCCACAGAAAAGGCTGCAAAGGCATTCAAGATAGATACTGATGAAATGTATGAAGCATTGGCAGCTCTAACAGAAAAAATCCCACATAATATCTACATCCACTACAAAGATGGCGCTGTTAGAATCATCGCCTCAGAGTGATTTCGTAGTTAACTGGATAACGGCAAGGATTAATTCGATTTACAGCGTAGTTGCTGTTATTGGTGAAATCTTAGAAGAAGAGTGAGATTATCACATTATTTTGGCTTCAAAAGATCTATCATAGCAGATGGGAGAAAGATTCCCCACCATGGTGATGGTTGACGTGTGACGTCTCCATCTTCTGTGAAGAATGATCGTGCAGCAATCGAAACTAAATCCAACAATAGAACTACAATGAAAATTATGAGTAGGTAAGCGATTACCTTGTCATATTGTAGGAATTTTAGATACAAATTGATGTAATATCCAATTCCTCCTGCTCCTACGATACCAATCACAGTTCCGTGTCTAAAATTGTATTCAAACATGAAAATTAGTTGGGAAATTAATCCATTAGCGGACTCAGGAATAATCACTCCAAATGAACGTTCCAACCAGCCATGTCCCATTGCATTTGAGGCATCCAACGGAGGCCTCGGCACTCCTTCAATAGCTTCATATTGTAACTTACCAAGGTAACCAATAGTGTAGACAGTCATTGCAAGTATCCCGGCTAATGGTCCTAATCCAACCAAAATTACGAAGAAAATTGCCCAGATTATACTAGGTAAACTTCTAGATGCTGCTAAAATAAATCTAGAAGGATAGGAAAGCCACCATGGATTTAGATTACGCGCAGCAAACAAAGAAAGTGGAAGAGAAATAATCATTCCAAATATCGTTGCTACAAAGGCTATCTTCAATGTCTCCACAACACCAATCCAGGCGGTTGAACAGGTAAAATCACGCCATTCTGGTTCCTTACATATTGGATATGCTTGAGGTTCAACAACACTCCAATCAGGAGGCCATAGCGATTCATTAATGAAAATCATAAGATTTTCACCGCCATTTGCTAATCTCCCCCAACTATCGACCATCCCGTTGGTAACAGTTACAGAAAGCCAAAGTAGTAATGCAATTAACAAGAACCATCTGGAAGAAAACCAAAACGAAGAGATAGGATTCTCTGAATTATCCAACAATTCATCCGCGTCTGATGAATATCTACTCTTCACTTTGTCACCTCCATATCAATTGAACTAGTTACAAATGAGTTGAGACGTCCTTCATCCATTATCAATAAACGATCTGCCATTTGATTGGCTCTGGAAATATCATGTTCAACGACAATCAATGTTGAGTTAGACTCACGAACATAATTCGTTACCTTTTCCAAAACCAAAGTCATCGTAAACTCATCGAGTTCACCTAGGAATTCATCTGCTAAAATCAATGAAGGACGCTGTGCTAACGTACGAGCAGTGGCAACTCTTCTCTGTTGTCCACCAGAAAGACGACGAATCGGAGTCCGAACCTTGTCATCTAATCCTACAGAAGAAATTGCTTCATGAGTGAGCTGTTTGGCTTTCAAAGAAAAGGGAAACCAAGGTGAGGTATGTCCTGCTAACGCTCCTAACAGCACATTGTGATATACGCTAGCATGTCTAACCAAGCCTAACCTTTGAGGGATGTACCCCAGTTCTCCTCTTGATGCGCCTACTTTCCCGTTGATGGAGAAGGAACCTTGCAATGGTGGGACGAGTCCTGCAATAGTTCGTAAAAGAGTAGTTTTACCTATGCCAGAAGGTCCTGCTATCGCTACAATTTCGCCTTTAGAAAATTGTAAGTTTATCGAAGAAATTAATGGTTCTTTCACAGAATACCCAATGGAGGCATCTTGGATTTCTACAACAAACTGAGAATCCAAAACAATCCCTCTATTTGTTGCAGGTGCAGAATGAGTATTTCATTCCATAGCCCTTGCTTTCTTAACCAGAGCGACAATTTCTACCCTTGCTTCATCAGGAGTAGTAGCTTCATTTTCAAAACCCAATCTAATAGGCCGAGGACCATCGCTAGTTGTTGCAGACATTTCAAAACCATATCGATCTATACCGGTCATGACTGCTTCGGTTGTATCAACAGCCTTACTCATTTTCTGGCACATAACAAGCATTGCATCTTCATGATCTTCATTCATATGCTCTATTATTCCTTCAGCGTGTTCTTGCAATGGGTCAGGAATAGCTAACGACCAAGAGTTTTGGTCTACCCAAGACATCCTTCCAAAACCACCAATGTATCGAACCGAATCTACTATCAATCTGAAGAAATAAAAGTCACCAAAATCAACATAGAATTTAGCACTCTCATGTTTAGACAAGAATATTTCTTTCATTTCACCTCGCTCAGATTCAGGAACCTTCGTACAATTTCCAATCAATGTAATTCTACCTAGAGCAAGAGGATTATCATCTCCTCCCTCTGCAATTAATAATGATGCTTTAGAATCTAGATTCAAATTTTTAGTGTGCTCTGCTAAAGCACTGATTAAGAATATGGGATTCCCATCATGTAACGCATATGTGACAAATGAGCCATATGGGTGTCCAGAATAATCTGCCGAAATTGTACAAAGTGTGGCAGTGCTCATCTTTTCTGCCATTGTTCTTGCTTGCTCAGCATGAGACGAGGTAGGTACATTAGGATCGTACAACAATTCCTGACGTTGCGGGCTGGTTCCCTTAGGAAGAGCATGCCTAGGCAGTTGTTGATCTTCTACCTTTTTTTCTGACATTTTGACACCTATTCAAAGCGATTGAAACTTTGCTAGGGCATCATTAATCCAATCGTCTGCAAAATCCTCATAATCTGTATCACAATCTATTCTTTCGTGAATCCTTGTGCCGCCTTTCTCTTCCAACATCCTATCCCATTCTTTTCCGGATTCACAGAATAAGTCGAATGCGGTATCTCCTAAAGCCAATACTGCAAAACTAACTCCACTCATGGAATCATCTGCTGAATCACATAAATCATCATACAAATCTTGAGCATTATCAGGCTGATCTCCTTCGCCCCATGTGCTGCACACAATCATCACTCTCGATGCAGAAGATAAGTCGTCTATACTCAAATCTTCCATATCACATACTTTTCCTTCTAAATCAAAATCTGAAGCGGCATTAGCAGCATCTTCTGCTAACATTTCTGCATTTCCAGTTTCAGTTCCAAACGCTATTATTATTTCATTTTCACTCATTTTTATTCCTCTTTTTTTATTACACTTGCAGTATGAAATTGTATTTCATCTTCTACAAGGACTCTCATTGGTGATTCATCAGTAGCACTGAGAATCGTGCAATTTACACCGAAAACTTCGGCAATATTAGACTCTGTTAATACAGAGTTTGGAGTATCAAAGGCTTTGATTCGACCGTCATGAAGTAGTATAATACGGTCTGCGAAACGAGCGGCAAGATTGATGTCATGAACTGCCACCAACGCGGCTTTCCGGTCCCCCATATTATCTACCAAACCACGGATCCTTTTCATTACTTGTATTTGGTTATTAAGATCTAAATCACTGGTTGGTTCGTCAAAAAGGAATAAAGAAGGAGATTGAACAACCGCTTTGGCAACAATTACTCGTTGTCTTTCGCCTCCTGAAAGTTGATCGAATCTCCTAAATGCAAAATTTTCCAGGTCAAACAGTTTTAATGCATTACTTACTTTATCTCGGTCTTCATCGCTTATTCTCCAAGAGATATGAGGTCTGCGTCCCAGCATCACAACATCAAATACGTCCATCGAAAAATTTGTCATTACCGATTGAGGCACGTAAGAAACTAATTTTGATAATTCTGGCAATGAGAGATTGTTGATGTTGATTGAATCTATTTGAATTTCAGCATTTTCAGGTTTGAGTATCCTATTCATACATTTTAGTAGAGTGGATTTTCCTGCTCCGTTAATTCCTAAAATAGCGACTAATTCTCCATCTCTAACTGAAAATTCAATATCTTGGATTACTGGTACAGAGCTATTCTTCCAACTAAAGGAAAGATTACTCACCTTTAGAACATCAGTATCTGGCTGTTGTTTCAATGAGCACGCCCCCGATTATTCAATAGTAAATACATGAAAAATGGCCCACCAATTACAGAAAGCATAATCCCCACCGGAATAACAATTGGTGCAAATAATGTTCTCCCTAAAGTATCTGCAAAAACAACCAATAATGCACCAAAAACAGCGGAACAAGGTATTAATTTTCTATAATCATTACCAATTAGTAATCGACTCATATGAGGCGCTGCTAAACCAACAAATCCAATTAAACCTGTAAACGCGATTACAATTGAAGTCATTAAAGCAGATATAATTAGTATATTTCTACGAGTTGTTACAGGATCTACTCCTGTAGAGATTGCAAATTCATCCCCGCTCAATGATAGAGTATTCAGGTCCCATGACCACCTAATTGATCGAGGCATCAGCCAAATAATCGCGAGGGTGATACCGAGGGAATCTAACAAATCAGGTCGAGAAAGGCTACCAAAGGACCAGTGAGCTAGTTGAGACAATTGCGCATCAGTAGCAAAGTATTGCATCGTAGATACGATTGCACCAGTGATGAATGTAATCGCAATACCTACCAAGATATATGATTCCGCTGTGATCGACCTCATATTCCCTAGTTGAATTATTATTGCAACAACAATAAGCGAAAAAAGAAAAGCGTTTGCTACAATTGCTAACTCTGGAATTGAGATAATTGAAAAATTTAGAACAATGGCTAGTGCTGCTCCAAGGGCTGCACCTGAGGCAACTCCTAAAGTAAGAGGGGAAACCAATGGATTTCCCAAACACCCTTGCATTAACGCTCCAGCTGTAGCCAAGGCGACTCCCGCCGTCATACCCATTAAGATACGCGGGAAGCGTAATTCCCAAACTATCTGAGACTGGTAATCACCATTGCATGGGAATGAGGTTTCAGCCCCAAACGGGACAAACCATTCTTTGAGACAACTATACTGCTCAAAATCAAAAATAATCTTCATCGTGGAAAACATATCCAATTGTGATGAAGAACCGAAACCCATTGAAAATAAGGAAAGAGCGAGTGTCGATAAACTCAGAATTATGATGAAACGAATCTGGTTCTTCCCTTTCAGAACATGCTTTTCTGAAATGGATTCCATACAATCACCAATTATTGCGAATTTTGGAACATTTCACTCTTCGTCATCTAATATAGTCTCTTGTTCAACAGATACAGTTCTATCTCTTCCACGCATAATGAATAGAGCAACCCCAACAATTGCGAGTAGGCCAAGTGCCACCAATAAAAGACTGGGATTAGAATCTTGGTTTTCTTCTTCTTCAATATTTTCTGTTTCAATCAGAATACTTCCCTCATCTGACATACAAACAAATTTCCCTTTTCGTTCAACGTCATGATATTCAGTAAAATAATTATCAAGATAGGATTCTGAATCAAAATCTGAAAACAATTCAGGATGCAATAATTTAGCCAATGTTGGAAGACCATGAATCATCATTGGTCCGGCGAATTCTCCTGACATTATGATCATTCGATTGTCCTGAATTGCTGTCATACTATCAAAACCAGGTCGATCCGAAATAAAATCCATATGAGTCTGACATTTTCCCTCATCGTCAAATGAGTTAAAACCTATATCAAATGTAATACCATCAAACATCAAAACATCTGGATTTGCGTCTAAGATCGCTTCCATGTCTACATGGGTTGTATGTCCGGGTAAATCTGCAAATCGATTAATTCCTCCTGCCTTTTCTATCATATCTGTCCATTGAGAGGTTCCAGTTAACACAACTGGGTCACGCGTCAACGATGCATGATGTTCCATCACGATAAGTGGACGATCAATAGAATCAAGATTTGAAATACGATCATTTACCAACGACTCAATCTGGTCAAATTCAGCAAAAAGTAGCCTTGCCTCATCTTGTTTGTTAAACAAATCAGCGAGTACATTGAATTCATCTCTCAAGGAATCATATTTGTAGAAATCAAGTGCAATAACATCGATTCCAACAGGTTCAAGTTTATCTCTAATCGCCCCTGTATCGACCATTCCATTTGTTGCAAACACGATGTATATGTCAGGACGTGCATCAAATAGCGCTTCAAAGTCAATCTCAGAATGGGCAGATTGTTGAACTATCGGAGTATTAGAATATTCAGGCCATAATTCCTCATCATAAAAATCACCTGATACACCAACAACAATCGAAGGGTCAACATCAATCATTCTCATTGCACTTGCAGCGAAAGTATTTGCAACGGCTACTCTCTCTGGCATGCTTTCGAATTGATGAACAATTCCGTTGGAATCCGTAACTTCAATTAGAAAATTTTCTGATTCTTCACTTTGTTCTCCCGTTGAACTAAACTGAAAAATACTGGCTAGAAGAATGATGATTATTACAACTTGTAAAATCGGGAGTGATTTGTTACTAGACATTCATTCACCCGATCTATTAATTGCAAATAAGGCGATTATAAGTAAAATAAAGCCGATAATTACTTTTGAGGAAACATCAGTTTGATCAGAATTAGGTTCTGTTTCAGAATCGGATTGAACCATTAGATATATCGAGTCAGAGTAAGTAGACTCAATTCCATTCTCTAATCCAACCTTCACTCGTAGTCGATTCTGGCCTTCTTCTAAATCCTCAACTATGGTGTAGGTTTGTGTCCCATTGTAAATCTCCGATGATGTGCCATCTGAATAATTTACTATTAATGAGTACCATGCACTATTCTCTACTGAAGTCCATTCAATTTGAACCTCTTGTAAACCGTTGATATCCTGAGTTGAACTTAGGAATGTAGGCGGAGGTTGAACAAAATGAACATTTAGGGACAGTGTTTCACCTTCAACTAAATGTCCTGACGGCATGATTGCATTTATTCTGAAAGTGTAATCTCCATCAGGGTAATTTTCTAAATCTAGTGACATTTGGTTGCCTGAATATATTATTTGGTTATTTACCTGAAGTTGATAAGATTCAGCTCCTTGGAAAATGGCCCATTCGATTGTAAAATCGTTAGTCGAGATATTCGATTCCTCAGTGATAAACTGAGGAATTAAAGGGACATCAAATGAGGTCAACTCATATTCAACCATCTCTGAATGTGAACCAGGTAATCTATCTACAATTTTTACATAGTTACGAACAGTCGAATTGTACCATAATTCCCATGAAATAATATCATCATTTTCGTCAATAATAGAAATATGAGTTGTGTCAAAGATTCCTGCAGCAGTCGAAACCTCTACGCCATGTTCAAATGTAATTGAATTAACAGTATCATCGTAGCCATTAGGGTGACCAGGTACCCCAATAATATTGGTTCTGTTGAAATGCAATGAAGTAGGGGGACTCGCAGATAGTAGGTCTACTTCCTGACCATTATTTGTGAAATTCCATCCAAGTTGTCCTTCTTGAAAATATGACGAAGAAGAAGGTGCGTCAACCCAATAGGTCTTGACATTCAATAGATTCTGGGAATCAACCCAACGGTACGCCTTCTCACCTTCTTCATAGTTATCATCCGAAACTCTGAGGAGGAAAGTATCTCGTTCGCGATTAAATGCATCTGTGATGACCTCTGATCCTATGACTGTGTATGTTTTATTTTGGTGATATTCTGGCGTATGAAGAACCGAATAATTCCAACTCATTCCAGGTGACCACAATTCCCGATCTGAACCGTCTAGAAGAACTATCAAGAGTAATGGTTGGGGATTTTCAGTAGAACCATTGGAATTATTTGCAACTACTCGGAATTCAACCGTTCCTGACTCTTCTGGGCTATAGATGAAAGATTCAGCATATCCACGATAAATCAAATTCTCTTCATTTACCTCTCCCTGATATAGTGAATAGAAATCAGTATATTCACCACCATTCCATTCTATTTCAAATTGATTTGAAGTAATTGTCTGCATTTGAGTGACAAACGACACATTGCCCGGCATTTCTACCTGAATATTCGATGTGAAATTCAACCATCCTGGCCCATCTTGAATGGTATCTGTGAACGAATCAACAACTTGTTGATTTCCCTGAGTAAAAGTGTAATTCTGCTGGGAGCCAACCTCTAAATTTTGAAGAAGATAAAAGCCATCCGAATTCGTGACTACAGCTTGTTGACCATTAGTGACAACGACATCTACCATTGGATTTCCAAGATTGTCTAGGACGTAGCCGTAACGACTATTCATGCCGTGATGGAAATCAAAGTCGTTGACTGATGGAGTTGTTGCTGAACCTGGCTGAAGTTTGAAATGAACATGTTGTGAAGATTCGTCCACATCTCCATAAGTTGCAATTAGGGTATAATATTCACCAATATTTAGTAATCCAAATTCTGTTCGACCATTGTCTAGAAGATGCGTTTCCCCCAACTCAACTAAATTAATTGTGGAAAGAGCGGAATTGTCTATCCTCTCCCCTTGATCGTCAAACATTTCTGCTGTAGCCCAACTCTTCCCTACATGCCAATCGAGTTGCATATCCTCGCTGAAAAACATCTTTCGATATACAACTGTATGTCCGTTGTTCATGAAGTATGCTCGAACAGTATGTTCACCAGGAGTTATTCCAGTGAACTCGTAACTGCCATCAGTTAAGTTAGACCATGAAGAATCCATAGAATCGACTTTTATCGATGTTGAAGATGCAATATTCCCATTTTCATCGAATACATTGCCAGAAAGGGTAAATGTAGTATTTTCATTTTCGGCTTGAACGATAACAGGTGATAAAACTACAATAATCAACAAAAAAGGAATAATAAAATTCCTAGATAACATTTTCAACATCTCAATAAAGTTGGCAGCCCAAGGAGGGTTAGGTGCGAATCATACCCTCCTTGACTGCCTCAAATCAAAATTAAATGTCGTATTTATCTCCAAAGTAACTTGCAATTCCAGGGACATTAGAGATGGAGTCTGAATAACTACCCATGTGTTCTTGAGTATTCACAGCGATTAATCCTCCAGTGTTCAATATTTCATCAAGAATTGAATCTCCACACATATTCCTGTCTAATTCACGCTCAACATCTCGAGTAATTTGGTTGTAACAATATCCAT
>CAZRCY010000034.1:11735-14921 GCA_964598735.1 uncultured Candidatus Poseidoniales archaeon
AGCGCACCTTCGTAGCTGTAATACAAATCCCCTGATTCGGGTATGGATGCATCTTCATTGAAGAAGTTGTAGATAGTATCTCTTAACGCACTCACATCATCTGAATCACCGATTACTTCCGCGTATCCATTCCCAATCAAATACCCCATTGGAAGTAGCATTCCAGCGGATTTGAGCCATCCTGTGTGACAAGATGTCTTTCCTCTGAACAGTTCGAACGGATCTGTCTGGTCGTCGTTATCGAGATAAGCAGCGGCGATATCACTGTCAGCCTTGACATATGCTTGGGCACCGTACCATGACCTGCCATCAGGTTTCAAATCAGCAGCAAGCGCTGCTAATCCGTATTCTTTCCAACCTACCCATGCCGCTCCACCATCCATGAAGCCGATGTCTGCATGACCAAATCGAAGAGCCTCGATAATGGCCCCTTCGGATGCAACATCATATAATTCGACCGTTACACCAAGTTTGTGAGATAATCTATCTGCTAAAATTTGCGGATTAGAGTCAATATTTTCGTATGTATCTCGAACTTCGTATGCAATGATAATTGGATCCTTCGTTGGTGTTGCAGAGGTGTTAACATCATATTTTCCGCCGTAGTACGCCTGTATTCCAGGTATGTTTCTTATGGCTGCAGAATAGGTTCCAAGATGGTCTTCTGTAGTCCCAACATCTACGATTCCTCTTGGAGAGTTGATGATGTCGTCTAAGATATCTTCTCCTTCCTCATCATCCTCCATTGCAACTAATGCCGCACGGACCGCGTCAGCTTTTCCATCACTCATCTCAGCAGGATTGTACATTACTGGGTGACCAGGTGCTCTCCCGAACAACGGCAGTTCTACATATTCTGATTCATCGAGACACCATGAATTATCATCGGCTCTGTCTACGCAATAGTAATCTAGGGTAGTGTCTGCAACGAAGGCAATGTCTCCTCGATTCTCTGAAAGGCATTTCAGTGCACCTTTGTAGCTATAGTAGGTATCACCCACTTCTGGTATCGAAGCATTTTCGTTAAAGAAGTTGTAGATAGTAGCCCTCATCGATTCTACCGTGTTAGGGTCGCCGATTACGTTCGCGTACCCATTTCCGATCAGATACCCCATTGGAAGTAACATTCCAGCGGATTTCAACCAGCCTGTATGGCAGGAGGTCTTCCCTTGGAATAGCGAGAATGGATCCGTGTACAAGTCCGAATCCAAGTGTGCTGCAGCGATGTCGCTGTCGGCGTGAACTACCGCCCTAGCACCATACCATGTTCTCCCATCGGGTTTTGTTTCTGAGGCGAGAACGCCCAAATCGTATTGCTGCCAACCTACCCAAGCTGACCCTCCATCCATGAAGGCAATGTCAGCATGTCCAAATCGAAGAGCTTCTATCGAGGCTCCCTCAGAGGATACAGGGTAGATGGACACAGGAGCATTGAGTTTCTCAGAGAGATAGTCCGCGAAACGTTGTGGATTATCATCGATATTCGTATACGTTTCTCGAACTTCATATGCAATCACGAGATCGTCAATCTGTTCGTAGGTAACAGTTGAGGCATCGGATGAGGATGAATCATCGGATGTTGAATCATCGGATGATGACTCTCCTCCAAGACAACCGGCAAAGGCCAGTGTCACCATCAGAAACGATAGCAATAATGCCTGCGAGGTCCTAGAAATCAGTCCTTGTGCCACATCTACCACTCCTTATCAGAGATTGTTACTCCTAGCAATCAGGAATAAGATCCAATGTCTGCCGCGGTGATACCAAAGTGAGCCCATACAGGTGCTAGGTGTGCTGATACATCGTGAGAGGTACCAAGTTGTGTGCTGTCTGTTAGGTTCAGTATCTCGTTGATTTCATTTGCACCGTAGTTGTTGTAGTACATTGGCATACCTGTTGAACCAACCGCTCCAAATCCTTCGTCACAGCTAGCCTGATCCATCGCTTGACCTGTTGGTCCAGTGACCATGTTAGCTTCGGTGTGACTTACCATGTTGTAACATCCAGTGTACATCATTCCACCACCCATGTCGAAGTTCTCATACCATTGGAAGTTGTCACAAACAGTACCATCTGCTGCATTTCCAACGTACGACATTGTGTGAGTCTTGTTGTTGTAACAAGCATCAGTGCCATCAGCAACGTATGCTTCAATGGTCTTCCAGAATGCATATCCTTCTGCTTGATACTTAGCAGCATCAGTGGAAGAGTCCATCTTGTAAGTGTACTTCAGAATTGCCTGAGAGTATGCGATAACTACGTTTCTTACAACTTCGTTTGTTGCTGCATTGTAACCATCAGCATCAGAAGCCTGTAGAGCTGCTAGGCCGCCGTTCATTGCAGCCAAGATGTCTGCTGTTGTGTTAGCGACACCTTCAGCGTTGTTGGTACCGAAGTCGTTAGCTCTCTTGTTGAGAGTTGCTACTGGTCCGCAGTTAACGTTCTCATCTGGTCCGTGGAAGAATGCCCATCCTTCGTCCCAGTTGTGAGGAGCACCGGTATCATTGTCCACGTTTCCTGCATCTGCCTTTGCAACTGCAGTGTTCAATTCGTGAATAGTGTAAGCGACCATTGCCATGTTAGCAGTCAACTTAGCAACACCCTGGTACCTAACTGTGTCAGAGGTGCCTTCGAAATCACCAGTTCCGTCAAGAGCAGCCATAATGTGTGCGTCTACTGAACCGTCCATTCCGTAATATGTGTCGTAGTTGTGATTCTTGCCTGCAGCAGCAGCAAAGCCTGCTAGAGTTCTGTAGGAACCATCTGATTTAGGAGCGTTCTTACCGTTCTGGTAAACTCCCTTAGCAGCAGTCCACTCGCCAGCAGCTGCGTGAGCCTTGATGTCACACATGTCTGCCATTAGGGATCGGTGGTTATCTACGTTTGATGCGTAGGTATATCCTCCATCCTCAGCATCCATTGTGCTTACTGACGATCCACCGCTAGATGACGAATCGCTGCTATCGCTGCTGTCGCTGCTGTCGCTGCCATCACTAGAACTAGTGTCGCTGCTGTCGCTGCTGTCGCTGCTGTCGCTGCTATCGCTGCTATCACTAGAACTAGTGTCGCTGCTGTCGCTGCTGTCGCTTGTGTCGCTTGTACTGGTAGTAGTGCTAGAACTACTATCACTTGTAGCGGTTGAGCTGCTTGAGTCGTCGGATGTGTCGTCTCCGATACATCCTGCAA
>CAZRCY010000035.1:0-2018 GCA_964598735.1 uncultured Candidatus Poseidoniales archaeon
AGTAGAAGTGGAGTAAGTCAATTGCTTGATAGAACCACTTATCTTTCTGCACTTTCACACATGAGAAGGGTTACTAGCCCTCTTGTTAGAAGCCAGCCTCATTTCGAGGCCCGAGATTTGCATCCAACCCACTGGGGTAGGCTGTGCCCCAATGAAACTCCTGAAGGACAAAATTGTGGTTTGGTAAAGAATGCAGCACAAATGATTGACGTCAGTGAAAATGTTCCTGAGGATGAGATTAAGGGCATGCTCTCAGAAGCAGGCGTAAACTCCTCCCCTGATGGATGGGCTGAAGGCTCTAGAATTCACGTCAACGGAGATATCTTCGGTTTACACAAAGACGCACATCGTCTAGTTGCTCGATTAAAGGCTAGGAGAAGAAGCGGAAAAATCAAACCAGAGGTTTCAATTAGACACGATTCTACCAATAAAGATGTATTCATTAACACAGATAAAGGACGTATATTACGTCCATTGTTAGTCTTAGAGGGTGGAGAATTAACACTTCAAAAAATACATTTGGAACGTCTCAGAGCACGTGAGATGAGTTTCAAAGAACTTGTTTGGGAAGGTGTTGTTGAATGGGTAGATGCTGAAGAAGAAGAAGATCTTCTGATTGCACCTCGTCCGTATGATCTTCCTTCCAGAAGTCCTAAACACAATCGTCCATTGAACCCTGCAACTATTGAATGGATAAATTTGGGAGAACCAGATCAAACTCACGCAAAATTATCTGCTGAGATAATCATGCCAAATGGGGATAAAGACACCGAAGTATTTGAAGTACCTCTCAATTTTTATCAACCTGATTTTGATAGTCTAAAGAAGAAGCAGAAGAAATCCGGAGAGGTCTTATGTTATTCTCACGTAGAGATAGATCCTCAATTAATCCTCGGAGTTTGTGCGAGTTTAGTTCCATATCCTGAACACAATTCCACTCCTCGAGTTACTGGAGGAACTGCAATGGTAAAGCAAGCATTAGGATTACCAAGCGCGAATTATCGTCTTCGTCCTGATACCAGATTGCATCTTTTACATTATCCTCAGCAGTCTATGACTAAAACTAGGGCAATGCACCAAACGAATTTCTTGCGTAGGCCCGGTGGCCAGAATTTCGTTGTTGCAGTTCTCTCACATCATGGATACAACATGCAGGATGCAGTCATAATGAACAAGGCTAGTGTTCAGAGAGGATTAGGTCGCTCTACATTTGTTCGAACTTACAACGCTGAAAATCGACGTTTCCCAGGTGGACTTGAAGAAACTATTCAGATTCCAGGAAATGATCCGAACCATGAAGTAAAGGGTTTGAAGCCTATCGAATTATACGAACATCTTGAAGAAGATGGTTTGCCAATTCCAGAAGAATATCTTGATAGTGGCGAGGTTCTAGTTGGAAAGACTAGTCCTCCTCGTTTCCTCGAAGAGAATGCGGGCGGTGCTTTCTTTGCTGCACCCGAAAGAAGAGAGTCATCAATGACTGTTCGACATGGAGAGAAAGGCTTCGTCGACAATGTGTATGTTACAGAAAGTCTGGATTCTGGATTAATGGTTCGATTGACATTACGGACAAATCGTATTCCAGAACTGGGGGATAAATTTGCATCAAGGCACGGACAGAAGGGAGTAATTGGTAGGTTAATTGAACCACAAGATATGCCGTTTACCACATCTGGTGTTGTTCCTGATTTATTGATGAATCCTCACGCTATTCCATCAAGGATGACGGTTGCTCATGTTCTAGAAATGATTGGCGGTAAGGTAGGTTCAATGGAAGGCCGTCAAATCGATGGTACAGCATTTAACGGGGAGAAAGAAGACTCTCTTCGTGAAGCTTTAGTACGAAATGGGCTTGCTCACACAGGTCGTGAAATAATGATTAACGGGGAGACTGGAGAACAATATCCAGTTGAAATTTTCTCTGGCGTGATTTACTATCAGAAACTACACCATATGGTAAGTGGAAAATTACACGCTAGAAGTCGTGGTCGTGTACAAATTTTGACACGTCAACCAAC
>CAZRCY010000035.1:2118-5999 GCA_964598735.1 uncultured Candidatus Poseidoniales archaeon
TCATATGCATTCAAACTACTTCTCGATGAGATGAAATCTCTCGGGGTTGCTATGAGAATAGATTTGGAGGACCGAAGATGAGAGCAAGAGACGTTGCAAAGATCCCTAAGAGGATAAGTTCAATCAAATTCACTTTGATGGACCCGAATGAAATCAGGAAGATGTCTTCTGTTGAGGTAAAGACCGCTGATACCTACAAAGACGATGGTCATGCATTCCGTCAAGGTTTGATGGATACAAAGATGGGTGTCATCGATCCTGGTATGCGTTGTGCGACTTGTGGGAATAAACATGAAGAATGTCCTAGCCATTTTGGTCACATTCAGTTGGAACTCCCTGTTATCCACATCGGTTTTGTGCCATTGATCAAATCATGTTTAGGTTCTACATGCAATAGTTGTAGTATGGTTCTGTTGAACAGTCAAGCTGGAACTCACCCACATGACCCTGAAAAGTCTGAGCAAGATTATTACAGAGATACAATCAATGATGTGAAGCAAAAGCACGGTGTAGGTTCTCCTGAATATTCAAAGTTAATCAAAGATATAGAGAAAGAATGTAAGAGTGCCAAGAGAAGAATCTGCATGCATTGTGATGCTGAGCAAGGAGTAATTCAACTTGATAAGCCTTCTACTTTCAAAGAAAAATTTGACAAGGGTGAACACAAATTAAATCCCCGTGATATTCGTGAATGGTTAGAGAGAATACCTGATGAACATCTAATATTCTTAGGAATCGAAGCCGGTTCAAGCCGACCTGAATGGACTATCATGAAGGTTCTTCCTGTTCCTCCGATTACTGTTCGTCCATCAATCACTCTTGATAGTGGCGATCGTTCCGAAGATGATTTAACCCACAAATTAGTTGATGTCCTTCGTATCAATCAACGATTAAGAGAAAATAGAGATTCGGGTGCACCACAGTTGATTGTTGAAGACCTGTGGGAATTACTTCAATATCACATTACGACATACTTTGACAATCAAACCAGCGGTATTCCACCAGCTCGTCATCGCTCGGGTAGGACTTTGAAGACACTTACTCAACGTCTCAAAGGTAAAGAAGGCCGTTTCAGGAGTAATCTTTCCGGAAAGAGAGTCAATTTCTGTGCCAGAACTGTAATCAGTCCAGATCCTAAGTTGAGTATCAACGAAGTAGGTGTTCCTCTAGCTACAGCTAAGGAATTAACTGTGCCAATTCGTGTAACTTCTCGAAATATGGAACAGATGAGGCAAATGATCTTGAGAGGTCCAGAACATCATCCTGGTGTTAATTATATTGTTCGGGGGGACAACTTCAGAGTCAGAATTACCGATCGAACTAAGTGGATATGGGCCGGTTTCCGTTGTTTGAATTCTGCTTGTGTTCCCGGTACTAGTGATGATGAACCATACGTTGGTGCTAGTCCAGCCTTGAACACAGTAATTCCCGCACCTAATTTCCTACCCGGAGTTGTCCTAAAGACTTTGAAAAGTCAAACACAAGACGGAGCAGTACTTGAAGAACATCAAGTGGACCTTGAATCAACTCTTCAAAACCTTAGAGGAGAAGATGAACATGGTCGTCCGTTAGAATACGGAGACCCCAGAGCTATTGTACATCAAAGATGGGTCTTTGAGAGAAATAATCCAGGTGAGGAATTCCCTGATGAATTACAAGTATATTGCCCTCACTGCAATAGCCCTTGGTGTGAAGTTGAAGATGGAGAAGATTACCGAAATCAAGTCGAAGATAGATTGTCTACTTACGACATTTACGGTAACCCTAAGCCCGGGATGACTGTCGAACGTCACTTGATAGATGGTGATATTGCCATTTTTAATCGTCAGCCTTCTCTACATAGGATGTCAATGATGGCTCATGAAGTCCGGGTAATGGATGGTAAAACATTCAGATTCAACCTTGCTGTATGTACTCCTTACAATGCTGATTTCGATGGTGATGAAATGAACCTGCATGTAATTCAGTCTGAAGAATCTCGTGCTGAAGCAAAGATTTTGATGCGTGTACAAGAACATATCATTACTCCAAGGTATGGAGGAGCAGTAATTGGTGGTATTCACGATCATATTTCTGGTGCATATCTTCTGACTCATGGTGAGAGAGTAATTCCAGAAGCTTTAGCGCTAGAGGTCTTAGGTCAAATTGAGTATACTGGTGATATGCCGAAACTTCAGGAAAAGAATGGAGTAACTGGATATTTAGGTACTGATTTGATGAGTTTAATTGTTCCTGACGGATTCCGTCTTGAATACACAAGTCTTAGCAATGACACTGTGAATGTAGACAATACTGGAACCGTATCTGGTACATTGGACAAGCGAGCAATTGGAGCAGAAGATGGACGCTTACTTGATGCAGTCGTTCAGACACATGGTACGAAAACCGGTGCAAAGTTCCTAGACGATATGACTCGATTGACTATTGCAATTTGTACTTCTATGGGATTCACTACTGGTATCGATGATCAAGATCTCCCTCCTGAAGCTAGACAAGAAATTCGTGATATTAATCAAAAAGCATCAGAAGAAGTAGATGAAGAATTAGTAAAGTTTGGGAAAGATGGTTCCAGATACGAAAGAGCCCCAGGCCGGACCCCATTAGAGACATTAGAACAAAATATCTTAGGTATTCTAGATCAATGTAAGAGTTCTACTTCTAATGTTGCTAAAGACTACCTCGGGGACGACAATGCAGCCGTTTTGATGGCAACATCAGGAGCACGCGGTAACATGGACAATCTTGCTATGATGGCAGGTTCCATTGGACAACCTAAGGTTAGAGGTAAACGCCTCGAACGGGGTTATCAAGACCGTGTGCTTCCTCACTTTGGTCGTCGACAGCGCGGCGCTAAGGAGAAAGGATTCGTATCATCCTCATTCAAGAGAGGCCTAGAACCTACAGAATTCTTTATGCTATCCGTTTCTGGTCGGGAATCCCTTGTGGATACTGCAGTACGGACTGCCAAGTCTGGATATATGCAACGCCGATTGATCAATGCAATGGACGATCTGAAAGTTTGGGATGATAAGGCATCTTCTGTTAGGAATACTGCAAACAGGATCATTCAATTCCATTATGGAGAAGATAGCGTTGATCCTGCACGTTCTAAGAAAGGAGATCCGGTAAATATTGAATCTGTTTTGGATGATGCATTAGGAGGTAAGTGATATGACTGTCAAGAGTGCAACTAAGAAGAAACTCCAAGATTTAGGTGTTCAAGAGAATTATGCTCATGAACTCGCTGATGATCGTAAATGGGATGACGTAAAATTACTCACTCCTGTTGAAATTGCTAAGATTTGTGGAACCGATTCTAAGTCTGGAGAACAGATTCACAATATCATTCAAGGGGCTGCCAAGGGTAACAAGGCAGTTCCTGCCGCTCAGACTTTCACAATTAAGAGAAAGCGTGCAACTCGCAGAAGATCAGAAACAATCCGTAGCCTTCAACACTACGACCATACAAAGAAAATGGCTCAGATTGACAGAGACATGTTCGAAACAATGGAAGATCCACTATTTGAGCAGATTAGGCAAACTGCAATCGATAAGGAAGTATGGCTTACTCCTAGGATGATACATGATTTAGTAATGGGACTTCGTTCACGGAATGTGTCTAAACTTACTGCTAAGCAGGTTGGCGGAGTTATTGATTCAATGTCCTCCGCTCTCACAAGAACAAAAGTTGATCCTTTTGAGGCGGTCGGAATAATTACTGCCCAATCTATTGGTGAACCGGGAACACAGATGACTATGCGTACTTTCCATTATGCGGGTGTTGCTACAGTTAACGTTACTCAGGGTCTCCCACGAATCATTGAGATTGTGGATGCAAGAAAGACACCTGAAACTCCAACAATGAATATTTATCTCGATGC
>CAZRCY010000035.1:6099-14786 GCA_964598735.1 uncultured Candidatus Poseidoniales archaeon
GCCGATGATGATGTCAAACCCAAGGAATTGACAATAGTTCCAGGAATAAAGAAGAAGGAAGAAATGGCAGATCTTAGTTCAAATCCTCCGACTTACACTGACCTTCTTGCTCTTGAAGACAAAGTAAAAAAGGTCAAACTGAAGGGAGTGAAAGATGTGATTCGTGCAAATATTCAGGGTCCTACCAAGGATACAGGTGAATATTATATCTCAACAATTGGAAGTAACTTGGCCAAAGTTAGTGAATTTAAGGGAGTAGATAGATCTCGAACTTATACTAACAATATCATGGAGATTCACAAGTATCTAGGTATCGAGGCTGCACGCCAGTCAATCATTAATGAGATGATGATGACTCTGGAAGGTGCTGGATTAGATGTTGATGTTAGGCACTTGCTGACCGTTTCTGATGTTATGACTTCTGAGGGAGAAGTTAGAGCCATTGGTCGACATGGAGTCTCAGGAAACAAACACAGTATTCTCGCTAGGGCTGCTTTCGAAGTTACCGTTAACCATCTACTGAATGCAGGAATACGTGGCGAAACAGATTATCTAACCGGAGTTGCAGAGAATATCATTGTGGGACAGCCGGTCGCTCTCGGAACTGGAAGCGTAGACTTGTACTATGTTCCAAATGAGGAATAGATGGAAACCATGAGACGCTATAAGCAGAGAATGGAGATGTAAAAATGGATTTACCAAAACAATTGAAGAATGCGATTTCGAGTGGTACTTTACTATTCGGACAAAATCAGACTGCCTCCAACTGTGTTTCGGGAAAAGCTAGGATGGTAATTTTAGCAGCAAATTGTCCAGTAGATTTTGTTTCTGATCTTAAATCCAGACATCCTGATGTACCTCTTCATCAAGTTGAGATGGTAAACAGAGAGTTAGGTGCAGCATGTGCAAAACCGTTTCCAGTTAGTTCGATTTGTGTAATCGATGCAGGAGATTCGGATTTGCTCACTCTCACTCCCAATGTGGAATGATTAGGTTTCTGACACCAATGATTGAAGTCCCTACTTGTCTCTCAAAGTACAATGGAGGATTTAATTGTAGGCCTCTTGAGGCATCGAGGAGCAGTTCTCGAATCTAGTCCATTAGCAGTAGGCACTCCATCTATTCGTCCTTTAGGTAGGATATCTGAACCCCCTATTGGATTAAATAACGGGCCTGCTAGATTGCATACAACAGTTTGGCATGTTCCTGATGGCTGGACAATCTTAGATCGTGTAGAGTTAGATCGTTGGATAGTTGATGCCTTACCAGGTCAACATTGGATTCTATCTGAACGAAAATTGGCTCCCAACCTTAGACTTCCGGAAAAATCTGGAATCGATTTCGAGATTTGGACTCCTGAACGACTATCAAATTGGTTGGGTGAAGCAATATTATCTGGTGAAATATTCGCTCGAGTATCTAGTTTTGACGGAGATGAAGGAAGCATAGAATCAAGTGAGATTGAAGAGATTCGTTTAGAATCTGCTTGGTTTGAATCAATAAAACATGAATTGTGTACAATGGCTCCAGTAATAGATCTTGAGACGTGGATTGAGAGAAATCCTATTGGTAATAATGTTCGACCTTCAGCGGTACTTGTTGAAGCGAGGATTTGGAGTGTTTTAGGTATTCTTCGAGGTCCTGAATCAAATACAGAGAGAGCATGGTGGGGGATTTTAGAGTCTCCAATCTTTGGTGGCTTTGACATACTAGAAGATCCGGTGTTTCTTGGGCATAGACCTGATTTACGAGTAATTCCGCCTTTAACTTGGATGGAGGAAAATATCATTTTAGAAAATATTTCTAGAGTAACAGAAACGAGGAAAACATATTCTCCCAATTCTAATTCTTCGGTTAGAATTCATGGGACTTGGACTCTCGATCCCTCATCTACAGAGATTGATTATGTTACTGTACTAGTTCCGGCATGGATAATGGAAATCCCAGGTTCAACTAATGGTATTTTGAATGCAGTAAGTGGGAGTCTTCATCCATATACAGGGGTATCAGGTAAGGACTTCTAACAATCTATCTTGTTCTGCTGCTCTGCGGATTTCCAATGCGATTCTTCTCCCAGTACTCATTGGTCTTCTCCACAGGGAATTCCCGTATGGATGACCAACATTAACATGAACATTTGTCCCACCACCAATTCTAGGTGCAACATCATAGATATGGAAATTCATATCTTTATCGATACAGGTTTGAAGACAAAATGGCCCTATCACACCGGGATTATAGTGCTCTTTACTTGCTTTTACAAATTTTTCACCGATTTCAAAGGCACGTTCAAGAATACTTTCTCGAATCGTTGCTGTATTATGTCCTACTACTGTCATTTCTGGGATTTGTTGGTGTGCCGGCATTGTCATTTGTTGAGGTGCTGGTAATCGGACATGTCCATCTAAACTACTTTCAAACCTCCAGTCAACTCCAAGAAGTTCTAATTTCGGCATCTCTTCTTCTAGAGGGCTGTAGAAGAAGTTTAGATTGAAAACTGGCCCGATAACATACCTTTCAATTCTAGCAGTTTCAAGACTAGATTGATCAATCACTCCTTGGGATAGCAGTTCCGTTGATTTTTGTAAATATTCTTTGTAAGATGCACATGTGAAAAATCCTCTTTCAAGTTTTTTTTCAGCATGATGTAGTTTCACGATAGTTAGACAGTCAATATCCTGAGGGTCGTGAATAGGTTCAGGAGATGGTAGTCCAGCTTTATCGAGGAGCCAGTAATAGTCAAACTCTTCAGTACGCTCTTCCATTCTCAGCATCGATCTGGAGCCAAACATTGGAACCTTGAAATTATTCTCAATGGCATCAATATTACAGTATGAAGTAAATGCTCGATTGGGAATGAATATCATGTTTCTCTCTCTCATTCCTGTTTGAAATTGAGTATCTAGAATCCCATCAAATCGATCAAGCGTAATTGCTTTGTCTACCATCCCGCGTTTAACACGCCCAGAAGATGATCGTTGGGTACGAAAATATTCAGAATACAATTTTTCTCTACCTGATTGACAATATGCAACTGTGGGAAATCCCTCCTCAATTGCTCCATCACAGATATCCAGAGCACTATGGCTAGCAGTCATTCCAATTCGGAGTTTCAACTGGTCATAATCTTCTAAAATTACACCAATATCCTGTTGATCAATCATGGTTTCACCTAGTTGTTTCTCTGGAAAGCCATTAAGTCATCTAGGCCAAGAGTTTCTCCGGACATCAATAGATCCATTAAGTCTCTAGCTTCTACGCTCGCCGAATCTTCGACAGAATCAACCTCTTCGGTAGATGAATTTAAGATTCCGTCAATTGATTGAATACACCTCATTCCCACTAAGAATTTCTTATGATGTTTATCTGCAACTCTCCGAAATTTTTCGACTTTACGATGCGCATCAGAATGTTCATCCTTTAATCTGGAAACTTCTGTTCTAATTTCATGCATTAAGTCATGTGCAGATTGTGCAACAACTGCAGCAGCATCTACATCTGCATGTGCTGAATCCTGTTCGGCTTCAGCAATCTTTAGTCGCTCTCTGATTTCTGAAGGACCATCACTATCTGAATTTTTTTGTTCTTCAGCTTCTTTCTTCAATCTTCTAAGTTCTTGAGCTCTTTCATTGAATTTTTTATCTGTGATCTGTCCAGTTTGATGTTTCAATTCTAACTCATACATTTCTTTCTTAATACTAGATACCCCTCTAGTCTTACTTCTCTGTTGGATTCTGTTGGTGTCTATATGTTCAAATAACTCTCTTCGAACTTTTTGCATTGCTTTGGTTTTTTCCTCACGGATTGTTTTCAAATCTCTAACTTTTTTGTTTTCAGCTTCTCTAATTTCTTGTTGCCGATCCATTTCATCCATCAGTTTACGTATAGTATCCTGAATTCCTTTTCTGGTCTCAACCCAGCGTTTGACCTCATCGTTTTGGCGATTACGTTCTTCCCGTGAAGCATTGGTTTTTTTCTCAACCAACGACTTCCTGTCTCCAATAAGTGATTTCATGTCACCACCAATGGGATTACGCCCAGCATTCATCCGAGTCGTTTACGGGATATAAGCAAGACCCTTGTTAACGTACTGCGGCTCTTACGAAAGGCGGCAAGGATTATTTCCAACATGGTACACGTTGTAACTGGTTGGAGTATGTTTCTCACAGGTATAGCTGGAATGAATCGAGTCTTGGAAAGAGATGTTGAAGCACCGTATCTTACTCTCGTAACTGGTCCTCCTGGTTCGATGAAGTCTAGTTTTTGCATGACCATGATTTCTAATCATTTAGCAAATCAGGGAGGATTTGGATTATATTGTACTGTAGAGGAAACTGTTTCAAGTTTACAAAAGAGTACTCGTTCGTTAGGAATTAGATTGCCTAGAAGTCTTCAAATCACGGATTTCACTGAACTTCGTAAAGATAATCAGAATATGGATTACCTGAAATTTACCCGTAAAATGATCGAACATTTCAAGCAAAAAGAGGGTGATAATTTCCGTGTCTTTGTTCTTGATTCTCTTGGTGCTATATACAGTTTGACCACAGTAGATGAAGAAATGAGGAAAAGAATGTTTGATTTCTTTGATTTTCTTCGTTTGCAAGGATTGTATACATTCATTATCACCGAAAGATATTCTGGACAAAATGCAGAATTAGAGGGGAATGAAGGATTCCTCGCTGATGCAATTTTAAAAATGGGTGTTGATTTAAGAAATGGTCAGATTGTTAGGACACTACAGGTGGAGAAGATGAGACACATTCGTCATAGTATGGAAAAGCAAGCAGTTCAAGTTGGACAAACTGGATTAGAAATCATTGGTCCTCTGTTTGATTAATTCCTGAAGCAATAATTGATGCCATTCTTTTTCCTACGTCAGTGGTAGTACTTCTTACGGTTCCATGGCCTCTAACATCTCTTCCACATGATATCAAAACATGAGACGGTCCAACTCTGACTAACACCATAGTCCCATTTTCACCGATTAAACTCATTCTAGTCAGTTGATTTCCCATGAGATGTTCTTCTGCTCTTGAGATTGTTTGTTCTGCCAATGCTGCAGCCGCCTCAGGAGTTGATAGTACTCCAGGTCGAATCCTAATTGGTGTACCATCATCACCAACTAAGCATGCCCATGATATTTCTTCCCTCGATGCCAGATCGTCCATTAACCGGTCTAACATGAATCGGTCTGACAGTTGCTATTGAAAAAAATGATGGTTTAAAGGTAATTTTTTGTTAAATTTGATTCCATTAAAACCCCTTTTTCATTTTGATAATAATTTTCAATCCAACCTTTTGGTTTTAATCCTTTTTTTCGGTAGAAATTTATCGCTCTTTGATTGGACTCTCTGACTTCAAGAGTGACTTTGTTCATGTCTTGTTGAGTTATTTCTTTGATGAAAATTTCCCAACATTCACTTCCTAGATTTTTACCTTGAAATCGAGGATGGATTCCAAACCCTAAGACTCTGGCAGTTAGTTGATCAATTTTCATCCAAAGAAGTGCCCCCAAGATTCGATTATCTTCTTCTAATAATATAATTCCATTTTTCGCTAATGGGAGAATAGATATTCTATCTCCTTCCAGGTACTCCCCTGTCGTCATTCTAAGGATAGACGCTATATCGTTTGATAGGGAGATCGAAATCGGAGGTGTTTTAATAATCCATTTTGGATTATTCATCAATCATTCCCATCCTCTTTGTGGGTCTTTTTATTTGAACGAGGTTTACCCCTCGTAGTGTTGGATCTCCTATTTCTAATTTTTTTGTTCTTTTTCCGTCCAACTCTTTTCTCAATTTCTTTATTATTTTCTGTTATTTTCCCTATTTCTCCTGTAGAAATAAGTGCAGAAAGATCGTCAAGAGTAAGTGTTCCCCCAGTTTCTGCTTTTTCACGAATTTCTTCTGACTTGATTTTCAAAGATTCTTTTTTGGCTTCTTTCCCTCTAATTCTTAGATATGCCTCTAATCTTTGAACTTCTTTATGCAATGTTCTTTTTTCTTTTATCCAATTTTGACACCAATCGTCTATTTCACTAATTTTTTTCGATGAGGAATCTACACTTTCCCATCCAATATTTTTGTTTGGATATTTCTCTTTAATTTTAGAAAATTCGTTATCATCAATATCTTCCAAATCAAACCTCTTTATTGCCTTCATCGTATTCTTGATTTCTTTGTATGAATCTAACAAAACTTGTTGTTGTTCATCAGATTTTACAGCGACTTCATACATTGCTTGATATTCAAAATAACTTTCAAAAAGATCAATCTCCTCCTTCAAACTCGGAACTTCCTGTATTCGATTACTTATTGTCCACAGCGGTTTATGTCTTTGTTTCAATGATTGAATAATATCTTCGGGAGAAGGAGGGACCCTTTTGTCATAATCTGCCCTCAACTTCTTTGCTTTATCTCTACTAGTTTGGGCTATTTTTAATCTTGAAACTAATTCAGAGATTTCTGGGTTTCTTGGTCCCATTAATACTCCTCTTACTATCTTGACGTATTCCACCAAATCCTTACGCTCACGTTGAAATCGTTCATGCTCATTTTCTTTCTTAGACAAATTTTCTTTAATTTGAGTTCTATTAGCATTTATCTCATCTGTTGTTAATGCGACTAGATCATCGAAAAGAAACTCTCTCCTTTCTTTACGATTTTTTTTCTTCATATCCGCACCTCAATTTTTTTTCTTTTGATGTTTGTTTCCTATTCTGGACATTTTCCCTGCCTTAACGGCTTTTGCAAATCTCATCAGGTCAGGGTAATCGTAGTCTAATTCCCCAGTTCCTTCCTCAACTCTTCTCGTCCAATACGATACCGCATTTCCAGATTCTTTTGAAATTCTAATTGCTGCATTGAGTTGTGTCTTCTCTTCTTTCAATTCTTTTCTAATTCTTTCAAATTCAGAGATGGTCTTAGAATCATTTTTCTTCTCATCCAAAATCCTTCTATATTTTGGAGCAATTTTGTCATATTTTTGTTGTAATTGATCGACTGATTCTTCTAAACCCTGTATGATAAAGGAAATTTGATCAGCAAGAAGCCGTCTTTTTTCTAGAATTTGAATCGCCATTTCTTCAGGCGTCAACTTCAGAAGCTGTTCATAGTCCTCAGTCATTGTGTCACGACGACATGACGACGTTGCATAAAGTAACCCTAAGGGGGTAAATTCACAGTAACCCCTATCATAGGTCTATCTTTGATTGAGGGTATGGCCCGTGATGGCGCGTTGACTTTGGCCATCACTATTCTGTTATTGCCATTATTTGCCTTTGCGGTTACAGCTTCATCTGGATCAATGGTTACAGCTGGCAGTGGAGGCGTTGCCGTTATTGGCCTTCCAGGTCATCAGGGTGATACAATATCATTTTCCACTTTAATCCATAACGATGGAGATGCCATTGGAACTGCATTTCTTAGATTAAACTCATCAAATCAGACATTTTCTGGAGAAGAGGTTGTTATTGAACCCGGTTCAAGTAGAGAAGTCATTGCTCCTTTTGTTCTTTCACAGATTGGTTTAGTTGATGTATACTGGGAGATTATATCAAATGATTCACTAGTTTCAGAGAATCTATCTGGTTATTCGCAAATTTCAATTGAGGAACCTCAAGAATTGTATGTTGAAATTTTAGATACATCATGGACTTCTGATGATGGGCTTGAAATTTCATTTAGAACAATTCTCGATGAGGGGAGAAATAGAGATGTATCTGTTGAATTGAATGGTATTTCTGGTTCAAATTCGCAATTATTACAACGTTTTGATTCATTTTTGACCCCGGGTATTCGTCAATTTTCTTTATCCCTCGGGTCTCCCTCAGTTTCTTCAGTTTCTATCACGTTGACTCCTATCGATTGGATATCTCATGATATTGCAGTAGATGAAATTGAGGTTTCTCCGCCTGAGATTTCTGGGAAAATTGAGATCATTTCGATATCTCCTCAAACACCTTCTGCAGGAGATAGTGTTTCTATCGATGTTCTAATTTCCAACACTGGGACAGATATTATCAATCCAGGAACAATCCGAATCATTTCATCAGCTACAGGAATTGTTCTCGCAGAAATGAATTCGCCGGTATTACAAACTGATTCAGATTTTTCAAGTACATTTTCAATCGAATTTTGGCCAACAGGAAATCCAGTCGACATTCGTGCAGAGTGGTATTCCGAATTTTTAATTTCAGATTTCGATAATTCTGTGATATCTAATAACGTTGTGCCAAGTTCTAATTCTGAATTGCCTTGGATAACTATTGGCGTTGGAATTTTAATTGGAATTTTAGTATCTATTGCAATGAGATCGGCAACTAAAGGGAGTAGAAAGTCCGTTTCTATCAAGAAGGATAAAAAAGCCGATAAAAATGAAAATGTTGATCCTAATATTGAAGAAAAGAGAGAAGTGTATTGTCCCGAGTGTAACCGTGCTTTACTTGTCCCTCAAACATATTCAGGAAGAGCGAGATGTGCTCCACCTTGTTCAACAGAATTCCAAGTCTATCCCAAAGAAATTATTGAAAATGGTGAAATTGAAACCGACGACGTTGAATTTGATGAAGGTATTTCTGACGAAGAAAGTGAATCGAATATATTGGTTTCCATGAGTATGGATGATATTTTGGAATGTCCTAGTTGTGATCAGATTTTGAAGGTACCAATTTCAAAACGACC
>CAZRCY010000036.1:0-12775 GCA_964598735.1 uncultured Candidatus Poseidoniales archaeon
GCTGTTGATTTGATAAAATACGCAAACATAGGTATTGCAGTATTATTGTTCGGTCTAGCAACTCAAATTGGTCTCGACAATAATTGGTTATCGACATGGTCCGCAGGCTCCTTCGGTGCTCAAGGATCTTATCTCTTGGAAAGCGAATATACTTCTCTAATCCCTAGTATTGGAGTTAACTGGCATGTTGGAATTGATGCTCTATCGTATCCTATGATCTGGTTGACCACTCTTTTGATTCCAATTTCTATGCTGGTACAATGGGATGCTAAAAAAGGGGCACAATTTCATAGTTTGATCCTTCTAATGGAAGGAGCATTGCTGGGTGTCTTTGCAGTATTAGACTTATTCTTATTCTATGTATATTGGGAATTAACATTAGTTCCTATGTTTTTCTTGATTCTAGTTTGGGGAGGAGAAGATAGAAGATATGCAGCGATGAAATTCTTCATCTACACGTTTGCAGCTAGTATACTGATGTTAATCGGAATCTTGATTGTATACTTCCACAGTTCTCCAGTGGCAGGTATTTCAGGTACTTTGACCCATCACCATTTCGATATTCCTCTGCTGATGCAACAGTCATCGTTGATTAGTTCTGCTGGATTGAGAACAGTCGTATTCCTCTTGATGTTGATAGGATTTGCCACTAAAATGCCCAGTGTTCCAGTACATACTTGGCTTCCAGATGCTCACGTCCAAGCCCCAACTGCCGGTTCAATGCTATTGGCAGGAGTGATGCTGAAAATGGGCGCATATGGGTTCCTCAGGGTTGCAGTTAGTTTGTTCCCTCAAGAGACGATAACTATGGTTCCATTGTTGGTTTTCTTAGGCATGGCTAGTTTGTTTTATGGAGCATGGGTATGTCTCGGGCAAACAAATCTCAAAAGAATGGTTGCTTATTCGTCTGTTTCTCACATGGGTTTGATTTTCTTAGGAATTGCAACAATGCAACCCCTTGGAATTGCTGGAGCATTATTCATGATGTTCGCACACGGAATAATATCCCCTCTTCTGTTTGCTGTTTGTGGCTCATTTAAGCATCACTATCACACCTTGGAAATTGGGTCAATGCGTGGATTAGCACACCATAGTCCATTCATGGCTGGCCATATGATGTTGGGATGGATGGCGAGTCTGGGACTTCCTCTTATGGCTGGTTTCGTCGCAGAGGTGGCAATTATGATAGCATTCTGGATGACTTTTGGTTGGTGGGTCCTGATCCCTGCATTAACATTAATTCTCACAGCAGCATACTATCTATGGTCTATGCAAAGAACAATTTTTGAAAGTGGAGATCCACACCATGGAATTCTTCCAGACACTATGCACGGAGACAAACCTCGCGATGTCACCTGGCACGAGAATGCTGGAATGTTCATCTTAGGATGTTTAGCAATTCTATTCGGAATTCTCCCTGCATTATTCTTTGAGATGATGTCTAATTGGAGTACAGGTTTGGTCAGTGAAATCATGATTGATGCCCTTACTGCTTTGGGGGTGACTCCATGAATATAGAATCCCCTCTACTTGCCCATCCACTGTTAGTAGAATCTCTTCGTCCAGAAGTGACAATAATTGTGGGTATCCTTCTTCTGATAATAGTGCCTAATCTAGGAAATGCTACAGTAAGGATTCCAATGACTCAATTCAGAATTCCGGTATTCCTAGGAGGTGAGCGTTTTCGTGCTACTAGTGACCCTCTTATTCCAGGTGTTATTTCTCTATTTACTCTGCTCTTAGCAATGGCTAGTAGTTTGATGACTTTCGTAGAAGGTGCCGCTCTCTCTACAGTATGTATTTCAGCAAACGGGGCAATTCAACAAGGATGTGCTGGATCATCTGATTATATTTTACGATCTGATGCATTTAGCCGGATTTTTACATCAATATTCAATTTTGCATTATTGGTCGGAACTGCAGCAATGATAAACAGAATGCCTGCCTATGCTGATGCAAAATCTCCTCATCCTGATTCTAGTGATTCTTTTAGAGCTCGTGCAATTCGTATTCTATTGAATAATCGACGTCAGGGTGATTTCCATTTACTTGTTTTATTCGTTGCACTTGGAATGAGTATTGTTGCATTATCTACTAATCTATTCTTACTATTTGTAGGGCTGGAATTAGCATCATTAGCAATCTATGTTCTTGTTGCATTCATGAAAGAAGAAACCACTAGCGGAGAAGCTGCAACGAAATATTTCCTCACAGGCTCTGTTTCAAGCGCAATAACTCTCTATGGAATGTCTCTGCTATACATTTGGAGCGGTTCTGCTACGGATTATACTTCTGCAACCTTGAATCTCACTGGACCTCAAGGATTAGCAGCTTCATGGGCAGCAATGGAAACTCTTGAACCACTAGCTGCGGTTGGTTTTGGAATGCTACTTGTCGGTTTTGGATTCAAGGTAAGTGCAGTCCCATTCCACTTTGCAGCGCCAGACGCTTATTCTGGTACCTCTTCACCAATGGCATCAATTCTCGCTACTGCATCAAAGGCAATGGGATTCGCCGCACTTCTTCGTGTATTGGTCGTAATGACGGGTCCCGAATTCGGATCTGCAGCATTCTGGCTCCCACTGATTGGAATACTCTCAGTTATCACGATGACTTGGGGTAACCTCGCAGCACTTTCCACCCCTAACCCGAAGAGAATGTTAGCCTATTCAAGTGTTGCACATGCAGGATATCTGCTCGCCGCTCTTGCCGCACTTGGCTCAGGATTAGCAAGTGAATCTACAAATGAATTACTAATTACAGCAGTAGTATTCCATCTTCTTGTTCTAGCCTTCTTCAAGTCAGGTGCGTTCTTGGTGCTGACCATGACAGAGATCAGAGATGATTCCTCATCAATAGAGTCACTGTATGGTCTTGGACGTCGAGATCCAATCATTGCAGTAGCGATGTTCGTGTTTATGTTGGCTCTTGCAGGTGTTCCTCCACTTTCGGGATTCCTTTCGAAGTTCCTTGTAATAGATGGTATAGTTTCAGCGAGTACTGGAAGTGGTTCAATTTCCGCTGCAGGCGCTCTTGTATGGTTGAATAGTGTTCATTGGATTTTCTGGCTAGCAATCTCCATGGCATTAAACAGTGCCCTATCCTTATTCTATTATCTAAGAATAGGACAAGTGATGTTCTTTGAGAAGTCAAAGAGTATTCTACCTCTCCCAGATGCACCAATGATTAGAATTACGGTAATCCTTTGTCTGATTCTAACGGTTATTGCAGGCATAGGTCCATTCAGTCAAACCTTGGTAGATATGGCTACTATGGCGGCTCAACACTTGTTGAAAGTTTGAGCCGCCTTGACCGTTGTTGTTTTTAGTAGGTGGTCCGCAGGCTACTTTCAATGGCACGCGGTCGAGAGGAGAAGGTGGACGAGGAACTCCTCGCCCAAATGGAGTCCGGAGACGGTTCAACCCGTATACGAGTCCCACTTCCAAATCGTAAAGTGAACGAGATGTTTGCAATTGCTGACCAGATGTTGGGTGGACGGAGAGTTCGAGCTATTTGTGAAGATGGTGAAGTAAGAATCTCTAGAATTCCAGGAAAGATGCGTCGTAGACAATGGGTTAGAGAAGAGGATTTGATTGTTGTACAACCTTGGGAATACCAAGATGACAGAGCAAATGTGATTACGAGATATAGTAAGACGCAAGCGATGTATCTTTCTCGAAAAGGACAGCTACCCTCTGTAGTAGATGTATTCGGATCCGGAGAAGAGTCCATAGAAATTGGAGATGAAAGTGGAATTTTTGAATCATCTTCGGAAGTAGATGAAATAGAATCTGAAGAAGAAGATGATGTGGATGATCTGTTTTCTTCTAATGATTCTGATGACGATTTGACAACAGAACCGGTACCTATTGCAGAGCCCACCAGATCCCGTCATGATGATTTTGAAGATGACGATGATGGCGATATAGACTCATTCTTCGGATAGGTGGTCTTGTGACCTCAGATGACGAATTCATAGCGGACTTCGAAGACGAAATTGATGTAAAATCCATGCATGGAGAGGGTGGAGTATCTACTGAGTGGATGGACCAACCCAAGATGAAGAAGATGTTCCAAGAGATTGAACATAGGTTACAAGGAGTCCTTGGAACAGGGCGATATGACTGGGTAGATAGACGCGTCTTCGATCAAGTTTTCGATCAATCTACATTATTATCAATATACAAATTGATGCGTCAGAGTGCAATTAATACAGTTGAATTCCCTATAGCAAGTGGAAAAGAAGCTCATGTTTTTTATGCTACGAGTAATGATGGTCCAAGAGCAGTGAAAATTTTCCATACGAGTAACGCTGTTTTCAAGGGATTAACAAAATATATTGAAGGCGATCCAAGATTTGGAGGACTAAAACGAAGGCATCGAGAATTGGTAACTATTTGGGTTCGGAAAGAACACCGAAATTTGAAGAGATTAGAGAATTCAGGTCTTCGAGTTCCTGCTGCATTTGAGGTGAATCGAAATGTGTTAGTAATGGAATACCTTGGCTCTGACGATGGTCCAAGTCCTCGCCTTAGAGATATAAAAATTGAAGATCCAGATACAATTTTTAATGAATTAGTGAATTTTATCAAGGTTTCATGGAAAGATGCTGATTTAGTTCATGCTGATCTATCGGAATACAATGTTCTCTGGCACAATGATGAACCATGGATAATAGACGTGGGACAAGCCGTTAAATCTGCTCACCCCAATGCTCAAGAATTTTTAGTCAGAGACGTGAGGAATGTATGTAACTGGGCTAGTAAAAAAGGAATCGAAACAAACTTTGAAGAAACATTGCTGAGCATTTTAGAGTCATAATCTGGAGTAATCGTAGGAGGCACATAGATGGAGTTGCTTGCCAGAATTGCAAAAGATCGTATCGGAGTCCTAATTGGTAAGTCTGGTGAAACAAAATTAGAAATTGAGAATGCTGCTCGATGCACCCTTCATATTGATTCAGTTACAGGAGAAGTCAATGCGAAGTGGTCTGATGAATCTGATCCAATCATTCGAATAAAAATGCCTGATGTAATTCGCGCAATCGGTCGAGGAATGGCGCCATCTAAGGCAATTACTCTGTTAGAAGATGATGTCCATCTCAAAATGTATGATATCAAGGAATGGGTTGGGCGTCAGCCTAATCAAATTAAGAGAATGAGGGGAAGGATCATTGGAAGAAATGGAAGAATTCGTGAACTTATTGAGGAATTGAGTGGTGTCGAATTAGTAGTTTATCGTTCAACAGTGGTAGTTGTAGGAGATATAGATTCACTTGCAATCGGTTCCGCTGCTTTAGAGAGAGTTCTCGCAGGCGCAGAGCATGGAACTGTACTCAAATACCTAGAGACAGAAAGACGACGTCAACGAATGGAACGTCAAACTTTAGCGATGCATGAACAGCGCCAATCTGCAACCTCTTCAGGGTTTGATGATCTTGTTCCAGGTCTTGCTGCTGCCAGAGAGAGAAGAAATGAACGTAGATTCAAGGCATCTCAAGTAGATCCGAAAGATTCTGATGCAGTTAATGAAATGATGGAATTAGCAGAAGATGAATCAATAAATTGGGAAGAGGAATAATCATTCTTCTTTTGTACTTCTCATTGTCCAAGCCATCCATCCTGAAACTGCAATTAAGAGGAATAGAGCAGGCATGAAACTAGTAACAGCGCCAATTGAACTTGGTCTTGCTCCACTAACAACAAGATATTCTACATTATTTCCATCATCCTTCTCAGGAATGATTTCATCTGGATCAATTGATAATTTCAAATCATATTCACCGGATGCAAGAATTCGGACTTCAAATGGATCTAATACTTCTCTGCCATCATATAGGCTGCCTGCATTCAGTGTACGAGTCTCTAAAACAGTCCAATTTGTATCTGTAGTTCTATCACTAGGTGCCATCTCTAGTCTAACAATAACTGAACCAGTAAATGCTTGATTTGCAACTACAGTTCCTGTTACGTTGATTTTGTCTCCAGTGTTGGCTGCAACTATCAATCTATCAACACTCACCTCCTCTAGATGGAAATCAATCCCTGGTACGATTCTAACATATGTTGGGGGACTCAAAATTTGATTTCCTGCATTGTCGCTCATAATCGCTGAAACTCCTAACCAATCACCTTGTTTAGTTGACCAATCTATTCCAGATGGTAAATTCGCATTCATTCCAGTTCCTAATGAAAGCCATTGATTGGTGATATCAGGTATAGATCCCATTCCGTCATTATCAAATCCATACCTCAGTGTCGTATTCGATTCGTCAATTCCAGACAGAGTATCAGTTGCAATTAATTGAACACTAATTTGGCCCTGAGTCATTGTGGTAATTTCCGGAATACTCCACCCACCTGCAACTGGGTCTGTGTGGTCGGTCCAGAAGGTATGGTTAGTACTTGCCCCAGAATTCCCTAATCGATCTACTGCTCTGAAAGATAGAACTCTTTGTCCTTCAGGGAGAGGTAAGGTGGAAGTCGATCCACTACCAAAATTATTCCAATCTTCATTATCTACTCTCCATTCGTAACGATCAATTCCAATTCCACCATTATCTGATGCTCCTGCTGCCAATGCACCAACTGTTATTACCGCATCATTTGTCCACGCATTTTCATAAACCGAGAAAACAGGATTCCCTGTATTTGGTCCAGTCCTATCTATTCCAAGATACAAAGACCTAGTGGCAGTATTTCCCGCTTCGTCATACACAGTAAGTGAGACGGTATAGAGTCCCTCGGATAGATCACCTGGTGCCCATGACCAACGATGTAGTAGAGCCCCCGGTCCGTCTGTGGGGGGATTTCCACTTCCAGGAACGCCGGAAATTACTGCTTTGTCTAGGTTATCATCCGAAGCATTCCAACGGAAGACCATAGAATCAGTTTCAGCAATGTCAAACCAAGCTCTATTTGCGATTGAGGATCCATCACCGACCTCAGCATCATCGACACTCAATATCAAAGAAGATGGAGCAGTATTATCCACGATAAATGAAGAAGTAACAACTTCAATGTTAGAACTCCCATCAGATGGGTGCCCGATAATTCGTAATCTGTGGGTTCCATCATCTACAGTACTACTGTCCCATGAAGTAGACCAAGGAGTTCCTGACATATTGGAAATTTGTGTCCATGTTGCTCCTTCTTCAACTTCTAAAATTACATAATCTAATCCTGTAATATTGACAATAGATATCGTATACGTTCCTCCGATAACTTCTCCTGTTTCGGGAGGATTTACGAAATCTAAACTGGTATTTCGAGCATCAGTTCCTGCTGCAATTCCAGAGCAAATGCTCGACAGAATGAGCAATGTCAGGAGGCGAGAAATCGTCCGAGTAGCCATGGAACGGTGGGTATGTAGGACCGGTCGCCCTTCAATGCTTTCACGTAGTAGACAGCGGGAGCGTTGAAGTGCCCCTAGACCCCTTCATCCAACATGAGGACGGGACTCTTCGTATGTTTGCTCCTTCTGCTGCCACTTTTTGGCGTTGTTTCAGCAACTAGTGCAGGTGGAATTACTGTAGACGAATCAGACATCAATATTGTTGGTACCTTAGAAAACGGGTCTCAAGTAACAATAGAAGTTACTCTACACAATAGCGATACATCTGATACAACTGCATCATACCAACTAAGTCAAGATGGTAACTTAGTTCAGGATAGTACTTTTGTTACAGTCACAGCATCGTCCTCAATCACAGTCCAAGTTTCAACTGTATTGACTCGTGCAGGAGACGTTCCATTCCGAGTTGATTTTTCTGCAAATGGTGTCTCCAACGATCAATCTGCCCTTTTCACCATTTCAGATCGTCCAAATTTGATTGTATCTGAACTTACAATTAATCCCTCATTTGATTTATTTTCAGGTACATCCTTTTCTGCAAACACCCAGATTTCCAACGTAGGAGGAGTATCAGCAGGATCAACTACTGTCACTTTTGAACTTGGGGAAGAGGCTCCTTTGGATTACACTGTGGGATCATTACCACCCGGGGAAAGTGTTTGGATTAATCGAACATTCACCGCACCGGCAACAGACGCTTTGTTGACAGTTACCGCTAATAGTAATTCTAACGATGGAGTCTTTGAGTCTAATTCGACCGATAACATTCGTTCTACTATTATCGCGATTACCACACCTCCAAATTACTTCTATGATGGTGAAATTACTGTAACCTCATCTCCTTCTTCTCTCAGAGGTCCTTGGGATATTAGTGGCTCATTACTTCGAATGCCCAGTACAGGTTCGATTACTGTACCTATGCAGGTTCAGAGAGTTTCTGATACAAGTCCAGTCCATGCATTCTCGGTGGATTTTCTCGATGGTCAGAGTTCTGTACTTTGGAATGAGACATTAATAGGTGCTATGTTCATTGAGAATGTTGGAGAAATTCAACTGCAAGTTGTAATTGATCCTGGTTTTACTCTTCCAGAATCTAGTGTATTTGATAATTCAAATGAATTTTCAATTATGATGTATCCAGCTCCTAATGTAGTCGTATCATCAATTGCAGTAGCATCTCCCCTTCAGGTTCAAAGTGGAGAGTCAGTTAATTTTACAGTAAGTATTCAAAACACGGGGTCTATCCCTGTAAGTGGCACAGTAGAGGCAACATTTGAGGGCGAAAGTCTATCTGGACAATTCAGAGTAATTCCTCCTCCTTCTTCTACTGAGTCTGGAGATATTTCTTTGGTATTTTCAACTATTGTTAGAGGCGATATTAGTGGTACTCAATCATTTAGTGCAACATGGATTCCCGATAATCCCTCACATGATTCTAATTCAGCTGATAATACTGCTACAGGATCAGTTCAGTTGGTGAGTGATTTGCGTTTACGATTTCTAAGCGATGAGAGTTGGGATAATGGCTTACCTCTCAAAATTGGAGTTGAAACGACATATTCTATTTCTGTAACTTCTGATGAGGGTAGTGGAATAGAGACGTTTGTTTGTTATGCTCCTTTAGGAACAGAAGTCGACAGAACTGTAGTAAATCTTGCATCTTCAGGATCCGAAGATACAGTTCAGTGCACTATTACTCCAGATAAGGCTGGAGATCTCCAATTGGCAATCATAGCACTTAATGGAACAGTACCATCCAAAACATCGTTGTGGACTGTAATTGTTGACAGTGGTGAATCAGTCAATCCCGAGGAAGCCAACAGAGAATTGGGTGTCATGTTAATGATTCTCTTAGGAATTACAGGAATTATTGTGTTGATAGCTGCAATTTTTCTGACTAGGAGAGTTATGGAAGAAACGGAACGTGAGACGTTCGAATTGTGTCCGGCCTGTAGTGGTGAAATTGAAGGAGATGAAGATATTTGCCCTCATTGTGATTTCCAACTTACCAGTGGCTTCAGTCGTTTCCATGATTGTGAAGAATGTGGAACCTCGATTCCATCTGCAATGGACCATTGTCCATATTGTGGAGCCATTCAAGATGTGTCTTCACATTATGAACGACGAGAGAGAAAAGAGTTCATACCTCTACCTGATGAAGAAGGAAATGAAGAAGAAGATGAGGAAGAAATTCTTATCGGAACTGAAGACTTTGATGACCAAATGGAAAACTTTGGAGTTTCAGAGGATTCCATTGAAGATGATTGGGAATCAGGATTGGAAGAAGCAGAAAGCCAGATTCGGTCAATCGAGGAAGAATATGAACAAGAATTGGTCTCCCAAGAGGATGAGGATGAGGAAGTTGTTTCTACAAATCTTCAAGATCAATTGGAAGCTGGTAGAGATATTGATTCATTCCTCGAAAAGAAGGGTAAGAGACGTGCATTAAAGGATGACGAAGTTGAGTTGAGTGCAAGTGATGCTGATATTCGTAAAGATATATTTGATTTGACTGGAGAGGAAGGAGTTCTTCCTGGAGAGAAAGTTGTCTTCGATGAATTAAGTGATCCATCTGCTCAAGTGGGTAGTGAATTACAACTAGACAAGACGAGTGATTTCAGTTCACTTTCATCAGAAGCAGGCCATACTGAAGGTATTTCTGACGTGGAAGAAGGAGAAAATACTAAGCCTAAGAGAAGACGAAGTATTCGAAGAAAGAGTAAGGAGGAAGGATCCGAAGAATCGCAGGATTGAAAATCTTGACTATCTTCAATCAAATGCCTGAGTGATGACAGAGGGGGTCTGAGCAGAGCATTGACGAACCCTATGAGTGCAGACAGGTGAATGGAGTTGATTGAATGAAGGCCTTTTTTGTAAATCGAAAAGTGGCGCTTTGTCTTTTGCTTACCCTTACTTTAATGAGTCCTGGTTGCCTTTCTCTTCTCTCAATGAGGGAATTAATGGAAGATATGAAAGAAGATCCTAAAAGTCGTAGTCAAGATACTAGAGTCGGTTGGGATTATACTTTCGATACTCAAGATATTGAGTCTACAGAATATACCAATGAATCTGAATTTTTGATAGATCCAACTGTTAGTCAAATTGAGATATTTTTTGATGCATCAATTGGTGATGCGATTTCAGATTTTGCTAACGAAACATTCCCTGGGTTAATTGAAGAAGTTGGAGCTAGATATGTTGAGATATCAGTTTGGGAGCCAGGAGAATATCCGAGCGGCACACCTTTTTTCACTGAGAGGGCAACTGAAAACTACGAATTCACAGAAACCTATCTCAATGAAGATTCATCTCCCTTTGAGGATGGAGAATGGATTCTGTCTGTTGAAGCTAGAGGAATAGGAATAGAGACACCTATCGATATTTTATCTGTTTATGATTCGTTTTCAGTAAAGGTAACAGTTTCGCGTCCCTGTGTATTTTTTGCAGAGATTCATGAAGTAGGAGAATGCACGGATCTTATTGACTTGGAATAAATGTCAGTCTATCTGGACAGTGTTCTCTTCTGCTACAAGATTTACATTTTCCAGGCCTGTTATGATCTCGCTTTGCTCCACCTTGAACAGTTACTTTTTGAATTTCTTTGATTATATCGAACAGCTTTTCTTTTTCTTTTTGATTCCATTCAATTGAGTATACTGTTTCAGTACCATATCTAAGAAATCCAAAAGGAGGGGCATTCCCAGTCATTGATTCAATCAAATGCAGGTATGCCAGAATCTGAAATTGATGACTTTTGTGAGGCTTTTTTGGAATCTTACCGGTTTTTAATTCCACAGGAATTAGATCTTTACCTATTCGGGTGATTTGATCTGGTCTTCCTCGTAGTCCCGTATTTTCATCTTCTAGAAGGAAAGAATCACCTCCGTCACTGTACCCAATATCTCCTAATTCTTCAAGACCTGCCTCAATGTCCTTTTCCTTTATTCGTTGATTTGCAGTAAGTGCTGCCTGTAACCTAGTAGTGGCTAATAATGTCCAAATCAAGGCTAAAACTAGTAGTGCGAAGGTGGCTAAACTTCTATTTTGAGCGAATGTTAATGCGATTCCATGAAGACTTAACGCAATAGCCGAAAAAAGAATCAATGCTTCTGGACGCCCAAAAGTGAACCATCCTTTTTGTCCTAGTTCTAGTGGGGTTTTCAATGGTTGCAACTCATTCTCTATTTCAGAAGTATAAGGTGATGTTGAGAGTAGTTTTTCATTCCAACCTAGCCATTTTCTCCATGGAAGAATTAGTAGAACAATGGCCAGAATTAACCATACTAACGCTAATAGAACTAAGAATTTACCAATCATACTGGCTAATTCGGAATCGATTAGTCCATCTTGTACAAAATAAAACGCAGCAGTATCTGCAGCCAAGGTCAGTACGACAGCGAACCACCATGACCAAATTACAATATTCCGAGTAAATTCATTCTGCGCTTCAATTTTTTCGACAATTATTTGATGCATTTGCTCGTGTTTTTCGATCCCTTGCTCTACTTCTATCCCTTTGGCGCTGACTCCTTCACTTTCTAGTCTCCAACTCATTGGACAGTAAACGTAGCGTTCTATTTCTGATGCAGAAACGTTGAGAATTTTATTTTCTAGATCGAACCAAAACCCATTCGGCCCCTCAATCCCCTGTTTTAGAGGACCTCTTAGGCTCCTAGTGTCCTCCATCGGTAGATGGTATCGGGGGCTATACAAAGGGGTTGGGGCGGAAGAAATCCCTCATTTTGCATGTCTTTGGGTAGCGAAGCGGTTATGAATGGGAGGCAGGTGGCCACCACGCTGATAATCATGAGTGACGTAGAGTACCTCCTCCCATTAGATACATATCAGCAACATTTTGTTCATATTGGGACACAACAAAGTAGCGCTCACATGGTGCCTTTCTTGGAAGATCAGAAGCAAGAGGGAACAGGTCTTTATCTAATTAATTTAGATGAGACAAATAAGCGATTTTCTATCGTTTCAAATTTTCTTAGTAAATACAAGCCAGAGAATATTCTGGTAGTAAGTGCACGACAGTATGGGCAACGTCCTGCTCGTCGCTTTGCTCAAGCAATCGGCGCTAGGCATATTGTTGGACGATTTATCCCAGGTACCTTGACAAATCCTAGACTACGTAGTTACATCGAACCTGAAGTCATTATTGTCACAGATCCTCAGGCCGATCAACAAGCACTGTCTGAGGCAGTGAATAGTGGTCTTCCAGTGGTTGGAATTTGTGATGCTAACAACACTCTTCGCTTCGTTGACTTGGTTCTTCCAGCCAATAACAAAGGTCGTAGGAGTTTAGCTCTCGTATATTGGTTACTTGCTCGAGAGGTTGTCAAAGCACAGGGGAGAGTTACCGATGACCAATGGGACGCGGCAGAGAATGTAGAAGACTGGGAGTCCTCATTCTGAGTAC
>CAZRCY010000036.1:12875-14126 GCA_964598735.1 uncultured Candidatus Poseidoniales archaeon
ATGGTTGGAACAACTAGAGCCCTCTCTTCAGTAGCAGATGTTATTGATCTTAACTTTGGATGTCCAGCTCCAAAAGTATGTAGAAACTCTGCAGGAGCTGCACTCCTTGGAGATCCAAATCGATTAGTTAGTATGGTTAGAGCGTGTATTGCGGCTAGTGATGTTCCAGTAACCGTAAAGGTTCGATTAGGAACAGGAGCGGGTCCTAACACCGCACATTCGATTGCTCTTCGATTACAGGACGAAGGCGTGTTTAGAATTGCTGTTCATGGACGAACGTTACGTCAAAGATATGCAGGTGACGCTGATTGGGAAGAAATTGGAGAAATGGTGCGAGATTTATCTATTCCAGTTGTTGCTAATGGAGATGTCAAGGATGCAGATACCGCAGCTCGCTGCCTTGAAGTTACCAAGGCAGCAGGGCTCATGATTGGAAGAGCGGCTATAGGCAATCCAGATATTTTTTTCAGAATAAAGGAAGGAATGGGTTGGAAATCTAGTCCAGCACCTTGGAATCAATTTGTTTCTGACACAACATTAGAAGGAAAAGAGGCTGCAATTAAGTTATGGTGTTGGAGAAGATATTGCGAATTGGCTGATGAAACATATGGAAATCGTCGAAATAATCATCTTAAACGTCATGCCATTTCATTCACTAAAGGATTAGAAGGAGCGAGTGATATGAGAGTTAAGTTACACAGAACTCAAGGGCCAAATGAATTGATTCAGTCTGTTACAGAATTTTTAGAACAGTCAATGCTACCGACTAAGATTAGGATGTAAGTTGATCATATCTTTCTGAGATCACTCTAAGCCTTTCAAGTATCCTCTGGACTCTAGAAAGTAATCGGGGTACGATTGCCTTTGCATCCTTTCCTGTTAGTCGATATCCGTAAGGGACTCTTCCACCTAATGTATTTACAAGAAGGCATTTTACTTCAGTTTCAATGCTTTCTAGATGCATAGAAATACTCTCAGTTGTCAATTTCTCTTGTCTTAAATCTGAAATAATTCGATCAGCGACCTGATGTTCTATCCGTCCCAGACCACCACGCCCTCGAATCCATTTTTCACCTCTTTGAGTCCATTGATGAGTTAGTCCAATGAATAGATTATGTGAAATTCTATCTTCTAATAATACTCTTTCAACAAGAAGTGCTGACCTAAATCTATCTAAAATCCCTAAAACTCGAGTTCTAGATTCATTTGTTTCTTTCATCAAGAAATCAGTTGTGAGAGGTATTTCAGCGC
>CAZRCY010000037.1:0-13901 GCA_964598735.1 uncultured Candidatus Poseidoniales archaeon
ATTCTTTTCCAGTATCAACATCGACCATACCTTCCCCCATCAATCCAAGGGACATGTGAGATAATGGTGCCAAATCACCAGAAGCCCCTAGGGAACCAATCCTCGGGACCACAGGGGCAATTCTTGCTTGAATCATAGATGCAATGGTCTGAATCGTTTCCCACTTAATTCCACTGTTACCAACTAACAAAGAATTAAGACGAACTGTCATCATTCCAATTACATGTAACGGATTCATAGATTCGCCTATACCACAGGCATGACTACGAACTAAATTTTCTTGAAGAGTAGAAAGGTCTTCAGCAGGAATTGCAACACTAACTAAATCGCCAAATCCAGTATTTATTCCATATGCTGGTTGACCCGATTTTACTATTTTTTCCACTGCTTCTCTAGCCTCGTCGACTCTCGAGCGAGAAGATTCAGCCAATCCTATATCGATTTCTCCTTTCATGATTGAAATCACCGCAGAAGGTGTCAAATTAGACCCATCAAGAAGCATCATGACATCTCCTCGAATATCTCATCAATGATTTCATCGGCTACATGATTAGGCAAATAGACTCGTAGAAGTGGTTCTTTTTGCATTGCTCGATTGATTGCCTCTTCTGCAGGACTATTTCGAGCCCATGCTCTTCTCGCTATCCCATTATTTACATCCCAATGTAACATTTGATTTAATTTAGTATCAGCATCTTCACTTCCATCTAACAACAATCCAAAACCTCCATTGATTACTTCGCCCCAACCAACTCCCCCTCCATTGTGAAGGCTGACCCAAGTGGCTCCACGCATTGCATCACCAACGAAATTATGAACAGACATATCTGCTGTAAATTGAGAACCGTCCCTGATATTTGCTGTCTCTCGATAGGGAGAGTCTGTACCTGAAACATCATGATGGTCCCTACCTAAGACTATAGGTGCAGAAATACGACCTGTTCTAATCGCTAAATTGAATTCCTTAGCAATTCGTCGTCTACCTACATCATCTGCATATAAAATTCGTGCTTTGCTCCCAACAACTAATTTGTGGTCATCAGCTTTGTCAATCCAATGAAGGTTGTCCGAAATCTGTTGAATAGTAAAACTGTCTGACTCATCGAGCATTGAGCTTAATACGTCCGAAGCGATTCTATCAGTTTCTTTCAAATCTTCATCTAATCCCGATGTTACAACCCATCGAAATGGACCAAAACCAAGGTCAAAACATAACGGTCCCATTATGTCCTCAACATACGAAGGATACCGGTATGAATTCCCGCCGGCAGAAAATACATCCCCACCTGCTCTACCGGCCTCTAATAGGAATGCATTTCCGTAATCCCAAAAGAACATACCCCTTTCCGACATTGTATTGATTGCCGATACATGGCGCCTCAAGGAAGATTGAACTTCGTCCCGGAATTTTTGAGGATCTTGACTTAACATAGCAGACGATTCTTCAAATGTAAACCCAGCAGGAAAGTATCCTCCTTGAAACGGATTATGGAGAGAGGTTTGATCAGATCCAAGATGGACTTCAACTTCTCTTTCTACAAGTCGCTCCCATAATTCAACAATATTACCGACATAACCAATGGAAATCGGGTGTTTAGAATTACTAGCATTTATCATCTCGTCAATCGCTTTATCGACATCGTAATGAAGGATATCAACCCATCCTTGAGAACATCGTTTCTCCGCAGCGATAGCATTCGATTCTGCGACAATACATGCAGCACCAGCAATTACTGCTGCTTTGGCTTGGGCTCCTGACATGCCCCCTAACCCACTGGTAACAAATCGAATGCCAGCAAGGTCAGACTTTGGAGGAAGATTGAGATACAACCTGGCAGCATTCATGATAGTAATCGTCGTACCATGAACTATTCCTTGTGGCCCGATATACATGTATGAACCAGCGGTCATTTGTCCATACTGACTAACACCTAATGCATTCATTCGATCATAGTCATCTTTAGTACTGTGATTTGGAATAACCATTCCATTTGTAACCACCACACGAGGTGCATTTTGGTTACTAGGAAATAACCCTAAGGGATGTCCAGAATACATCACTAAAGTCTGTTCATCACTCATTTCACAGAGATACTTCATTGTTATACGATACTGGGCCCAGTTTTGGAATACTGCACCATTACCTCCATAGGTAATAAGCTCATGAGGAAATTGAGCTACAGATGGATCTAAATTATTCTGAATCATCAACATGATTGCAGCAGCCTGTTGAGATTTAGCGGGGTATAAATCGATTGGATAAGCTTTCATCGGAAATTCTGTAGGTCTGAATCTATGCATGTATATCCTACCATAATTTCTTAATTCTTTCAAAAATTCAGGTGCCAATTCTTGATGCCAAGATTTGGGAAAATATCTGAGAGCATTTCTCAATGCAAGACGCTCTCCTTCAATATTCAAAATATGTCTACGAGATGGTGCATGGTCGATCGTAGGATCTAATTCTGCGGGTTCAGGAATCTCGGATGGAATCCCAACTGTTAGTGACGAGAGGTCCACATCCATGCTTACCGGTTGTAGGACTATGATATGGTATTTCTCAATCAGAAAGAGCGTCATGAACGAGATGCATAACTTCTCTAGATATTTTACTGCATTCTTCCCTCATTGATAAAATCGAATTATGCATTTCTTCAGCAATTTGACTTTTCATTCCAACAATGTTGATTTCGGCATTAAACAATCCACCTTTACAAGCAGCACTTGAAAGCAACGCTGAGACTCCAACATCAGTAATTGCGTTAGAATTACCTAGAGATGCTAATGATGGAAGAACACGCAATAATTCCAAAGATAGTTCAGCAATTTTCAACGGAGGTTTAGCCGCATTAATTGAAGCATTTTGAATTGTTGTCTTTCTATTTTCACGTTCATCATCGGTATCCTTAGGCATTCGAAAAGCGGCGACAACTGCATCATATCCAGATGCATCTTCATCTGCAAATACGTTGCCCATTTCAACTGCTTTTTTGCCAACATTTAATGCTAATTCGGCAGCTTCCCAGCCTGAGGAATATTGATCTCTACCAATAGTCAAATTTGCAACCATACATGCCAACGCTCCAGCCTGTGAAAGAGCGACTCCTGATGCAGAACCACCACCAGGGGTTGGTTTTTCAGAAGAGAGCACAGAACAAAATTCATTCAACGTCATATCTCCAAACTTGGTCATCATTAACCACCTGCAGCCCATTCAATTATTCTTTCTTTAGGATTAAACGGTTCTAAAACATCTAATTTTAGTCCTGAAATCGCAGATTGAACTAAAACTCCTACATCAGCATCATTTCCATGATAATATCTTCCAGCATCAAGCATAGCATTTAGCGGAACTAATCCAACCAATTCTCCAGCAGTAGTAGTTAATCCCATTTTTTTGGCCTCAGCAGAAATTGCTTCGGTAACTGCATGTAATGATGATTTATCATAATCTAACAGATTCATCGAAACCTGTGCAGTTTGTTCATTGTACATCCATCCTGCAGCTTGAAGGGCTTCAAATCTACCAGGGGTGCGGAGTGCTATGCCGTCTTCGTCAAATATCTTATTTCCATTCTCATCTTTCACGAGTACTCCACTAGTTCGGATTTTACCTGCAATACGATTTGCTGAAATTTTATTATCGGTATCCAGATTAACATTGTATGCAATTAATATATTTCTTGCCCCAGTTGCAGTAACTCCCCACCTTGGATTGAAAAGCGAGGGACCAAAATCCGGAAGCCAATTATCATCATTTATTTTCTCAGAAAATCCTTCGTACTCACCGCGACGGATATCTGGTAAACGAATCCGGTCAGATTTTCGTGCTGCCTTAGCATAGAGATATATTGGTAAATCAAATCTTGACGATACTTCTTCAGCATATTGAATGGCAAGCTGGACACATTCTTCCATTGTTACATCTCTGATTGGGATAAAAGGTACAACATCTACTGCACCCATTCTTGCATGTTCTCCTGAATGAGTGCTCATATCAATCAATGAAAGTGCTACTTCAGTCCCAACAATTGCTGCTTCTAATACAGATAGTGGAGGACCGACAATAGTCACTACAGTTCGATTGAAATCAGCACCCATGTCCACATCTAACAGAGTAACTCCTTCGACTTCTATCATCGCATTAGTAATTGCATTGATGATCTCAACGTTTTTACCTTCAGAAAAATTAGGAACACACTCAACTAAGGGTTCAACCATGTTTATCGAAACTGGGAACGGCTCATGAATGAGACCGTTATCCATAGTGAATCTGGTCAGAATTTGAGGATTTATTCCTATTTTTCCTAACAATTTCAACTGCATTAGATAAATCTTCAGGACTAACTTTCTTTCTCTCATCCTTGATTGCTCTGATTCCTGCTTCTAAACTCAAAGCTTTAATCTCAGCTCCGCTAAATCCTTCAGTAGAATCAATGAGAGACTTGATTTTGACTCCTTTCTCCAGTGGCATGTTACCCAGATGTAGTTTCAAAATAGCTTTTCTTCCCTCTTCATCAGGTAGAGGAATCTCAATTATTCGATCGAATCTACCTGGTCTCAATAATGCTTCATCAAGGAGTTCGGGACGGTTGGTAGCAGCAATAATTTTTACATCAGGAACCTCTGAAAATCCATCCATTTCAGCTAACAACTGCATCAATGTTCTCTGGACTTCTCTATCACCACTTGTAGCTGCATCCAATCTCTTTGCTCCTATTGCATCAATTTCATCAATGAAGATTATTGCAGGGGAACGTTGCCTAGCCAAATCAAATAATTCCCTAACTAATCTCCCGCCTTCTCCGATGTATTTCTGAGCTAGTTCACTGCCGACCATGCCGAGGAAGGTTGCCTGGGTCTGAGTTGCTACAGCCTTGGCCAACATTGTTTTACCAGTTCCTGGGGGACCACATAGCAGAACACCTTTGGGTGGCGTAATTCCAAATTCCTTGAATGCTTCTGGTTTCAATAGTGGTAATTCTATTGCCTCTTTGAGTCGCTCAATTTGTTCATCAAGACCTCCCATATCATCATAATCAACTCCCGGAGTGTCAATTATCTCTGCAGCTGCGACCAATGGATCATGAGCGTCGGAGAGAACATCAATAATTGATAAACTATCTTGATTTAATGCAACACGAGTTCCAGGACGTAAGTCTGCTTCAGGGAGTCTACGATTTCTAGAAACCAAGAAAACTGTACCATTTGATGAACGAACAATTGCCCTATCATCATCTAGAACATCTTGTACATTCCCAATAATAAATGGAGGACTACGTAGATGTCGAAGTTCTTCTTCCAATCTCGAAGACCTCTTTTTTAGTTGACCAATCTCATTTTCTAGATATATCTTGTCGGTTAGTAAACCTTGAGCGTACTCTCGCAGTTCACGAACTTGTCCATCCACTTCTTTGATATCAATGCGGTCGGAACGAGGTATCCCTTCGCCTTCCTCGTCCGGTGGACGTTCAGCACCACTCTCTCCCATAGTCTGCCCTAAACTACAACGATTATTAATCCATTCAAAAATTACCCACTAATTCCATTTTCGTAAGATGGTTAAAATTGGGCTTTAGACTCGGATGGTTGAGAAACATGGGTAGTTGCGAAATTTGTGGGTCTAGCAAAGTTGCAACTAAGCGTGCTACTTCAAACGGCCGCGATGTTTTAGCATGTGAACGATGTATGAAAGCAGCAGGTTTGAAACCTAATATTTCGGGTATTTCTCAAACATCTAATCCCGGTAATGTGAGAGGATTTGGAGGATACGGCGGCATGGGGCGTTCGGGCAAGGACATCATGGTTAGAGATGAAAAAGAATTAGCCCCAGATTTTGGACAACGAGTTATCGAAGCAAGAAGGAAGAAAGGGATTGAACAACGGGATTTAGCACGTGCTATTTCTGAAAGAATTAATGTTATTCAACGTGTAGAGAGAGGGCAACAACCTGGTGATTCTGTAATAAAAAAATTAGAACGATATCTAGACATTGAACTATTGATTGAACGAACTCCTGACGAACAACGTAAAGTCGGACCCGGCGCTGGTAGAGCAATGACTTTGGGAGATTATATTCAAGATGCTCTCCGCAAGGAATGATTTCATGTCAGACATTCCTATGCACATTATTCATCTTGATCAAGATGACCCGAAAAAATGTACTGCTAGGGCAATGGAACGAGTGGGCTGTGCCATTATTCACCATCATGTAAATCGTGCACCTCGTCGGGGATTTCTGCTCGATCCATCTGCGGGAATAATTCTTGGTCCTGAAGATATTCCTCTGATCAATCGCGGAGCATCAATAGTAGGCCTAGACTGTAGTTGGAAACAATTAGAACCATCAATGGAATCTATACTACGTAATACTAAACTTGAACCTAGAACTCTGCCGCTGGTTCTTCCTGCTAATCCCGTTTCTTGGGGCAACCCAGGTCGTCTTTCAACAGCCGAAGCAATGGCCTTATGTGCTGCGATAATGGGTAGAATCGAACAAGCAGAACGTATACTCCAGCCATTTCGATTTGGTAAAGAATTTCTAGAACTAAATGCTAAACCTATTGCAGAATATCAAAAATGTAAAACGAATCAAGAAATTGTAGAAAAACAATGGTCTTTCTTTGATAAACCTCATGATTAGCGGACATCAGAACCAGGGTTAATTCTAGAATCAACGGTTAGTAAGCATACTCCTCCTTCACCATCGTCTGCAGCCAACATCATTCCTTCAGACATTACACCTCTTAGTTTACGAGGTTTTAGATTGGCTACAAATGCTACATGAAGGCCTACCATATCGTTTGGCGAATAAAAATCTTTCAGTCCAGCACATACGGTTCTTCCTGACTCTGATCCGTCATCGATATTGACAACGTAAAGTCTGTCAGCATCTGGGTGATCTTCGACTCTGACAATTTTTCCAATTTTAATATCTACAGCCATAAACTGATCGAATTCGATGAATGTAATTCCTTCTGGCTCTTCACTCACTGGACCACCGACCTTCTTGGAGCGACTACTGCCCTTGACGCTATGGGTAGAAGGACCTTCATCCTCCACATGTTCCTCAGCAACAGTGCCTTCTCTGGATAATATTTCGTCTAAATCTAATCTTTCAAACAAGGGTTGTGCAACTTCACCAGTCCATGTCATAGGAATCATCCAATCTATTGCTGAATCCCATGCTGCTTCAGTTACTTCTCCAGATTGACCAATCATCGACCATAATTTCTGAGCACTGAAGGGAATAAATGGCTGTGTTACAATGGATAAGAAACGCGCAATACGCCACCCAAAAGCAAGCGTAGAAAGTGATTTTCTCCGTTCTATTTCATCACCATCATTAGAGAGATGCGACCAAGGGGCAGCAGCCTGAATCATTTGGTTACCATATTGGGACGCGGACATTGCTGTTCTCAATGCTTCCTTGTACCGATGACGCTCAAGAGAATTAGTAATTGATATATGTAATTCTTCTAATTTTTCTGCGTGTTCAATATTAAGAGATAGGTCATCAAATGGAATCAATGGAGATAATCCATTTTCAGATGGTAAGCGAGCTGCTAAGGTCATAATTCTGTGAACGAAATTCCCATACGCAGCAATAAGTTCAGTATTTACCTTCTCAACAAAATCGGACCAGTTGAAATCTGTATCATGTGCTTCTGGCATGTTGATTGTTAATACGTAACGCAAGGTATCAGGATCGAATTTTTCTAAGAATGATGGAAGCCATATTGCATGCTTTCTAGATTTACTAAATTGGCCACCAGCTAACATCAGATATTCCATTGCGGGGACATTATCTTCAAGATGTAAATCCCCTGCTTCCGGTAAGCGTGGAGAATTTAGTCCATTCAGAGACATATTTAGCCCCATAATTAATGCTGGCCAAATTACCGTATGGAATGGAATATTGTCCTTACCTAAAAAGTAAAGATGACGAGGGGCATTTCCCTCATCATCAATACACCACCAATTCTTCCATGATTCAGAGCCATTAGGATGTGAAAAACCAATTTTCTCAGCCCATATTTGCGCACATGTAAGATATCCCTGAACAGCCTCAAACCAGACATAAACGCACTTACCATCAAATTGGTCATCATCAAAAGGTAATGGCACACCCCACTCCAAGTCTCTGGTGACAGCTCGTGGTCTAAGACCCATGTCTAGCCATTGTTTTGTCATAGCTCTAACATTATTCTTCCACACTGGCCACCTATCCTCAGCATGTTTTTCTAACAAAGATTGAAACAAATCTAATCTGTAGAATAAATGTTCAGTAGGACGAATCTCGATCTTTGCATCGGGGTTCATTTTAGATTTTGGATTGATTAATTCTGTAGCCTCGTATGTAGCACCGCAGGTATCACATTGATCCCCTCTAGCGCCCTCTGCATTACATGTAGGGCAGTTTCCTTCGACATACCTATCTGGAAGAAAACGTCCTGTAGCATTCTCCCTTACTTCATAATACTGCTCCATAGTCCTCTGCTCGAAAAGACCCGCAGAGTATAGCGATTTTACATTTTCTTGTACTCTTTTGATATGGGAAGGATCTGATGTACGATTGAAGAGCGCTCCTCCAAATTCTACTCCTCTGGGATCTATGTTGGGTTCCCAAACACAACCCAAATCGATTAGTGCCTGAATATTTACTGCATGAAATTGGTCTACAATTTCTTGAGGAGAGACTCCTTCAATCTCAGCAGTAACTGTAATCGGAGTCCCATGTTCATCAGAACCAGATACCATCAGCACACGATTTCCGCGTGAACGTTCGAAACGGGCAGTAATATCAGGTGGCAGGTAACACCCTGCGACATGCCCTAAATGTAGTGGTCCATTTGCGTATGGCCATGCGACACAAACTAGAACATGCTCTCCGGCCATATCATATCCTGAAAGAACATACAATTCAATGTGGCGTTAAGTTTAGATTGTTATTCACCAATGCTTTAGACCTATACCCCCTGCTGAGGCTACATATGACACAACTATCCATGCACTTGGATCGAAATCATGGTTGGGAGTGAGTCCAAAGTGGATGTCAATACCTTACTCGCGACAACTACCTCTGGATCAGGTGAAGGAGATTATACCCTACTCATTCTTTATGCAACACTGGCTCTTGGTGCTTCGTTCCTATGTAGTGTTTTAGAAGCAGTTCTACTGAGCACTTCAATTTCACATGTGAAGGTACTCGAACAAAAAGGCAGTCGAGTAGCACACCTTTGGACTCGATTCAAGGACGAACCTGAGCGACCTCTAACTGCAATCCTTACTCTGAATACAATCGCTCACACTGTAGGGGCTCTAGGAGTAGGTGCTGAAGTTGCAGCAATGGTTGAAGGTACTGAATCAGAGGCGTTGGTGATGGCAGTAGCATCTGCCGTACTTACTCTGGGAATCCTTGTTCTGTCTGAAATAATTCCCAAGACACTCGGAGCCTTATATTGGAAAAATCTCAGTGTCTTCTCAGCGTACACTCTACGAGGTCTGATTCTCATTCTACTTCCCATTGTCATCCCAATGGAATGGATGAGGAATATGTTCCCCGCTAAATCTGAAAGTGCAGTCACAAGAGATGAACTCGCAGCAATGGTTGAAGTCGCTGAGGATGAACAAGTTATTGAAACAGACGAAGAAGAGGCAATCCGCAATCTTCTGAGTCTTAGAGATAAATATGCAAATGATATCATGACACCAAGAACCGTCATGTCATTTGTTCTTCTTGATGATACAGTACAGGCAGCTATGGACAAAAATCCGATAATGGTCCATGGGAGGCTACCTGTTTTCGATGGAGATACAGATTCACCGAAGGGTTTGGTACTGAGAAGTGAAATCTACAGAAAAGCTGCTGCAAACGAAAACAATGTACTTATGAGTGACTTGATGCGAGATATAATACAAGTCAGAGAACACACCAATCTAGATGACTTACTCGATATTTTCCTAATGAAAAAGGAACAATTAGCATTAGTCCACGATGAGTTTGGGGGCACATTAGGAATAGTCACTATGGAAGATGTCATTGAGACAATTCTTGGAGTAGAAATTGTTGATGAAAAAGATATGGAAGGAATCGAAGAAGGAGTTGTTGGAGAAGATATGCGACAATTTGCCAAGGATAGATCAAATGTTGACGAAGATGAATGATTTATTTTGCAATCCAACCAGCATAAATCTCTGCGGCATTGCCTCTATCTTTACCTCGTCCGAAATGTTTGAGATTATCGTCAATAATTATCTCCCAATCATCTCCAGCATGTGGTCTAAGTAAATCCAAATGGTCTAAATCAAGTGCAATGTCATCTTTTGCCTGTAAAATTCTTACAGGTAGAGTAGGAACTCCCCAGTCAGGTACTTCAAAATTCTTCCAAACTATATCTACCTCGGGTCCATCTCTCATGAATGCCCAATTAAGGTCCAATTGAGCAATTAATCCACATATAAATTTCCAACCTTTGGTTCTCTGCCTGTAAACTAATGGAAACGAAGTCATCGGAGATTCGAGATACACATGAGAAATGGGAATTGGTAAAATCGAATTTATTTTATCTGCAAATCGTAGAACCAGAAAGCCTCCAATACTGTGCCCAAACAGCACGGTAGAAGCAATTTTAGAAATATCCCAATTTTTCACCTCATTTTCTAACATCGATAAAATACGTTGACCAGATTCAACAGCGGTCCAAATTTTCAGGCCGTCAGATAATCCATGGCCAGGTAAATCAATCATGATTGCATGATATCCTGAATCGATAAATGGTTGAATTTTATATTCGGTCGAAGATGAATCTGATTGCCACCCGTGAATTCCTATTATCAACGGTGCAATTCCGTCATTCCATTTTTCAAAATGTACGACTAATTCATTATTCTTAGAAATCCAATTACTTTGTTTAAATTGATTAGTAGGATTTCTTATCTTCCTCACAGGACGAACAAAGTTATGAAAAATTATTGATGAAGTATAAAAAATAGACAATACAAATACTCCAATAAAAAGAATGTAATAAAGGAAATCATCTGTTAATATTAGCAAAAAAATACATGATATCATTACACATAATGAAAGAGATCTAATGAAAAATGGCTTACTAGCAGGAGGGTCTACTGGTCTTCTAACAGATAGCATCTATACCGCCATCAAGAATCATCAGATTTTTCGGCTTCTTTGTCGACTCCCCAACCTTTAGACTCGAAGAAGTCGCCAGATGACTCAAGACGTTTTAACCAACCAGAGGACTCTCCAGACGACACATGCTTGACCAAATATACGCCTAGGAATACTGACTCCCATAATCCTTGACGATCTCCTTTTCTAATCCTCCCAATTACAATCTCGGCTATTACAATCAGAAGAGAAAACATACAGATGATAAGCCCAACAATATTAGTCTCGTCTGAGTAATTTATTGCCATCTGTATGCCGAAAAGTCCCAGTACAATAAAGGGCAGATACATTGCTTTCAAAAGATGATAAATTGCAATAGGTTGCTTTCCTGTGTGTCTTACAAAGGCAGTACGTGTAGTGAAATTTCCAAGTGTTCGTCCAAATTGAACAGGTAAAACTATTGTATTTAGTAGAGTAATACACATTCCACCAAGAAGAAACCATGTGAAATCTGAATTACTACCGAATGCACCTATAGCTAAAATCGGAATTGACCAACCAATATTGGCTATGAAATCAATCAATCTTCTAAAACCATAAGCAGCAGTTCCGGCTTTTTCGAAGTCTCCAGTAAGACTGCGATCTACCCTATCTCTAGGCTTTCTAGGTTCCTTATTTCTACGACGACGTGAACGAGGAGCTTCTTCGACAGTCGCAGCAGGTGTATCCTCTGAGTTGGCTGCCTTAGAACGTCTACTTCGACGAGATTTCTTCTCTTTTTCTTGCTTAGGTTTCTCAACTGGAGGCTCATCTACTACTGATTCTTCTTCATCAATCCTATCTAACAGTCCCATTTCATTCACTATCCATAGCGTTCTTTGACTCTTCTGGCCAAATCAATATCTTGCTTTAATCTAACTAAAACTTCATCCGGAGCGGATGATAATTCGTTGTTAATCAAATCAACAAAATTAGATCTCTCTTTTTCATTAGTATCAGCAGGTTTAGAGTAAACCTGCTTATAGAACTCAAAACTATCACCTGCAAGGAAACTTTTCTGGAATGATGAAGGCATCATTCCTAATAATTCGTTAGCCAACTCAACAAATTCCACAAAGTCTTCATTATCTTCGCTAGAGATATTATCAGATTCAGTTTCTACCTCAACTTCAATATCTTCTTCCTCTTGATATTCTTGCAGCAATTCATCAATTTCTTCAGTGTCAAAATCCCCGTCTAATGCCGCAATCACAATTTTTCTATCTTCAACCATTTGCTTTAATTCAGGTTGTAGTTTCCTAACCTCAGCGGTCTTTCTTTTGCTTTTTGCATCATCAAATCTTTTCTTAAGAGGACGAATACGATTCTCAATTTTGGTTTTCAATTCATTAAGTTCGGACTTAGAAAATCCGCTATTAACTTCTTCATTAGGGTCATCTTCTTGTTCATCAGCTGGAACTGAAATTAATTCAATAGTTGGCTTGATTTCCCTCATTGCTTGCTGTTCTTTCTTCCGAAGGACGATAATTTCGCGGTCTAAATCCGAACCGAAACGATTGGAAAAACGATCTAGAAGAGTACCTACACTTCCTGAAGCAATACGGTCGATGTGACCATACATTTGATCAGTGTTCTGTGGAGAAGATTCTGAACTACGGAATGTGCTCAAATCAATTCTACCGGAAACAGACTGAGGACTATCTGGTATTGTTACTTCAGCCTGAGAAGAAACCGTTGGAGCTGGATTTGGAATATCTGCTGAAGGTGCAGGTATCGGAGCCGCAGGAGTAGGAGGGGGTATTTCTGCCGGAGGAGGAGGCATCTCTGCTGGAGGAGGAGGCATTGGTGTTACCGGAGCAGGGGCTGGAGGTGGTGGCATTTCACCAGGAGGTGGAGGCATTGGTGCTACAGGAGCAAGGGCTGGAGGTGGTGGCATTTCGCTAGGAGGAGGAGGCATTGGTGCTACCGGAGCATGGGCTGGAGGAGGAGGAGGAGGAAGGGCTCCGGGAGGTGGTGGAATCTGTTCTTCGTCGTCCGCCATGCGCTGCACCGTGTTGTGTTGAGAAAAGACTTGGTTTTAACATTCCCCGAAGAGAGACCTAATAATGGCCTCAACTTCAGATACTAGATGCCCACCGTTTCAATCCAAGAAATATTGCCATCGCTTCAGAAACTTCAATCATGTCACCCTTACTACCTTCAACTACTTCGTCACCAATTCTCGCAGTAATGTCATCTAATTCTAGTCGAACCATTTCACGCTTCTGTTTTGAGAAAATTACTGCTTCAGATAATGCATCGAATGCTATCGAAGAATCAGGATCAAGACGTTCGACTGGAAATTCAGTTACTCGTAATCCAGCCTTTCCGTGTAAACTACCAACCCACCTGATTACTCTACGGATATCTACGGTAACATTGTCATCATTTTCTGCTGCTTGATCAAGCACAACACTTTGATCTCCTAAGATTAATGCTTGAAATAAGTCACCTTGTTTCCCAAATTGACGACCCATCTGTGTAGATGAATTCTTCAATCTTCTTCGACGATCGGAATTTACTGACATCTCTGCCAACTTCATCATTGCCTTTTCACTCATTGAGGGTGGGCGAGACATATTTGCTGTCCCTAAAACCGCAGATGAACGTAATTGTTTGTAAATTGGACGTCTGTCTGCATCGCTTGAATCATGATAAGATTCCAATCTATCTAATACTGATTCAACCCCACGTCTTACCCTTTTACCCCATGCAACCTCTGGGCTTCCCATGA
>CAZRCY010000038.1:0-13714 GCA_964598735.1 uncultured Candidatus Poseidoniales archaeon
ACAAGATTACCATGGCCTTCAATTCTTCAGAAAGCAACATCTTGGATGAGAATACCATTACCTAGGCCTATTCGAGTTTCATTCCCAATTTTTGCTTACAGGTACGAACGTGAATGGAATGCTATTGACTTGAGATTAGGAAATTCGTCTCGTAAAGCGGGAATTTTTGTGGCATTATGTTTCTTCTTGCTATCTGGTTTTTATGGTTGGGCTGTATTTGAATTGCCTGCCAGGTCGCCTGTGGGAATGCCATCAGCAACTCTGTTAATGCCGAGTTTAGCAGGATTATTCGGAATTGCGAATCTAATTGACATATATGTCACGACATCTGAAATGCCAAAACAAGAACCGAATTGGGACTTACCCCCCATGAAACCTTTGGCTGTGCCAACTTTTCTATCCGCGGTAGTATCTTCGGTAATGGCGATTTTACCTGGAATGACAGCCGCTCAAGCAACAGTTGTTGTAATGTCAATGCGAAATATTGCAGGGAGATTAAGAGATCCTAATTTCATTCCTGCAGATTTCGAATATTCTCCCTCAAATCGAGATATGAGTCCTGAAGAAATGTTAGCAGAACGAAGAAAACTGTTTATGGAAGAAATCGGAGGAGTTCCAATTGAAGGCGATGGAATAGAGGACGTTGCAGAAACAATAGAACTAGAGAATTCCGATAAAACAGACTTCGACGAATTAATTAAAATCGCAGAAAATACATCTGAATCATTTGATGAAAACGAGAAAACATCGACTCAAGATTTGGAAGTAATTGCAGTTCTTTCTTCTGTAAATACTGCTGTAACTGTGATGGTTCTTGGTTTCCTATACATGGTTGGAAGACCACGATCGGGTGCCGCACTGGCCCTCAATATGATTTATCCCATAGATATTTGGGGGACTTTTGAACCCCCGTCTGACTTTGTCCGACTAGTAGCAATCACAATTATTGCAGGTCTATTCTCTGTCCCTGTAATGATTAAACTATCAAAAGGAATGCTAAAATTACACGAATTGATCCCTCTTAGAACAATGGTAATTTCTGTAATTGTATTTGTAAGTGCATTAGTCTGGTTTAGTACCGGATTCATTGGATTGGGAGTCTTGGTGATTGGAACTTTGATGGGTCTTATGCCTCCGAGAATAGGGATTAGAAGGTCTCACGGAATGGGAATTATTCTAGTCCCTATCATGGTCTACACTTTCGCTCAGCAATTAGATGGTTTCGGTTTCATATGAAAATTGAAAAAATAATTTGTTGCATCAACCTCAATACCTAGATTTAATCTCAAATGAATGATGACGTCGGTATTTGGCCCTAGATTTCTTTCCGTGATGATTGGATTTCTCTTCCTATCCTCTGCTTTAGCCACATGGCAACCTGCTACCGAAACAAATATTCTGAGTCTCGAAAACGAAAGTCTCGATACAAGTTCAAGGTCAACTGCATGTATTGGTGATGTTTGTATTTCGGAAGTATTAGTGAATGCTTTTGGAGGAGAAACTGATGCCGTTGGTCCGTCTGACTGGACCAGTGGAGAATGGGTGGAAATTCACAACTCAGGATCATCTAACGTAGATCTATCAACATGGACGATACAAGACCACAATAGTCGTGCTCTACCAATGACAACATCATACGTAGTATATCCATCAGGGGCTACAGATCTGAATCTACCTCCCGGGGATTTCATGGTACTAGCCAGAAATGGCAATGGAGGGTCATGTGGTCTTTGTCTAATCAATTCAAACGGACTTGTCACCCTCAAAACACCGAGCGGAACCACAGTCCATACAATTACTTGGACACCTCGACCAACTGAAGGGGTGTCACTAATTGAGAATACATCTGACCCAACATCTGACTGGATTGAAGCATCCTCTTTGACTCCGGGTAGTGCCAATACTGGAGGGAATCAAGTGACTTATCATGATTCAGGTATTAGAGTTCGAGAAGTTCTTGCAGACCCATTCTTTTCTTCTGATACTGATGCTTGGCCAGGGGGAGAATGGATTGAACTAGATAATACAGGGACTCAGACCATTGACCTCTTAGGATATTACATCAGAGATGGTTCTAGTAACAACATTTCTCTAAATGAAAGTCATCTAATTGGATACGACAGTAACAACCCAGCCTCCAGTCATATTCAACCAGGTGAAAGAAGAACTGTTGCTGTTAATACCTCTGGACAGTTTGGAATCTTGAATAATGGTGGAGATGATTTAGTTGTGTATCTACCTAATGGTTCAATCACTGATGAACTGACATATCCTCAAACTAGACCAGGACATTCCATTGTACGTTCTTCTAATGGCATCTCTTGGCAAGATGCACTTTTCCCTACTCCTGGACGAACAGATGCTACTGCAGTCAATGGTAGTAGTACATTAGCGATCAACGAGATTATGGTTAATGCAACACAAAATAATGCACCTTATCCTAATGGAGAATGGATAGAATTTACAGTTGACTCTGACGAGACTACAGGAGTTGGATTATCAGGATTTGCAATAATTACTGGAACTGGAGGACTCGTTGACCTTACTGAATCTCTTGTTGACTGTTCTTGTTCGATTAATACTCCTCAAGGAATCGGGCCCGGAGATTATGGAGTTGTAGAATTAAACGGAACAGGAGTAGAAATCATCAGAACAATTGGAGATACAATTTCTCTAATCGATCCTATTGGAGACATAGTTCAAACATTAACTTGGCAAACCTCTATTCAATCAGGTAGAACATTAACTCCATTTGCCGGAGACCCAATTAATGGATGGACACTATCCAGTTCACCTACACCTGCGGCTGCTAATCCAGATCAATCAGGAGGCGATGGATCTCCTGGAACACAAGACATAATTATTACAGAAATTCTTCCAAATCCATATGGAAATGATACTGCTGAAACATTGCAAGGAACTGGTGAGTTCATAGAAATAATGAACAATGGAACTTCAAGTGTTAATCTTCAAGGTTGGTCAATAACTAGTGGGAGTACTTTGCCTCTGAATGATTCTACAACAACTGACTTGAGCTTCGATCCTGGGGAGTATGTGGTGATTAGAACAGATAATCCGAGTTCATTTTGGCTATCAAACAATGGAGGATCTATTGTTCTCAATGATGGCCTAGGAAATCCAATTCACTCCATAGTCTACAATACGGCACTACCTGGGGCGGCAATGGTCGCAAACAATTCGGTATCATCGTGGATTTATGCTCCAATGCCCTCTCCCGGACAAGCAAATCCTAGTTTTAATAACCCATATGCTGGGATTTCTGATATAATAATTACAGAAATTATGCCACAATGTGGTCTCTCAGGATCGGATTCCGTTGGTATCATGGGAGAATGGATTGAATTAAAGAACAACGGAAGTGCTTCAATCGATTTAAGCAGATGGCACGTTCTTGATGAAGATGGAAGTGGGATGTTAGTTACATTAGACCAACTATGGAATCGCACATCGATGACTTTACTTCCAGGAGAGCATGCTGTTCTGAGGCCTGAAGAAGCATTTATGGATAATTTTGGAGATACAATTAGACTAATGAATCCAGATGGGACGATGATACAGAGTGTCTACTGGATTTCATCTGACCCTTGTGTTTCTATCGAACCTAGATTCGGATGGAGTCCAACCTTGAGTCCATCACCCGGTGAAGAAAATCCAGTACCTGAAGAGTGGGATGGTACGTTATCGATTAAATTCAGTAGAATCATGTTTGGAGAAGTAGATACAAGAGGACATGATTGGTTCGAGATAAGAAATGTAGGAAGTCAGACAATTGACCTTGCAGGTTGGAATATCAGTAGACATCGAAATGAGGCAGACCCTTGGAACGATACATTCCGTAGATTAATTCTTGCTCCTGACGAATCTGCAATTATCACATCAAATCCAAGTCACCTACTCGAGGATGCGGGAGTTGAAGCCTACGGTGGAAGTGATGTCATGTATAACATGCCTTGGTTACCCAACAATGGAGGATCATTCCAACTTGTAGCTCCTGATGGAACTGTTGTAGATACCATCGTCTATGGGGAAGGAGAACCGATGGTAACTGGATGGTCTGGTTCATCAATAACTGCTCCTGAAAGTGCAGATACAACCGGACTAATCCTAATGAGAGGAGACGGGTGTTCTGAGATGCCAGATACCGATTCTGCTGCAGATTGGGAGATACGGTGGTTGAGAATGGGAGCGTCTCTGTTTTGTGATGGAGGAGGATTCTCAGGAGTAGGAAACATTACTACATCTATTTCGCCAGGATATGCATTATTCGATCTGGTCAACTGGATAAACGAAGCCGAATCTGAGATCCACGTACATCTTTACGAATTCACAAGTCCTGAACTTTCAAAAGCACTTCAAAATGCAATTGAAAGAGGAGTAGAAGTGACAGTACTCCTTGAAGGAGGTGTATACAGTTCTTGGGATTACATGAGAACTAGTAGAGGAATTGCTTCTGACCTTCATAATGCAGGAGCAACAGTTTTGTGGATGGTAGATCCTCCTTCTGCATCTTCTCCCGAAGGACCATATCGATATATTCACTCAAAAGTGGCTGTAAGAGATCAATCATCAGTTTGGATGTCAAGTGGAAACTGGAAAAGTAGTAGTTTCCCTGGTGACGGGTATGGAAATAGAGATTGGTCCGTATTTATCGATGATAACGAAACCGCTCAAGTCGTGTTGAGTAGAATGTTATGGGATGAAAATACTAGCCACTTACACATACAAGAATTTGACCCTACAGATTCAGATTTAGGTACCCCCTCTAATTGGATTACACCCTCAGATAATCTCAATTTAGTGGAGTTGAGCGACCGCCCTGCAGATGTAGAAACCATCTACAGTGGACCATTTACAGGACAATTACTTACCTGTCCCGATGATTGTATTGGAGGTCTTGTAAATATGATTGATTCTGCGGACTCATCGATTGATCTATCAGTACAGTATCTCCAAGATGGTTGGGGCTGGGGATATGGAGAAAATCCACTGTTATCCGCGTTAGAGAGAGCAGCAGTAGAAAGAAATGTAACCATAAGATTGCTTCTGAATGGATATTACACCGATGACCCGTTCGATGATAGAGATGTTCTAAATCTAGTAAATAATCATTGGAATCGTACATTGGGTGCAGATGCAACTGCAATTTTGATGTCCAGTGGCGATAATGTCACCAAATTACACAACAAAGGTGTAATTATTGATGGGAAATCCGTACTAGTCTCAAGTATCAACTGGGGAAGTAATAGTGCTCTCAGAAATCGAGAAATGGGAATTATTCTACATCAGCCTCCAATCGCCTCTTTCTATCAATCTTCATTCGAACAAGATTGGTATCGTATCGATGATACTACAGACACCGATGGTGATGGAATGCCTGATTGGTATGAAATAAAACGGGGACTAAACAGAACCTCGTCTCTGGTACCCGGAAGCCCACTTGCTGAACAGTCTCAAGATTGGGACGGAGATGGATTATCAAATCTACAAGAATCAAATTATGATGGAGACCCATTCTCCAAGGACACAGATGGAGATTGTATTGAGGATTCAGCAGAATTATCTCTTGCAGTAGAACGAAGTGTTAGTCCAACAGATGCAATGAATAAAGCAGATGCTGATGAAGACGGGTTCGATGATTCAATTGAATTTGGGTGTACTCAGACATCACCATCTACGTCAATTAATAATGGAGAAAATGGAGACTCTACAAATGATGACTCCGGTGATAACGAACCAGGAGGTGTATTAGGATTAAGAGAAGATCCGCTCGATTCTACTGCTGCAAAAGTACTGCTTGGATTAGTAGTCATATCAGGAATAACATTAGGCATTGCTCTTGCCTTAACCATGTTAAAGGATGATGAGGGCTTTGTTGATGAAGTTCTCGAAGACGATACAGGCTATGTGTTCTCAGAAGCAGTAGAACAACCAGAATCCTCTCAAATATCTGCTGGAGCAGTAATTTTGGATGGAACAAGTGTAGGTTCCGGAGGCAATGAAGCAAGAGATGCTACTATTGGTAAAGACGATGGAGTATTTGGAGCACCAAGATTAGATGGCTTTGAATTTGAGAAATGGACCCATGAATTTGTCCAATCTCATCTAAATGAAGGATGGACTATGGAAGAACTTCAAACGAAATACGAACAAGAGTTCAGCGAGTGAGAAGATGACTCCAGAATCGTTGGTGATAAGTATCCAAAATGGTTCAGTTGACGCCCAAAAAATTCAAGATTTTGTTATTAAAATAATTTCAGAAAATGAACAAATAAGATGGGACGATTCTCAAGTAGAAGAGGTACTTAGATCTATTTTTGAATACGGAATCGGACCGGAGCAAACTGCAACACTCACAAACTCAATGAGATACAGTGGTCGATGTCTAGAATGGCCGGAAGAGTGGAAACATCTTGTTGTTGATAAACACAGTACTGGAGGAGTAGGAGACAAGATATCAATTCCATTAGCCCCAGCCTTAGCCGCATGTGGACTAAAGGTTCCAATGATTTCTGGAAGAGGTCTTGGACATACAGGGGGGACACTGGATAAACTAGAAAGTCTACCGGGCTTCAATGTACAATTGTCTATCGAAGATATTCTTGTTCAAGTCTCAGATATAGGAATATCAATGGTTGGACAAACCGATGATTTAGTGCCAGCAGACCGGAGAATGTATGCTATTAGAGATGTAACTGGTACTGTCGCAAGTATCCCGCTTATCACAAGTAGTATCGTTTCAAAAAAGGCAGCAGAATCGTTGCAAGCCTTGGTTTTAGATGTGAAATATGGAAAGGCTGCTTTCATGAAAAACAAAGATGATGCTAAAGAATTAGCTAAATCTATGGTCGATGCTGCTAATCGATGTGGAATAATGACATCCGCCGTTTTGACAACAATGGATCAACCAATAGGATGTGCAATCGGGAATTCACTTGAGATTCTAGAATCTATTGAGACAATGAGAGGAAATGGACCATGGGATTTAGAAGAACTAATTTGTTCTCAAGGTGGTGAATTACTACATACCACGGGAGTAGTGGAAAACGCTGAACTTGGATTTGTGAGAATTCAAGATTCATTGCATGACGGAACTGCCCTTCATTGTTTTATTGAAATGGCTACATATCAAGGAGTTGAATCATCCATTTTTGACTCAGAACATAGCCTATGTTTAGCATTAGGGCTACTAGACTCTAAACTAAATACAACTGAAATAAAGAGTTATTTTTCAGGAACCGTTTCACATATTGATGCGATGGAATTAGCACTAGTGGCATTAGAATTAGGAGCCGGAAGGAAAAAGTTAGGAGATTTAATCGATCACGCTGTTGGTTTTCTGTTGGAAGTTGAATTAGGGGAAACTCTCGAAAAAGGAGATACTTGGATTACAGTTCACCACAGAGGAGAACTACAACCAGTATTAATTGAGAAAATAAAAAAATCAATCCAAATTATTGATGCGGATTTTGAACCTAAAAGTAGGATAACAGAATGGATTAGGTGAGAGTATGTCCCTGAGATTGAATCATATCGATTCAATGAGAGGATTTGCAATTCTGTGCATGGTTCAAGTTCATACGGCTGCTCTTTTACCAGCCCCCGTATCAACGACTCATCCACTTGCACTTGCCTCTGCAGCAATAGGAGGGATGGCTGCTCCAATGTTTGTTACTATTTCTGGGTGGGGGCTACATAGCGGGCTTAGAAAGAGGAAAGAAAGAGGAGAAGATATTGTAAATTGGATATTAGTTAGAGGATTTTTTTTAATCGCTCTTCAATTCATCATAGGGTTGCTACTTCCTGAAAGATACAACTGGAATTCTCCGGGAATATTGACCCTTCTGGGTTTCTGTATCATCATCATTTCAATTACGTCAAGTCTAGACGAATACCTCAAAAAATGGATAAAGAAGGGCACTGGATACTATAAATCAGTGTTTATTGTATTATTCACATTAGTTATCCTTCGAAATTTTTCAAGTCTAAGTCCAGGTCCAGATTGGAATTCAATGATTCATGTGAAATCAATTTTTCATTGGTTTCAATTAGTATTTATCAGTGGAACATATCCAATCCTACCTTGGATTGCATTCTACTATGTTGGGAGCAGTCTGGAAGGAAATAAAATTAATGAAAATTGGAATCTCCATCTAATACGGAGTGGATCGTTAGCATTTTCTACTCTTTTAGCAACGCTTGCCATAGCAATTTTCATGGAAATGAATTGGGCTGAAACAATGGGAGAAGGAATTCTGACATTCTTCCCTGCAAATCATTGGTTTGTAATTGTCTCAGCATCTTGGACTATTTTCTTTTGGGATATCTTCAGATTACAGGTAAAATGGTGGACGAAATTTAATTCCGTGCTTGCATCCTCGGGAAGATTATCATTAACCATATATGTCCTTCATTTTGCTCTATTAGGACAAATTATCGAATACATCCCACAGGTCTCGTTGATTGAGGCATTCACAATAACATTGTTACACATGGGTATATGGTTGGTGTTTGGAATAATTCATGAAAAATACGAGTTTATTTGGTCAATAGAATATTTTATTCGTTGGTTAACAACAAAAAGACAAAGAATTACACAATCAAAATGATTGTTTACAGAAATACCAAGAAAGAAACGCCATTGGGGATGGTATGAATAAAATTAATTTGCAGCAAAAACTCTCTCTTTTCTCAGAACACTGGAAACCTAAGATTGTCGAAGAATTAAACGATTATCAAATCAAATTAGTAAAAATTCAAGGAGAATTTATTTGGCATGAACATAAGGATACGGATGAATTATTCATGGTTATCGAAGGAGAGATGGAGATTGAATTTGAGGATCATACAATGGCACTTAGCTCTGGAGAAATGTGCGTAGTACCTAAAGGAGTGAGACATAAACCAAAGGCCAGAGATGAATGTAAAGTGATGCTAATAGAGCCTCAAGGAGTGATTAATACGGGGGATTCAGAAGATGAACTCACAGCAGAAAATGATATTTGGATTTGAAATGTTAATCTCGAAAACAATACCTTACATCTTGAAAATTTGAACGGATGTAATTTACTGTTTCCTTTACTTTTCTTGGTTCTTCACCATCAATTAAAACACGACGGAAACATTCTGCTACTTGTTCCATTTCCTCAACGCCCATTCCATGCCGGGTTAGTTCTTGAACACCCAGACGTAATCCAGAAGGAGACATTGCCTTGGTATCTCCGGGAAGCATATTCATGTTGGTTATAATTCCTGCATCCTCTAAAATTGATGCCGCCTTTCTTCCTGCTCCTGAATCAATTCCTCCATGCCTAGTCAGAACTTGATGGCTTGCTGTATATCCTCTTTCTTCCGCTAAGACTTCGAAACCTTCAGCAGCAAGAGAACTTGCCAGAACCTTAGCATTTGAAACAATATCTTGAGCGTATTTAGTTCCAAATTCTTCGAATTCAGCCAAAGCAACTACCTTTCCGGCTACATGGTGAAGATGATATGATGAATTTGTTCCAGGGAAGACAGCATTGTTCAATTTCTTCTGAAATTTTTCATCTTCACTACTGGAAATTAGAAAACCACCCTGAGGACCCGGAAATGTCTTGTGAGAAGATCCAGTCATTACATCAGCACCTTCTCGAAGAGGGTCTTGGAAAACACCACCTGCTATCAAACCCAAAACATGTGCTCCATCATACATTACAGTTGCACCTACCTCATGTGCTGCATCAGCAAGTTCTTGCAACGGAGTAGGGAACAAGAAAACAGAGGCACCGAACAATGCTAATTTTGGTTTAATATCCCGAATCATTGCTGCCGCTGCATCAATGTCTGGTTCCATCCGATCTGCATCCCAAGGATATGTGTTTAGATTAAGGCCTCTAAGACCAACTGCTCCCATCTGAGCATGAGAAATGTGGCCCCCGTCTGCAGTAGATACAGCAGTAATACTATCTCCCGGTTTGACCAACGCCTTCAAAGCAGCAATGTTTGACACCGTTCCAGAAGTTGGTTGAATATTAACGAATGGTGCAGTGAAGACCTTCTTTGCAATATCAATCCCTATCGATTCGATTGTATCAAAATCATCACAACCTTGGTAATATCGTTTACCAGGAAGACCTTCGGCATATCGTCCATGCAAATCGCTATCACAAGCTTGACGAACCAGTGGAGAAATTACATTTTCACTCGCAATCATAGGAAATCCAGATCCGTAATGCTTCCCACTACTTTCCACTGCACCCAATACTTGCTCTACCGTCTCTCGTGAGGGGCTCATATCGAGGACGATGTAGCACCCCGTTCAAAGAAATTACCAATCAGGGATTCACCTGTTGCCAATCAGTTCCATTCCACCAAAGCATTGTACCATCAGGCTGTTTAATCCAATGATTCCCCTGTTCATCTACAAATTGTTCAGGTTGAGTCTGGATTGTCGAAGTCTGTTCAGATACCATCGAGGTTTGATGAATTTCAGATTGTTCACTTGCTGCTGCAAGAGTTTCGACTCCATCTGTATCGTTGTTATTTCTGATGAATAGAAGGGTACCTCCACCTAAAGCGAGAATTGTGACTAATAAAATAATCATAATCAAACCAATTGGTTTATCCAATTCTCCTTCTAATGAGGCAGCAGGGTCGTCAGGATAAGCATCTGAATTGTCTCCAACTCCATCACCATCCGAATCATCCCATTCATTATCATCGTTCGGGAAAAGGTCCTGATCGTCTTTGATTCCATCACCATCTGTATCTCTCTGACTAATTGAACATCCATCGGAATCTACCGACGCTCCAAGATTTGTATTAGGACAAACATCCGAAGCATCAACTACTAAATCTCCATCGGTATCCCTTTCAGATGCCCCACAACCAATCAAATCAGCTATGTCATTAATTGGAGTGGAAGGGCAAGTGAAATCATCAATATCTAAGACCCCGTCGCCATCTGTATCTCTTTCATAATCCGCACAACCAACATTGTTTACAGAAGAGTCAGAGTTAGTTTGAGGGCACTCATCGATTGCATTGTTTACCCCATCAAGATCGGAATCTTTTTGCGAGGGAGAACATCCAGTTTCATCTGCAGCCTCGATCCCTGGAGTTCCAGGACATGAATCTACTGCATCTTTAACAGAATCATTATCACTATCTTTCTGAGTATCTCCGCAACCATTGACATCTACTGACTCTCCTGAAGGGGTGTTGGCGCATAGGTCCTTATCGTCTGTTACTAAATCCCCATCAGAATCCTTTTGATAATCAGCACATCCTTGTTCATCAACACTGTATGATGGGATTGTCGAGATACAAGTATCAATGTCATCAGTAACTCCATCACCATCAGTATCCAGTTGATTTGTAGCACAACCATATGTATCTACTTCAAGACCTAAATCAGTGTTTGGACAATTATCTCGATTATTCATTATTCCATCGATATCATCGTCAAGTTGACTTTCTCCACAACCAACTGAATTTACCGATTCTCCGTTTGACGTTTGGGGGCAGTCATCGGTATCATCAGTAACTCCATCGTTATCTGTATCTCTCTGGGATGGTGAACAGCCATTGGAATCAGCAATTTCGCTGTTAGGGGTTGCAGGACAGATATCTACGTCGTCTGTGACTCCATCTTCATCTGTATCTAGTTCGGATTCATGGCATCCATTAGAATCAACAGGGCGAGCATTTACAGGAGTATTAGGGCAATTATCTGAAGAATTTCCAGTCTGATTATCACCATATCCATCTCCATCGACATCAGACCATTGGGAAGGATCGTCAGGGAAAGAATCTGCTAAATTACCCTGCGGATTATCACCATAACCATCTCCGTCTGTGTCAGCCCACTGGGTGCCATCGTTAGGAAATACATCTGGGTTAGTTCCAGTGAAGTTATCCCCATAACCGTCTCCATCAGAATCTATCCATTGAGATGGATCGTTGGGCATGAAATCTCCATTGTCTCCATATCCATCTCCATCTGTGTCTACCCACTCATTCGGATCGTTCGGGAATTCATCGGGAGAGGTTCCTTGAGGATTATCCCCATATCCATCACCATCACCATCTGACCACTGAGTAGACTCTTCAGGGAATGCATCACCATCTGTTCCTGTACTATTATCCCCGTAACCATCTCCATCAGAATCTATCCATTGAGATGGATCGTTAGGCATGAAATCTCCATTATCTCCATAACCATCTCCATCTGTATCTTGCCATTCATTCGGATCCGTAGGAAAAGCATCAGAGTTGTTGCCGCTTGGATTATCCCCATATCCATCACCATCACCATCTGACCACTGAGAACTATCTGTAGGAAAAGCATCAGAATTATTCCCACTAGGATTATCGCCAAATCCATCACCATCCCCGTCCGACCATTGAGTCGGATCGAACGGGAAAGCATCCGATGCATCGACGTATCCGTCTCCATCAGAATCTCGTTGAGTAGCATCACAACCATTGAGGTCTACAGTTGCATTTGCAGTAGTATTTGGGCACAAATCATCCTCATTCCAAATTCCATCCCAATCATCATCGAAAAATAGTTGAAAGCAACTACTATCCTCATCCAAAAATGGGGTACTGGAATTAGACAAAGTGATGTATGCACAGTAAAATGCACTTGCGTTAGGAGTAGTGTAATTCCATGTCTGATTACTAATGTCGGAATTTGATGCATAGATTGTTTGATTGTTTAACGAGGTGACATTGGTAAATGTTCCATTAGCCCAAGCACCTAACCTTGCAGACCACTGATATGATTCTCCCACATTTAGGTCAGTTAATTCAAATCGTACTTCGTTAGTGGTAGCGTTCCGATCATATGTGACATTAGTCATATTGACTCTTGGCCATTCCGGCGTAAAACAATCTAATGCAGAATCGAGAATCGCATTTGTTGAGGAATTTTCGAGATACATAAGAATACATCGTTCTGCCCCTGAATTTGGAGGATTCCACGGGATTATAGAGGTCTTAATCGAAATAGAAGGAGTAAATGAGATATTCCCGCTTTGAAGAATAGAGTAATTGTTCCTATCTACCATGGTCCAATTAAAACGATATGAGTCTCCGGCTGAAAGATTTGTAGCTAAAACAAAACCAGAGGTCTCATTCAAGACTGTAAAGTCCAACATATTGACTTCGATGCAATCATATGATTCATTGACGAGTATGAAACCCGAACCTGTAGAACTAAATGAGGGTTGAGATAAACCACCATAGATACACCATGTTCCCGCTCGCTGTGGGAAACTAAAATTGGTCCCAGAACTGGAAACAGGAATTGTGAAATTGCTTTGTGTAACATTGAGAATAGACGAAGTAGATGATAGAGTAGTGTAAGAATTATTCGAACTATGATACTCCAATGCCGCAATTTCCAATTGATATGTATACGATGAATTTGTACTGAGATTACTTAATTCCAGTTCACCATAAGTCAGGTTACTGGACAGGCTTGCTGAAATGTTTCCAGGTGCTGCTACAAAAGAAGAGGCTCCAGAAATCCAATAACTAAATGAATAATTACCTGTATTTGTAGCAATAGAAAAAGGATAAACATCTACCCTCAATGAGTAATTCCCAGCAGGATATACTACCGTACTGCCGATACTAGTAACATTCTCAGGTACCCCAGATGATGAAGCCGTCGAAATCAAAGTTCCCCCGGGTTCATACAAACGCA
>CAZRCY010000039.1:0-1964 GCA_964598735.1 uncultured Candidatus Poseidoniales archaeon
TCATAGAAAATGGACCAGAGCAAAGAACAAGAATTGCCACGATATCTGGACTAATTGGCCCCTTAGTTGCTATCGCTGGAATCCATTCCATCACAGCACAATATGCAGACAATTTTCCTCAATTGTTAGGAGGAATCAGTTGGGTGGCTGCAGGTACTATTTTGTTCAGTTGTAATGCTTTCATATTTCAAAATGAGAATGATATTGGAGTAATTCGTTACAGAGCAATGACTAGGTTGATGGGAATGGCAATTGCAACTGCTTGGATTATATCCAATTCTACAGAATCTCTCTTGATATACTTTTTAATTCCTATACTAATTGCTTTCTTCGTTTTCTCTTTGGATTTAAGATTAGGTAAAAAAGAAAGAAAACAAAAAAAGGAATTTTCTAATCGATACGACTCATTACAAGTGAGAATTCTTGAGATTCGCGCTACTGGATCAGTGATTGATCAATCAGTATCATTGCTAAAAAGAGCAAATGAGATTGGATGGACTGACTTTTCTGAAGGAATGAAATTATTGGATTCTGCGGAAGATGATATTGAACGAACGCTGTCACTTTCAAAAGATATTATTGATATAGAAATGGATTCAGAACGAAAAGTGATAGAATCTGAAGGAATCGCTCCCATAACAGAACGCCCTAGAAAAGCAATGAATCAAGGGAAAAGAGAACTAGAATTAGGAAGTTTAAGGGAAGCAGAGAAATTATTCAGGATAGCGAAAATTAGGGCTCTTGACATTATTGAACACTGGGAAAATGCTGAAATTGCAATTCAAAATGCTCGAGAAGCAATTACGGGATTAAGGGGCTCTGATTTAGAAAGAATGCAGTCGTTAATGAGGGCAGCAGAAGATGAAATGGATAATGAAAGTCCAGGAGGGGCTCTAATCATTGCACAAGCAATTCCTGGTCATGTAGAAAATTTAGGAGAAGCCATGAGTGCAGCGAAATCCAAAGTCGAAGATGCCAAAGAGATGCTATCAAGAACCGATGGCTTAGATACAACAATTTGGGATGAAATGTTATCTAATGCGACTCAAGCAATGGAAGATGGAAATGGTTCTATGGCTAGGGGATTGGCTGATTCAATTATCAGAGAAATAACAGCCACTGAAGAAGCAAAGTCATCAATGCAGAGAGCATTGCGACAAAGGAAGTCACTTCGCAAAAGATGGGAAGGTCATATACAGGAAAATGAATGGGAAGAAAAATTACAAGAAATTCTGGATGACACCAAGAGTGAAAAGTGGAGGGTAGCCTTGGAAAAAATGGAGACATTAACTTCAGACTTGGATGCAATATATGCTGCTCAAGAAGATGCTGAAGAATTATTGAATTTCATTGAAAATGAGTGGAAAGATACACGTAACAAATTAGAATCCTGCGGAATTGGCCCACAAGACAAAGATAGACTAGCGTGTGAATCTGAGGTATCCAAGGCAAGAATTGCACTTGATTCAGGAGATGTCGATTCTTGCCTGAAATCTTTAGGTAAGTCGGATGAACTGATGGAGCGTATAAGAAGAAGATTTTGATTACAGTTTAAAATCTGCCACTACTGGAGCATGATCTGACACTTGTAATCCCCCTGCTCTGACTATTTTTGCCCCTTGAAAACAACTTCTTGCTGCGTCGTTACCGAGAATGTAATCTATTCGCCATCCTTTGTCATCTTCTCGGGCCCTACCTCTATTTGACCACCAAGAATAGGGACCTTGAATTGGACCCCAATCATCTCTACACATATCATGCCATCCTGTTTCAAGAAGACGATCAAACCATTCACGCTCTTGAGGAAGAAATCCAGAGGTCATCTGATTAGATTTCGCGTTCCAGATATCAATTTCTTTATGGGCAACATTCAGATCTCCTGCTACAATAACAGGAATATTCATTGATAGATTCGGTAAAAGCCATTCGAGCCAGTCTTCCATCCATCGTTCCTTATATTGTTG
>CAZRCY010000039.1:2064-13604 GCA_964598735.1 uncultured Candidatus Poseidoniales archaeon
TGTTGATAAAATCGTCCAACCCTTTCCTTATGGCTGCACGAATTCCATTGAGATTCCAAGATACTATTCTCATTCCTCAAGCCTCTAAATCTTCTGACCAATTTCCGAATCTTGCTAAATGAGCCATGTGACATCTATGAGCAAAAACAGAATGAGCAACTGATACATCATCTTGATTTTCAGCCCATGTCTTCAGAGTAGATGCTTGTAGAGCCCTGCCATAAGAATATGATAATTCAAACGGATGAGGACCCATATTATTCATAGCATTAAGATGAGCTGTAGCCTCCACCTCAGTCTGACCACCAGACAGGAAAACAATACCTGGAATTTCAGATGGAACATGATTATGAAGAAGATTGATAGTCATTTTAGCACATGTCTCTACATCACTTCTCTGAGGATGTGACTTCCCTGGAAGAATCATGTTGGGCTTCAATAAAGCCCCAGGTAAAAAGACACCTTGTGTTTCGCACTCAGCCCAAGTGGCATCTAAAACTCTGGAAGTAACTTCAAAACAACGCTGCGCTGAATGATCTCCCTCCATCAACACTTCAGGTTCAATAATTGGGACTAAGCCTTGTTCTTGACAAATCGCAGCATAACGTGCGAGCGCGTGAGAATTAGTCGAGATGCAAGCATCAGATGGTAAACCATCAGCTATCCTAATTACTGCACGCCATTTTGCAAAACGCGCTCCCATAGCAAAATATTCCGCACACCTTTCTCTCAATCCATCTAATCCCTCAGTAACCGTCTCATTTTCATAGCCTGCTAGAAGTTTTGCACCTGTATCAACCTTAATTCCAGGAAGAACATCTATTCCATGTAAAAAATCTGGAATTGAGGTACCATCCACAGCTGTTTGACGAATCGTCTCATCATACAAGATTACTCCACTAATTGCATCAGCCATAGTAGGCATTGCAAACAGATTTGCTCTGTAGGCATTTCTAGACTCTGGGGAAGAAGAAACTCCTACTCCTTCTAGCCTTTTAGTCATCGTTCCATTACTCTCATCTGCTGCAAGAATCCCTCTACCTGGACTAACAAGGAAATTTGCAGTCTGTTTCAAAAGGTCAGTATCCATACTATGTGCACATTAAACGGGTCCTTGAAGGGTTCGCAGGGTGTTCAATCAAATTTGGTGAGAACGAGAAGTAAGAGATCTTTCTCTTTTCTTGATATCGATAATCTCGCTGTGCACATGAGCATGGCCATTGCTGAAATGAACTCCTGGAAGGTATCCTGAGCAAACACCACTTGCTACAAATAATGCATCATCTGACATACACAAATCATCTCTTTGCCAAATCCTTTCAATGTCTCCATCAATCATTTCCTCAGCTCTTTCCCTGTGTCCCTCATTTCGAAAAATTAGTTTTCCTTCAAAATGAGCATCCAGTCCACGTAGAGCAGTGGCAGTAATCACACCTTCTGGAGCGGCTCCAATTCCCATTAAGATATCAACTTCTGATTCTGGATTAGAAGCATCTAACGCAGCGGAAACATCACCGTCACCTATCAGTCGAATACGTACGTCTAATTCTCTCAGTTCTTTAATCAAATCTTGATGCCTAGGTCTATCCATTACTACAGCTAAAATATCTCTAACAGGTTTGTCTAAAGCAGAGGATGCTTCCTCAATATTGTAAGAAACATCAGCCTCAAGAGAAAGTTTTCCAGATAATTCAGCAGGTCCAGCGATTTTATCCATGTAACAATCTGGAGCATGAAGTAAAGTTCCACGAGGAGCTGCTGCAAGGACTGCTATAGCATTCGGAGAATCATTTGCACAATGATTAGTGCACTCCAGAGGATCCACAGCAATATCAATACTCAAAGCATTAGGATCACCTTGCCGACTTCCAAGTGATTCTCCTATCCACAACATGGGTGCATCGTCTCTTTCTCCTTCACCTATTGCAACTCTTCCATCAAAAGGCACGTCATCAAATACGGACCTCATGGCTTCAACAGCCGCTCCGTCAGCAAGTTTTCTTTCCCCTCTTCCTCGCCATTTAGCTGCTGCAATTGCTGCATTTTCGGTCGCCAAAAGAAATGATTCTGCTAGATCCGCAGTACGTTCCATAAACTAACGAGATAAAGACAGTGTCTAAACATGACCATTGGCTTTTTTCTTTTTTACTACTCGAATTCCGTGGATTTCTGTGTTAGGATATTGGCCATATTCATCTTTCTCAAGTGACTTAATCATGTCCAAAACACAAAGAAGCCCGATTGAAACAGAATTCAACGCTTCCATTTCAACTCCAGTTTTCCAGTGGGCAGAAACTGTAACACTACAAATCAAGTCATTTTCTTCCCAATTCCACTCTACTGTGCACGACTCTAGAGGAATTGGATGACAGTGGGGAATTGCACGAGGAGTGTCCTTAGCAGCTTGAATTGCTGCTACAGTGCTTGCTTCGAGTACATCTCCTTTCTGAATTTGTTTAGAAATAATTGCAGTTTTTGATTCTAATGACATAGAGAGACGCCCGGTAGCAATTGCAACTCTTTCGATGATTGGTTTATCTCCAATAGAAATTATTGCATCTGTACGTTTATTCAACCCAACCCCTCCTTCCAATGAGGCCCATCCTCGCGATTCTCCTTCTTCCATAGAGGGGCTTGAGATTTGAGTGAATCGATTAGCCAAGAACATGCTTGAAATGCCTCTTTTCGATGACGGGACGCAACATGTATTGCTACAATCGGTTCCTCTGGACCTACAGTACCCACCCTGTGCGCAATAGCCACAGATTCCACTCCAAATTCTATCAATGATTTTTTTCCTAAATCTCGCAACACATTAGGCAACTGTTCCTCCCATGCATCGAAATCAAGAGAATATACCTTGATACCATCCTCATCACCTCTGGTCAAACCAGTAAATGAGACAATTGCACCAGAATTTGAAAACATCAGCTTCTTCAGAAGTTGATTAGGATCAAGATTTTCATACTCAACTTGGACGGTAACCCTTTCTCCCATGACGGGCCATAGGTTAGGAAGACTTTGAGCGCTTCGGAGGATTCATGTCCCCGACAGTAGGTGGATAGATGAGGGCGATACATGACTAATGACGGGGTCGTGCGAATTCTTGGGGCCGGATTATCAGGTCTTGCAGCAGCTACTATCCTAGCCAAGGCTGGTAAAAATGTAGAGGTTCATGACATTCGTGAAGATTCAGGAGCCCGATTTGACGGTGATTTTCAAGCTTTGGAAAACTGGAGTATGGATGAAGATTTTTTCGATCAAATGAACGAATGGGGTTTTGATACTAGGGAATTTAAGGCGACAGAATTCAAAGTAGTAGACTTAATTCATCCTGACGATACTATTACGCAAGCTAAAAGTTCAAAGATCGCGTATCGAATAGTTGAACGAGGGACATCTAATCACACAATAGATCAAGGGATTAAGCGACAGGCACTGGAAGCCGGTGCAAAGATACACTACAATTCAAAGATGAGCGAATCCGATTGCCAAATTATTGCCTGCGGCCCGAAAGGAACTTCTGCAGTTGCTTATGGTGAGATATTTCACACTAGTCATCCAAATCACATCGCATTCCAACTTAATGACAAACTTGCTCCAGGGGCGTATTCTTACCTTATCATAATCGATGGTGTTGGTCTAATTTGTACTTGCCTATGGCGCAAGCAGAGGAAAAGCGACAGATTCCTCAACGAAACAATTGTTTGGTATGAAAAACACTATCCAGACCTAAATCGTAAACCAATAAAGAGAGTTGGTGGTAAAGGTGACTTTACAATAAATAGAAATTATTTCCAAGATGGACGATACTACGTCGGTGAATCCGGTGGGTTGCAGGATTTCATGTGGGGGTTTGGCATGAGAATGGCTGTGTGGTCAGGAGTGCTTGCGGCTAAAGATATCCTCGGAGAATCAAATTACGAGACTGAGGTCAGAAAGAAACTATTACCCTATGTCAAGACAAGTGTTGCAAATCGTTGGTTGATGAATCGTGTAGGAGATAGGTCATTCAAATTGATGTGCAATCGCTGGATGAAAGACCAACGAAAACGTGGCGACGGCTTAGTCTGGATTGGTAAACTATTCAGACCAACATTGCTAAAAAGCATGATTTATTTATTTGTTAATCCGTTCATGTTGAAGAAAGACCCAAAATCTATGGGTAGAGGAGTACGTAGAATGCCTTTCAGAAAGCCACTAAAGCGTGATGATTGGGAACCATCGGCTGAAGCAATAGCTGTAAAAGATGAATGGAGAGAAATTCGTTCATCAGGAGCAAAAGTTTCCTTTTCTGAATCTGATTGATATTCACTCAAGTTCTTATGCCATGTTCCTATGCGTGGTGCATGTCTGACTGGCCTGAGCTCAAACCAATGAAGAATCGACTCGTGAATTATGGTGTTTCCGATAACGGTGTTGCAATAATTGAACTGATTTCTGACTCCGATGGAGAACCGTTGGAAGGTGACAAAACTTCTGTGAATACCTACACTCGGGAAATGTGGCATGATATTGACGATGCTATTCTGAGCGCCAGATTTGATGACAATGTTTCTGTGATTCTCTTGACAGGACACGGAGATAAATTCTTTTCCGCTGGTGCAAGTATCAAATATCTCAATAAGTTGACTCCCAGATACAAATACTTCTTCTGTCTTCACGCTAATGAGACACTTTCTCGTTTAGAACAAACTCCTAAACTGGTTATCGCTGCACTAAATGGACATACTGTCGGCGGAGGATTAGAAATCGCCATGGCTGCTGACATTCGCATAGGACGGAAGGGGAATTTCCAAGTTGGTTTACCCGAAGTCTCTCTTGGAGTTCTAGCGGGTACCGGTGGGACTGCTAGATTATCACGTCTTGTAGGGAAAGCAAAAGCAATGGAAATTATGGTAACAGGGAGAAAATTCTCGTTTGAAGAATCTAAAGAAATGGATCTTGTTCACGACATATATGACTCGATGAGTCTAGAAGACTTCCGTCAAGATGTATTGGACTACTCTGGCCGATTTACCCTACCTTTCGCTGCGGCAAAGGCAATTGGAAATATCAAGAGAAGTGTACAAAGTGGACTCGAAATACCTCTAGAATATCACTTAGCATTGGAACGGGAATTGCAATCAGATCTGTTCCAATCTAACGATGCAAAAACTGGAATTGCGGCATATGTCGATAAAAAGACACCTAGATTTGAAGGTAATTAGAGATTATACATTCAGCGTGTCATTATTGACTTGAACTGATGTTGATATACCACCGTTCGCTCGGGGCTTTATGTACGACACTAGTTCAACTGAGATTGTGGAAAAATACCACCCCAATTTTGAAGGATGGATTCAAGAATTCCAAGAATGGCAAACAAGAATCGGTTTCGACCCAGCATGGTTAGGAGACTACCGATTCGAAATCCGATTCGACTGGGATTCAGCCGGAGATGAAATTGAATTCGGTGATTTCAGTGGGATGCCTAAGTGGAAAAGAAGAATGCAAATTCCACAACAAAATATCATCGATGCAATTCTAACAATGGTAAGCGTACAGGGGGATACTGAATTCGCATCTGTAGAACAGCAAAACCATCTTCTTGCAACTGCACCAACAGAATACGACAGGAAATCTGCGCTGAGAATAATGTGTGAAGAACAAAGACACGGATGGCAGATGGCTTACTTGCTGTGTACCTATTTTGGCGAACAGGGAGTGAGAGAAGCAGCTAAGTTACTTGAGAGAAATGCTCAGGATGGTACTAGACTTCTCGGGTCTTTCAACGCTCCAATAGATCATTGGCTTGATTTCTTCTGCTTCACCCATTTCATCGACAGAGATGGAAAATTCCAATTGAAGATGCTATCAACCAGTTCTTTTCAACCCTTGGCTGCTTCAATGGGACCAATGCTGAAAGAAGAGTCATTTCACTTGGGAACTGGAGCAAACGGATTACGACGAATTGTCAAAGCTGGCGTCATTCCTCTAGATTTCCTTCAAAAATATATCAACAAATGGGTTAGCACCGGATTGGACCTCTTTGGTACAGATGAATCAACTTCTGCAGAATGGGCATACGTTTACGGAGTCAAAGGTCGATACGATGAACGGGAATCTGAAATGGATGCTGACAGAGAACATCTGAACGAAGCCAGTAGAGGGCTTTATTTTGATGAATTAAAGGCTGAAATGGTTCGTATCAGCAAAGGACGCAAAGAAGGAGAACCAGAATTATTTATTCCATCTGATAAATTCAATCGAGGAATTGGTAAGTTTGCTGGAAAACGGTATACCGTTACCGGAGATCCGTTCGAAGGATCTGACGAAGATTGGGACAATTATCTCAATGAAATCCTCCCATCAGATGCGGATGAAAAATTATTGATGGAAGAATACATGGCGCCCGGTGTTGAATGGATTCAATATCGTGAATGGAAAGGATAACTGGGGTAGTGAAAATGCAAACTCTTGCCTTACTAGCGGTAGACAAAGAAAAGCTAGCGCCTTTTTACTCTAGGGTACCTGAATTATTTGAGAAACATCATCACGATTCTAGTCAAAAACCCGAGCAGTATGAAGAATTATTGTACAAAGTCCATCGTCCCTACACGAAAGAAATGCTCCACCTGATAGATGACTGGATGGGACATGAAAAAATAAAAATTGCTGGTGAACAAGAAATCATGTTGAGGCTATTTCTTCTCGCTATTCGTTATCCAGATACTCTTCTTTTTGATAGTTTGGATGATGTATTAGTAAGCGACGTCCGTAGAATTTCGGCTTACCTGCATTTTAGTAGTCATACATATACAATTTGGGATGATGATACTCGCAAGGGTCTATCAAAACTAGGATTCGAAATACCGGACACTAAAAATGCGGATCCATTCATCTACGGGGCTTACGTTGGAACTATTGAATTGATTAAAGATTTGGCACCATTCACTTGTTTCTTAGAACACGATGTACCGAGACAAAGACTCTTCCAAGCGGCGTTAGCAGCCTACGGAAGGGAATGAAATGGAAATCAGAATCGTTGCGGTTGTTGGAGCCGGAACGATGGGTGCAGGAATTGCGCAGGTTTGTGCTCAAACCGGGTGGGATACTCGACTGTATGATGCATTTCCTGAAGGACTTGAAAGAGGTATGAATTCTATTCATTCATTTTGGGATAAAGGAATTGCTAGAGGGAAAACAACTGAACAACAAAAGTTAGAATGGTCAACAAATCTGAGTTTTCACGAAGATATTGCAGAGGCGGTATCCAACGCAGATTTAGTAATCGAGGCAGTACCAGAAATTATGAAACTAAAACAAGATGTGTTTCAAGAAATAGAAAAAAACTCCCCTCAGCATTCTATTTTAGCAACTAATACCTCTGGACTACCGATTAGAGAAATTGCTGAATCTACTAATTGTCCTGAAAGAATAATTGGAATGCATTTTTTTAATCCTGTTCCTATTATGAAATTACTTGAAATTGTTAAACATGATTCTTGTTCAAATCATACAATTGTTGTTGCCCAATCTATAGCTAATTCAATGGGTAAAGAATCTATTTTAGTGAATGATGTTCCTGGATTTGCTACTAGTAGATTGGGAGTAGTCCTAGGAAACGAAGCGATTAGGATGCTTGCTGATGGTGTTGCGTCCGCTAGTGATATAGACACTGCAATGAAATTAGGTTACAGGCATCCTATGGGTCCACTCGAACTTACTGACCTTGTTGGACTGGATATTCGCAGAGATATACTAAACAATCTAGCAGAAGCGTTTAATGATGAAAAATACAGGCCTCATCCTTTGCTGGATCGTCTAGTGAATGAAGGTTCATTAGGTAAAAAATCAGGTATAGGAATCTATGATTGGAGTTCAGGTGAAAAAGAAGAAAGATATCTCAACTTTGAGGAATAATATGGTTTCATCAAATTTTATTGAAGGGATTGGATTAATCGCTGGTGCTCTAGGAGTAATTGCATGGTTACCTCAACTTCAGAAAGTATGGATGCAAAAACTGCATGAAGGGATTTCTATTCCTACAATTCTGATAATTTGTATTGCACTAGTCCTTTGGACTGTATATGGAATTTTAGTTGGCTCATTTGCAATCATTGTAGCTAATATTGCTGCTGGTGGATGTGTGCTATCAGTTGCAATAAGAGTTATTCTATTAAGAAGAAATGAAAAGTTATGAAAATAGAAACTATTCCTCAGAATAATTTGAGAAATCAGGATTCCTCTTTTCTTGGAAGGCTTTCACTCCTTCCACGAATTCAAGGGACATACTTGATTGAGTAATTAGCATTCGCTCAAACTCTAATTGCGTTTCGAAGAATGTGGAGGATTGAGAATCAAGTAGTTGTTTCGTGGATTTTTTTGAATGATTCGCCCACTTACCCCAGTCCATTGCAAGTTGTTTTGCGCGAAAAAGTAACTCACTAGAATCTACTACTTCATCTACAGCTCCTGCTTCAAATGCTGTTGATGCATCCCATGTTTCATTATTGAAAAGAAAGTTTCTAGCACGCTGTAAACCAACCAGCCGAGGAAGTAGCCAAGTAGATCCTCCGTCTGGAGAAAGACCCAAGCGGAAAAATGCCGAAACTAAAGATGCGTCGTGTGAAGCAATACGAGCATCACATGCCAATGCTAGACCAAGGCCTCCACCTGCAGCAGCACCATTAACTGCTGCAATAATAATGGTAGAATCGCCTCTCATTCTAACCAATAATGGATGAAGAGTTCCAGTTAATTCCATAACTAATTCGCCAATCGAATCATCTTCAATTGCCTCTTGAAATGAATCTATATCTGCACCAGCACAAAATATTCGGCCCGTTCCTGTTAAGACTATAGATCTTACCTCTTTGTCGTCCATCAATCCGTTAAGCGTGGAAGAAATTAATTCAATACTACTCAAATCAAATGCGTTCCTAGAGGTTGTTCCCGAAAGTGTAACAATCGCCATAGAACCTTCCTTCGCCACATCCACTGCCATAGTTACCCGTGGAGGTACTTACACTTCAATTGCATGAAAGTCATAAGATACGGATTCTTCCCACGTACGATGCGACGCGAGGAACTCTACATCGGAGGCGAGTGGGTGCAACCCCACGGAGAAGGTGAAATTCAAGTTATTAATCCAACTACTGAAGAAATAATTGGTTCTGTTCCGATAGGAAATTCAGATGATGTAAATCGTGCAGTATCCGCAGCAAGGTCTGCATTTGAATCTTGGTCGATGAGTCCTATCGAAAATAGAATAAAAATTCTCAATGACTTGTCAACTGCATTGAAAGAACTGACAGAAGAACTTGCTCAGACAATTACAGCGGAGGTTGGAACTCCCATAGGATACAGTAGAATGGCTATGGTTGGAACTCCTAGGGTTGTAGCTAGATCGTATGCTAAACTGTTAGAAGGATTTGAATGGGAACATGAAATTAGAAATTCATTGATTGTGAAAGAACCAATCGGAGTATGTGCATTTATCACTCCATGGAATTTCCCTCTTCACCAAATTATAGGCAAAGTAGCACCGGCAATCGCTGCTGGTTGTACAATGGTACTCAAACCCTCAAAAGAAGCGCCCCTTAATGCGTTTCTACTTGCTGATATTTTACATGACATAGGGCTGCCTGCTGGTGTTTTCAACTTAGTTAGTGGACATGGGGGTGAAGTCGGTGAAGTTCTATCAAGCCATCCGAATATTGACATGGTGTCTTTCACAGGCTCTACCTCTGCGGGAGTAAGAGTTTCTCAAGCGGCAGCACCAACTGTTAAACGAGTTACTTTAGAACTTGGAGGAAAAAGTGCAAACGTAATTCTAGATGATGCAGATGTTATTCGTGCAGCTAAATCGGCTATTGGCGCATGCTACCAAAATTCAGGACAAACATGTTCTGCATTAACTAGACTGATAATTCCAAAAAATTACCAAGATGAAATAATTGAGATTGTTTCAAGTCGTGTAAACGGTTATACCCCGGGTGATCCATTAGATGAAAATACACGTTGTGGTCCAATGGTCTCGGAGAGACAACAACAAAGTGTTCTTTCATATATTGCTTCAGGAATTGATGAGGGTGCACAATTAATTGCAGGAGGAAAAGGAATGCCAGAAGGTTGTGATAATGGATTCTTTGTGCGCCCTACTGCTTTCTCAAATGTAACGTCTGACATGAAAATTTGGAGAGAAGAAATTTTTGGTCCTGTATTGGTAATTGCAACCTATGAAACTGAAGAAGAAGCATTGGAATTAGCCAATGATTCGATATATGGACTTTCAGGTGGTGTTTGGGGAACAAATGATAGAGCCATACAATTTGCTAAGAAAATGAGAACTGGACAAGTTAGTGTCAATGGAGGACCATTCAATATTAGTGCACCATTTGGAGGCTACAAACAATCAGGGAATGGTAGAGAACTGGGTATAGATGGGTTACAAGAGTTCCTAGAGATTAAGGCAATCCAACGTCCTATTGAATAATTTAAGATTCTTTTTGGTTGATAATATGTTTTGTGAACACGGAAATATAATTGGTTCATGTCGAGAATGTACTCCTGAACGATATAAAGCTAAAATTTCTGCCCAAATTTTAGAAGATATTGATTGTCCTGTTTGGGAATTATTACGACGAAAAGAGAATGATGAATCTGTGCCAGCACAACGATGCAATAATTCTGGTGTCAAATTAGGAACATCATCTCAACGTCATTTAATCCTAGAGTGTACCGATTGTGGATGGGATTGGAGAAGATGGAAGGTCTCAGAATTAGATGAAGTTGCTACATTACCTAAGTTGGTTAGATGTGAAGAATGTGATGAAATTCGTATTGAAAAGAATTCAGCCAGATACAAGAAAACTTGTGCTGAATGTAGTAGACGTTTTTTCCGTGATCGAAAGCAATGAGACACATTTTAAACATCTATGATGGGTTTTCCACTAAATCATCAATAAACTCTATGACATCTAAAATTCTCTCATCAGAGATTTCTTTGTATGATTTACCAAATTTATTCTTAACACAAATTGCAACGTGAGCATATGGATTCCTCCCCTTTGGATGATATTTCGAAGGAGGTAATTTTCCAACTAATTTATCTCCTGCTTGTTGAATATATTTCCAAATTTTTTTGGAATTCTCATCATTCATTCAAACCATTCCTTCATTGTGCAGGATTGGCAAACAGGACGACTAGTAGGTTCTCCACACTTTTCACACGATAGAATCTTAGAAACATTTTTTGATTCAGATGCTAATTCTCTAATTCTGTCCATGGATTGAACCAAACCATGGCGACTGCCAGGGATATCTTTCTCAATGGTAGCGATAATATCACGACTTCTTTGACGCATTGCACCGCCCGCGTGAGGACAATCTCCATGATGAATAGGCAGATTAAGATGGATTGCAGCAGCATGTATCTCTTGTTCAGGTATCCAACGAAGTGGAACAATTCTAGGCGCTAAGCCATCAATAGGTTGTGTTGTATGAGGAGCTAATCTTGCGGTTCGATCTACCTCGCCTTTTTGCATATTCATCAG
>CAZRCY010000040.1:0-13566 GCA_964598735.1 uncultured Candidatus Poseidoniales archaeon
ACAATTGCTCGCTTCATGCTTACTAGAGGAAGTGGTTATTCCTCAATGTTACCTTTCTTCGTTCTGGAAATTCCAAAATAAATTATGTCGAAGTTGTCGAAAGTATCTGACTCTATCTTCTATACGTGCCCACCATGGTCTTCCATTTGGATCAATTTCTTCTTGAATTGGAGCCAATAAATCATACATTTGATTTCGTATCTCCCCATTTAGATTCAAGTGTCTTTCCTTGACCCAAATTTGTTGATTTTCTTCAACTCTCAGAATTTCAAGATTATTTTCGTTGGATACCCAACCATGTATTCGAGCTATCGACTGTAACACCTCTACTTCTTGTTGAGTTAGGAGTTGATTTTCTATAGTCAATATTTCAAATATACCGCCTGGAGCGCTTGGTAAGCGTGCTAATGCCCCTATTGGAGCCGCGTTGAATGCAACCATTGCATTAATCAATATATTTGGAATCCGATTTCTATTCCCTCCATCCCCTAGAATATGATCATTTATTGGAAATTGATGCTCTCGTTCAAAACGGAACTCGCCTTGGTGATTATCCCACTCATTTTCAACTAATCTTCTCCGATTAACATAAGGAGGGTTTTGGTATCTTCTTCTAATATTATTATCATGTACATCTCTTGCTTCAAAGTAGTCTCTAACCCTTTCCCGTAATGGATTTGGTGGCTCAAAATGATCTTGAAATATTTCTGGATTTCTGGTAATTTTTCCGTGACTAACTAGAAACTTGTGGATTGTAGCAATTGCAGTATTATTTTCACGATCGTTTGAACAAATTAAGGCTAAAGTGACAATTTGATCACCTATTGGTAAATCACGTAATTCATCACCAGCATGAGTACATATTCTGCCCCAAATTTCAGAGGAATTCGTTCTAGCACTCAGTTGAAATTTATCTTCTGCTAGATTTTTTGCAGTTCGATTAATTTTTATTCGATATTCAGTACCTGTTGTACCTTGAATCAGTAAACTGCGTTCATTTTCAGAAAAGTTGATGTTTTCTGTTTGATATTCTATATCTCTTAACAATCTTGCAGCTCTACGATCTGCATCACTAGGAATTTTGGGAGTCACTTCTTCATTACTCCAATTACTCAATAACAATTGAAGACTGTCATGAATTGAGGTTCCTGGAGGAGATAGTTGAGCAGAAATTATTGCTGAAATAATATGGATATCCGATGGTATTCGTCGTAATTTTATTCTCCCGTCATTATCCTCAACTCTGAGAAGTAATCTTCCATTTCTGACAGTAATGAAGGAGGTATATTCATGTTTTAGCAATTCTGGATTTGACCAATTATTTGTTATGTCTCTCCATCTTCTGAGCCAAGGCACTGAAAAAATTTCATTTTCGGATAAACTATCCAGATAAAATGGCAATGTTTCAAGACTATTTTGTTTATATTCAAATGAACTGTTAGTGATTTCAATATTAGATTTATTTGAAAATAAAGTCCATCGATTGATAACCTTAGATATTACAGCTGCAATAGTCTTGAAGTCACTTCTATTTCGACGTCGAGCCATACGGAAATGATGTCTCCACCTAGGATGGACTTGACGTTCTGCCTGGAGAGATGTCTTCCATCGATCCGTAAGAGTCTCGCCTAATTGAGCGAGTAATTGACCTAAACGAAACCAATTTACTGCTTTTAACTCCCAATCTTCCATTTTTGAAATCAATTCGATTAGTTGAGAATCAGGAATGCGAACACCTGTATTTGTTATTCCATCAATTGTGATTGAAGGAGGCAAAGAAGAACATGAACTAATTTGTAACCAACAACCACCAGGCAAAGGAAATCCTCGATTCATTAGCCTCTGCTTAAGATCTTGACTTTCAGTTGACTTGATTTGATTAATAATTTGAGTTCTTATTTCATTTGCTTTTCGATCGTCAACGATAGACTGAAGATGAGATTCTTGAGAAACAAAAAGCCATTCAGAATCTTCTGTATCTAATTTTTCATGCCAGTCTCGGATTCTACCTATGGTAGATCTTCTTGAATGATTTTTCAATATATGATTCACAATTTCTTTGTCCTCTCTTGATGGTTCATGTAAAGGAATTGTTCCTGAACAATGAGGATGAATCATCCATTTGCATCTAGAACACCATGAGTCTGAATCGTGATTCAGAGGTTCAATTTCACACGCAACGCATAACCGATCTCTATTTTCATCGTTCACTCCAGATGTAGTTGTCATAATTAAACAATAAACTGACACCTTATGAATCAAATAATTACAAAGTTGCAAATGCATCTATTGTTCTTTCAATATCTTCATCGGTAATATGTAGATGAGTTACCAACCTAATCATATTGGAACCCAAATCCAATGCATCGATTCCCTTTTTTGACAGTGATTCTATAACATTAGATGCTAAAGTATCCGTTGTAATGTATACCATATTTGTTTCAACAGTAGAGATATCAACGTCGAATCCATCCATATTTCCTATTTCTAGAGCAAGTTTTCGGGCGCGGGCATGATCATCCTCCATTCTTTCAATGTGATTCTCTAATGCGAATATTCCTCCGGCTGCAATTATTCCAGCCTGACGCATTCCGCCTCCGAACATCTTACGCCAACGATGAGCTAAAGAGATGAACTCAGATGAGCCTACCAATACACTACCGACTGGAGCACCTAGGCCTTTGGATAAACAAATGGAAATTGAGTCATAATCGCGAACAATACGTGCAATAGATGTTCCAGAAGCAACCGATGCATTGAATAAACGAGCACCGTCCATATGGGCGGCGCAATCATTCTCATGAGCAACTTTAGCAATTGTATCAAGTGTTTCTTGAGGATAACAAGTTCCACCACCCCTGTTGGAAGTATTCTCAACACAAACTAGAGATCCATTTGGAAAGTGTGCGAGACTACCATCTGCTTTACGAATTGCTTTTTTAACATCTTCAGGTGTCATAATTCCACGCTTTCCGGGAACCAAAGAAACTGAACACCCAGATAATGCTGCAAAACCTCCTCCTTCGTAGATGTAAATATGGCTAGTTGCCTCGGTAACTATTTCATCGCCTGGATTTGTATGAGTACGAATCGCAATTGCATTCGACATTGTCCCACTGGGCACAAAAAGTGATGCTTCTTTTTCGAGCATCGATGAAAGACGATTTTCCAATTCAATAACTGTAGGATCATCACCTAGAACATCATCTCCAACTGGCGCGGAGGACATCGATTTTCTCATATCATCAGTAGGTTGAGTGACTGTGTCGCTTCTCAAATCGACTCGGTCAGATGGATGCTCACGCATGTCACCCGCTAGCATTTCTGTTTCTTAGGCTTGTCCAGTAATTATTGCGGTTTCCATCTACCGAGACAATCTCGAAAAGCATCCTCTAAATTTGAATGTTCAAACTCAAAACCAGAATCGAGGAGACGCCGTGGAAGGACTTTCTGTCCTTCTAGTAACAAGGGACGTGCAAGTTCACCGAATAAAACCCTGACTACAAAACCTGGAAGAGGAGCAAAAGCAGGTCTCCTAAGAACGCGGCCTAATGTTTTAGCAAAGGATTTCTGACGAACTGGATTAGGGGCAGTCAGATTATACATTCCTTCGCAATTTTTTGTCATCATTAGGTGCTGTACTGCTGCAATGTGATCATCCATTGAAATCCATGACATCCATTGTTTCCCTGAACCAATAGGGCCACCTGCCCCCATTTTAAATGGAAAAAGCATTCTTCCCAAAGCTCCTCCTTTAGGAGATAATACTATGCCAGTTCGTAGATGGATGGTTCTGATTCCTGCCTCTCTAGCGGCATCCGCTGAAGACTCCCATATTTTTGCTGTATCTGTAAGGAACCCTGAGCCATGAGTACTATTTTCATCAATTTCTTCATCACCTCTGTCCCCGTAAATTCCTATTGCACTAGCAACTACAAATACCTCAGGTTTTTGCTCCAGAGATGCCATGGTTTCAGAGAGTAATGTAACAGATTTTTGGCGCGATTCAACTATTGCCTGCTTGCGTTTTTTGGACCATCTCTTATCACCAATCCCTACACCTCCTAAATGAATGACTGCATCGATTCCATCAAATATTGAAGGGTCTAATTCTCCGTTCTCAGGATTCCAAAATCTTTGATTTTCATCTAAAGGTTTTCTTCTAACTAGTTGAATCACTTCGTGACCACCTGTATCAAGAAACGGAATTAGTTGAGATCCAATCAATCCACTTGCTCCGCTAACCAATATTCGTTTTCTGGGAGACTCAGAAAATGATTGATGTCTCATAATATCTCTCTTTAGGCTAATTGCTCTTGAAATGAACATGTTTTCTATATTTTTACGAACATATCGTCCGCCGAATAGCCTACCTAGAAACCCTACAGGTATTACATAACTTACTTCGTCCCGTATAATGGTAACATCTGGTTTTTCTTTGATAAAACGGTGGGTGTGCCACCATCTCTTGAACGGACCTCGAACCATTCTATCTGCAAATAATTCTTCTTCAATCATATCTGTATGTTCAGCAACCCACTTCATCTTTATTGGACCCATTTTCATCTTCATTATTCTAGTTCCACCGGGCGATAAATCGGGTGGTGCAGAAATGGTTTCTATGGTTTCCCACGGAGGAGCCAATCTGTCAAATGCACCGTCTCTGGTATGCCATTCCCAAACCACTTTTCGAGGTGCTTCAATTCGAGTTTCATGTAGGTAGTTTACCAAATATCATCCCTCAATTGTATCAAGTTCACCTGTTCCAAATTGATTTAAATATCCTTTAAGATCAAGTTTTCTCGCAGTATTTGCACTCGACATGAATCTAACTTTTCCGAAGACTGGGCGTTCAGGACCCCAAGCACGATCGTGCCTCCCTAGTACCCAAAATATTCCAGTATATGAGTTGGGATCTCTGCCGTCTAGGGCCCATCTATCGTTCAGTCTAACCATCCAGTCTGATGCTGTAACAGGATCTGGTGCCCATTCTAAAATTCTCTTCCCCCACAACATGCGTAAATAATTGTGAATCACGCCAGTCTCACGTAATTCTCTCTGAGCTGCATTCCAAATTTCATCATGAGTTTCAGCGTTTTCTAATTCATCAAAAACATAGGACGGACGCGGGTCATTGGCGTGTTCGGTTAAGGTCATTTGAGCCCATTCTGGCAGTGAATTAAATGTTGCATGATCTGGTCTGTGATATGCAAAATGAAAACCAAGATCTCGCCAGGTAATTATCTGATCTAAGAATGCTTCAGATGCTTCATTTAATCCCCACCATCCATTTCTAGAACCTGTGACTTTACCCGGGGTCATTGTTGGATCCCAATTTCCTTTTTTCAGGACTCTGTCAACTACTTCTAATGCGGAGATGTGGCCAAAATGAAGCCAAGGAGATAACCGGCTAGTCATCGGTTCTGAAGGATTATTTCGTCCATCAGAATATTTTTCTAATCTTTGATTAACAAAAATTTCCAGCAATCTATTTGCCTCTTTAGAACCACCTCTTGCTGATTCCACGGAAGGCACCAAATGATCAATCGGAAGAGGTTCCAATGCAGACTTACCTGTTGCTCCACCTTCAGAAACTCTCCATAACCATTCCAGAGGAGTCATTGAAAATCTCAGTTCTTCAAGAAGAATAGAGTACTCATTTTCGGGCATCCAGAGACTACTACTTCTGGATTCAAGGGGATTCGGTTTAGGTGAATTAGAAATAGCCTCTATGACTCTTCTCTGAACCACTCTTCGGAAGGTATGAGCTAACGGAGGAGCCTTGTCAGTCCATGACATAGGTATCACCCCGCAACCATCTACTGCATGTAAACGAGTTTCGAGAATCTTTTCGGCACGCTCCATCACATGACGTGGATGACCAGTTGGGAAATCATCAATTACAACAAGACAAGCTCTCTTGGAGACACGTCTCAAAAGACCGCTTCCTCTCTCACGATGCGTTTCAATCCATGGAATGTAGCGAACTCCTGTTCCTTCAAATGCATCACGATTATCAAGCATCCCTTGAGCTACAAAGGTAACTAATCTGTCACTTGCAAAAGAATGGTCTATACTGAACGGTTCGATAACGATTAGTGGTTTTTCTAATTTTTCAGCCACATCTGCGGCATGTTCCAGAGCATGATTCCAGCGTAACCTCCTTTGAGCTGTCATCCAGTACAATACGAACTCGCCTTGGTCGTTAATCGGACAATCAACAAGAACTCTAGTCCTTGAAAGGATCGCAGGGTTATTGATATTCATATCGACAACTCCGGAATTTCAACATTTTTTTGAACGTAGTGAACGAGGTATGGTTCATTTTTCTCCTCTGAATAATCTTCCATATCCATGGAGGAATAATGATTGATTGAAGCTACAGAAATAGAATGCATAGTATGACTCAACCATTCAACAGAATCTAACTCTTCAAGACAAAACCATCCAAAGTCACTAATTTCTTCAGAATTCAAGGTAATTTCCAACGTATTAGGGTTTACCAAATAAGCGACAAAAACACCAGTCTGACCACTTTTTACTCGCTCACGGAGAGCAGTAATACCAATTATTTCTCCAGAGATTCCACACTCTTCTAGCAATTCACGTAATGCGGCTTGAGCAGGTAACTCTCCTGACTCGACAAATCCTTTGGGAACACCCCACTTAGAAGAATGGGGCCCTTTCGATTCTTTGATCAGTAATATGCGACCGTTATTTACCACACAGGCAGCAACACCTAGGTCACAAAGATTGGACCGCATCGGGAGAAAATGTAGTTCCGGCATATATGAATGGGTGTTCAACTGTACGAAAAAAATAATCTGGTGGAACTGAACAGTTCTTCATAAGTACAAACTATTGCAGGTTAACATGGTTCTAACTGAGTCTAACGAATATGACACGATAGCATTGGAAAATGTAAGGATTCCACGTCCGGATGCATTCCTTCCAACGGAGCACGGAAACTTCCGTATTCGTTCATTCCCTGAATTATCCTCGGAAGATCATTGTGCAATTTATTCCGGTCAACCATGGGACGAAGACGCTCCCCTTGTCAGAATCCACTCTGAGTGCTTGACAGGGGATGCCCTGGGTTCGCTGAAATGTGACTGCGGTCCTCAGCTAAAGCGTGCTCTGAACGAAATCCAAGACGAAGGTGCAGGGATTATTCTATATCTTCGTCAAGAAGGAAGAGGCATTGGATTGTCTGCAAAAATCCAAGCGTACGCCTTACAAGATAGGGGACATGACACATTGGATGCCAACATCCTACTAGGACACCCAGCAGATGCTAGAGATTACACGGTGGCTGCTCAGATGTTACACAAAATGGGGATAGAGAAAATCCGTCTTTTGACTAACAACCCGCTGAAAGAATCTGCAATGACTTCTAACGGCATTGAGGTTGAACGCGTGGAACATGTTAATGGAGTAGGTCCGCATAATGTCGAATACTTGTCCACCAAAGCACGGAGAATGGGGCATTTACTAGATTTTTGATGAGGAAAAAAATATGACTCAAATAACCACCAAATCACTAGTCGGCAAGGAGGCTCCAGATTTTTCGTTAGAATCATCAAGCGGAGAAATGGTTAATTTGAGTGATTTTGATGATAAATGGAAAGTAATCTTCTTTTATTCCGTTAACGGTGCACCAACATGTAAGCGAGGGTGTTTGAATTTCAAAGAACAATATGATTTGTTCAAATCAGTAGGATGTGAGATAATTGGTATTAGTCAAGACCCAAAAAACGATCACAAAGAATTCAAGGAATCTTTAGATTTGCCTTATCCAGTTTTGGGGGATCCCGAAAGACAAGTGGCGAAGAGATATGGCGTTCCTGTTCATCTAGGAAAATTTCCTGCTAAGTCCTCATTCGTCGTAGGACCCGACAGGAAAATCCATTATGTGTATGACTGGTTATTTAGACCTAGAAATCATGTAGCAAAGATTCTCTCTGTTCTTAGTGAAGTTACTGACGGAGAAGGATTCTGATGGGATGGGACCAAGTTTTGTCCTTTGCAGGGCTAAATGAAAGAGAGGTGCAGTCCGTTCTAATTTTATCTTCCAAGCCCAAGCTAAAAGCCTCTGAATTAGCTGCAGAATTGGGGACAACTAGGCTCGATGCATATAATTCTCTTTCCCGGCTTCAGGAAATTGGACTAGTCACGACAACCGCCGATAGGCCAATGAAATTTTCATCGCCACCAATCAATGAAGCGGTAGAACGACTAATCGGAATGAGAAAAGAACAACTTAGACAAGTCGAAGAAGGATATGAAACATTACTCAGTGGAACATCATGGAACCAAGAGGTTGCAGATAAGAGCAACTCAGCGGGGTTCGATGAACCTAAATTTGCTGTTTTAAAAGAACGCATACACATTCACAAACGTATTGAACAATTTGCCAACGAAGCAAATGAAAGAGTTGTACTAATGTTGGGTGAATATGGTATTCTACACTTGCACAGAGGACCTGCATTAGCAGCAATAAATTTGGCAGCAGAAAGAGGAATTAAGATTCAGATCTTAGCTAAATTACATCGAAGGACGATCCGATTTTTCAGGGATCTGCACGAGAATGTTATGGTACGTCATTCTGACGATGTTGAATCTCAAGGTGCATTGATGGATAATGAAGAAGTTCTACAAATGCTAAACATAGAATCTAATCCGGTTGGGAGGGGGAAAGAAGACGCTGCTCTATCAGTGGTATCGAAACAATTCGCAATCTCTCAGGCTAATCTAATTGATGCAGTGTGGCCGGAAGCTATACCATTTGATCAGGCAGAAAAACGATTCACTGAACAGCAAATTGTAGATCCTTTAAGGATTGAAATTGGGCAAGGATCTTTTCTCGAGAAATTGAGAACCGCTCTAGGTGTTGATTTAGAACTACCTGAAGAAGATACACCATTCGATCCTGATGCTATGCTTAAGGCAGGAAGGGAGGTAAATTCTGCGAGAAGACAACTTGGTGAAAATAGTCTGTCAAGTCTAACAATTCTTGGTTTTGATTTGGAAATAATGATGAGACAGGTTGGTAGAAGAGTTGGTGAAGAACTAGCATTTTCTCTTCGAGGGATTGAAGATAATATTGAATTTTTGAATGAATTAATGGACTTGTGGGAAGCCGCTGGTCTGGGAACGCTCACCTATGCATTAGAGCCTACATTCCATGTCTGTGTAGGGCTAAATGAAAAACCAGACCAAGGAAATCGAGATGTTCTTCCTCTCTGGGAACTCGATGATGGAATTATTGAAGGTGCATTGATGGCGAGATATCCTGAAGAAGGAGATGTAGAGATAAAGAAAATTCCAGGAAGTGGAGATTTAGATGATGTCTGGCAATATCACCTCCTAATAAAAGAATAGTTGTGATACGATGGAGATTAGTCGAGATCAATTGAGAATTTTTACTATCGTTGTTGGTGGATTGGTTCTAGCATCATACGTATGGGGCGTTTCTAGGCTATCACAACCATCCGATCTCTGGGGGGGAGTTACAGGCAACTTACAACGATTTAGTGTCATTTTCATGTTTGTTGCTGCAATAGGATATCTGATTTATTGGTGGATTACTCTATTCCAGATGGAGGCAGGAGATCTTGCAAACTTACGATGGCCTTGGGGAGAATCAGATAGTAAGGGAACTAATCGTCTGTTACTTTCTTTTGCAATATTTCTAATCCCATCTGCTCTATGGATTGAGAGCACAGGACTACACCTCAGGAATCCTAGCGATTTTACTCCTTTTCTCGCTGTAGGCACTCTTGTCCTTGCAGCGATTGGGAATGTCATGCTAGGATTACTTGCATTCTCAGCATATCAAGATGATATTCCTAGAGCAAGTTGGCTGTTATTCGGAGCATTTGCTTTATCGATTCAGTGTATACTTAATGATTTGATAATTTGGTCATGGAAATTTCCATGGTGACAAAGACCCGAACATTCATTCATATTCTACATTGATGTGAGGTAAATATGAGACTGCTAACTTTCCTTCGTTTTATGAGGCAGATTCTCAAGAAGGGTCCTGCAGACTTAGATTGGATACAACGTCAAGGATTACTATCAGTAAAATTAGCTCAAATTTTTGCATTAAGATCTGATATCCTCTCCGTGGAAAAATGTCAACAATTACAATCTCTTTACCAACACGCCGCCACAATACCTTCAGAAGATGTTTTTGCAAACATCGATACAAGAGGTCCAAAAGGGTTCAGTGATCAATTTTCTTGGATTAATGACGAACCTTTGGCGGCTGCATCTGTAGGTCAAGTCCACAGAGGGCAGTTGAAAAATGGAGATGAAGTTGTAATAAAAATCATCAAATCTCAAAATGAAAAAGAATTCAGACGTGACGTAAATCGGATGCGTAGATGGTTGAGAGTGTTCTTGTTTTTCTCACCTAAATTACGTAAAGTAGGGAACCCAATGGCATTGTTAAATCACGTTGCTGATTATACTACAAGGGAACTAGATCTGAGGAACGAGATTGCTGGGGCTGACGAATTAAGAAGTATTCAAACTGACATAAATGACACTTTTCCAATGCCCCTCCTGAGATTTCCTAAATACTATCCTGATATCTCAAACGAACACGTTCTGGTATCAGAATACATCGAAGGTGAATCACTCGAAGAAGGGATTGAAGCAAGAAACTTAGATTGGGAAACACTACTGCAATTATTCAGAATTCATGGTGCTTTTCTTTTCGGAATAGGAACTTTTCATGGAGATCTTCATCCAGGAAATTGTATAATCGATCGAGATGGTAAATTTGTATTCATCGATAACGGTGCAATTTGTCATGCCCCTCAACATGTAAACAGAACTCTGTTTACATTCTTTGATCACCTATCAAAAAAACAACTTCCTGAAGCATTCGATGCACTTCTAAAAATGTCAAATGCTAATCTTGAGTCCGTAAAACTAGAAAAGTACTATTCTAAAATGGAAGAAATCTATCAAGGCTTTGAAACCAAACCTGTTGGTGAACAGAGTTTAACTCAAATCATGATGAAAACTGTTCGTACAGCGGTAGAGAAAGCAAAAGCAGACTTTGGAGAGGAGGCTTTTCCAATTATTCGAGCTTTGATGTACCTAGACGGACTAGTCATCAGAACTCATCCAGATGTTATGTTAATACAGTCTATGGGACCATACTTAGAAGAATTTAGAACAGGATTAGATATTGGAGTCAATAAGTGATGGTGATGGATTCTCGTAATAATGAGAAAAAAATTGCTATCGTTGGAGCAGGTATTGCAGGTCTTCAATGTGCAAAAATCTTGAAAAATCATGGATTTAATGTCACTGTCTTCGATAAAGAATCAGAAGTCGGAGGGCGAATGAGAACATCTGAAATTGATGGATTTCTCTTAGATCACGGATTTCACGTATTACAAACAGCGTATCCAGAAACTTCCAAACAAATCGATTACAAATCATTAGATTGTAAACCATTCAAAGCAGGGGCAAGAGTCACTTCTGTCAAAAATGGAAAAGTTCGTATGAAATTGATGGCAGACCCTTGGAGAGATCCTGTAAGAGGGGTCATGAGTTCATTAAATGGATTTTTATCCATCCAAGATTTATTGAGAATTGGTTTAATGAGATTATCAATTACAAGAGGTAAAATTGACCAATTATTTGATGGAGGTGACGATAATACTCTTGATTTTCTTAAGAAAAGAAAACTAAGTGATAATGCAATAAATCGATTTTTTTTACCACTATTTGGAGGTATTTTTCTTGAATCGAAATTAGAAACATCTGAACGATTATTTCGTTTTGTCTTTCGGATGATGGCTAAAGGAAAAATGGTTTTACCAAAAGATGGTATCCGTTCTGTTCCTTTGTCAATTGCCAAACAGGTTGGACAAGATAACATAAGGTTAGGTGTAGAAATTAGCCGAATTGAAGAGAAGGCTCTTCGATTTAGAGGAGAAGCGCATCGTTTCGATCTTGTCATCAAAGCATTTGCTGAACCCAATGATGAAGATGGAAAACACGTTTGGACAATTCACTTTGATGCCCCTTCATCACCTATGCGCTCGAAACATATCTTACTCAATTCTAATCTCATTAATTCTTCTTCTATTGTATCGCATGTGGCGGTACCTTCTGATATTCAACCATCTTATGCACCATCCGGGCGGAGTTTAGTAACTGCAACAGTTGTTGGAGACAGAGCTAAGGAAATGGGATTTGAGACAAGGGAATCTGTTGAACAAGCTGTTAGACATGATCTAGGGCAATGGTTTGGAGACGGTACAGTTTCAACTTGGAAGACGCTTGCAATTCAACATATTACTCATGCTCTCCCCATTTCTAGTTCTGGAAAAAGGCTGACAAACCTTCCGAGAAATGGAGAAGATACAATCGAATGTGGAGATCATATGTTGCATGGTAGCGTAGAAGGAGCAATTTTGTCTGGAAGAAATTCAGCACTAATTGCAATTAACCGTTTAACAAACAATACAGAAACGATTCAAGGGCCAACAAAAAAAGTATAAAATTAGTAAAATGGATTTGTTCCGGCTTCATGATCAGTTGCATCTACAATTGATGAAATAGATGGGACTTTGTTTCTGATTGCAACTTCAATACCTTGCTTTAGAGTAACGTCAACCATTCCACAACCTTGACATCCTCCGCCAAAAGCTATCACTGCTTTATCTCCATCAACTCCAAGCAATTCAACAGTACCTCCATGAGAAGCAACCATCGGAGTTACATCTGTTTGAATCACTTCAGCAACTGCAACTGATATATCATCAACCCACATAGGATTAGGGTTCTCAAACTGAAATCCTCCACCCATCAAAGTCTCTACGAAATCTAAAGTTGCACCCTCCATATATTGAGAGCTTTTTTCCGCAATCAAAACGGTCATTTCGTCTACTTCAAAAACGATATCCGATGGTTCTTTTTCTTCAATATCAACCAAATTAAGATCATATCGAAATCCTTTCTCGCCCCTTCCAATAATCTCAACTCTGAGAACTCGGATGATATCATCGTCAGCCTTCTGTTGAAATTGAAGTAGCATTTCTTTTGCTTTTTCAGTAATTGAAATCATGATTTCACCTCAATAATTGATAATTTATTTTACTCTGTAGGGGGTTGTGAAAATTGATTTGCATATTCCTGTGCCAAGTCTGGAACATTAGCATCTGTAGCATCGCTGGTCAACGGTGGCAGCATATTCTGCACTGGCGCTTGGGTAAGGACTGTCTGCCCCATTTGATTAGAAGGCATAGCTCCTGCCATAGGAATCTGACTTGCAGGCATAGCACCTGCCATTGGCATTTGTGATCCGACATTATAGCCTTGGAAGGGTGGTTGAGGACCCCCGAGTGCTAGTCCAATAATCAGAATAATCAAACCAATAGGAATTCCACAACATCCCAAAGTAGCAAGTGCCCCTCCTCCAAGTGCTGCACCAATATCATCACCTAGAGCTGTTAGCATTGCTATCGAATATGCATCATTATCAAAGAGTACGAAATTCTTAGTCTCAGTGGAGTTTCTCAGGGTCACTTTAACATTATA
>CAZRCY010000041.1:0-4227 GCA_964598735.1 uncultured Candidatus Poseidoniales archaeon
TATTGTGTTCAAGTCAAAACAAATTGAAACACAACCAGAAGATATTGAACAAGAGAATGTTGATTGATGCTTGGAACCGAAAATAACGGGTATGAGAGGCCCCTCCGAGGGCCATGGTGCCGGGCATAGAGCAAGCCATTCAAGCGTTTTCTAATGGAGAACCTGTTCTGGTTTTTGACTCTGCTTTCAGGGAGCAAGAAACCGATTTACTATTTCCAGCAAGTGCTGCTAAACCTAGTGCAATTAGGCAATTACGCAAAGATTGTGGAGGATTACTTTTCTTGGCGATAGGAGATGAAGTCGGAGAAGGATTTGGATTACCTTGGTTACAAGATTTACACATTAATCCGGAATTAGTAAAGGAAAATCCTGTCCTTCATTATTTAATGACAAATGATCTACAATATGACTCTCGTTCTGCATTTACCCTAAGCCTCAACCATAGAGAAACATTCACTGGAATTACTGACAGAGATAGATCTTTGACTACTCGACGATTTTCAGAACTTTGGACTGAAATTACATCTAAAGAATTAAGTAAAAACGAGCGTATGGAAGCATTAGGAAAAGAATTTCGGACTCCGGGACATATTCCAGTGTGTAGAGAATCTCCAGGAGGTTTAGCGAATAGACAAGGGCATACCGAATTAGCTGTAGCAGTTGCTAGAATGGCTGGCCTCCCTCCTATCGTAATCGGTGCTGAAATGTTACAGCCTGACGGAGATGCCGCATTATCTGTGGAAGATGCTAGAAAGTATGGTGAAAAACATGGTATTCCATTTCTAAGCGGAGAGGATATACTGGCTGCATCAGGGTTGAATAGGAGGTGAAGACATTGACTAAAATAATGGCAGTCGGTGTTTTTGATCTCTTGCATGCGGGCCATCTTCACTACTTGGAAGAAGCAAAAAAATTAGGTCAACATCTGACAGTTGTTATCGCACATGATGATACAGTCAGAAAAAGAAAACATGAACCAGTAACAAATCACGATTTGAGGTGTAGAATGGTTGCCGGACTAAAACCTGTAGACGACGCAATGATTGGAAACCCCCCAGATCAACCAATGTATGATATTCTCCATATTGTACAGCCAGATATCATTGCTCTAGGCTACGACCAAGAACATGCTGAAGCTCAAATTAGAGATGACTTAAACGAAAGAGGATTTGGAAAAATCAAATTACTTCGTGTAAGTGGTTTATCAGAAGATTTAGATGGAACACGAAAAATAATCGCAAGGATTTTAGAAATGAGACAGGATTCAGAGTGATGTTATGTTCTCAGGTATAGTTGAAGGAACTGGTATCATAACAGATATCGAAGAACGATCTGAACATATTCATTGGAAAGTTCAACTGCCTAAAGGAAGTGAAGAAGGACTGGAGATTGGAGCATCTGTATCGTTAGATGGAGTCTGTTTAACCGCTACAAATATCGAAAATGGTCTAATTGGTTTTGATTTAATTCAAGAGACGCTGCAACGAACAACTCTCAATGAAAGAACGATTGGTGATTCGGTAAATATCGAAAGAGCACTGCGTTATGGGGAAGAAGTGGGAGGGCACCTAGTTTCAGGACATATTATGGCAACAGGTACTATTCTAGACATCACATATCCTATCGAACATAGTGAAAAATATGCTGATGAGACAGCAGATATTCGAATAGGCATACCGAATTCATTGATTGACTACATTTTTGAAAAAGGATATATTGCGATTGATGGGATTTCTCTTACTATTGGAAATGTTGACGAGTCAGCAGGATTCTACTTACATATAATTCCAGAAACTCTTCGACGAACAACTTTAGGAACAAAATCAGTGGGCGATAGTGTGAATATCGAGATCGATTCGATGACTCAAGCTGTCGTCGACACCGTCAAACGAGTTATGATTAAGGAGAGAGAATAATGAACATAGGATTAGTATGTGGATCGTTCCATAAAAAAGAGGTTGAAGAGATGGTTCAATATGCTCAAGATGAATCTAAAAAATATAAATTAAATATCGTTGAAATTGTCTGGGTTCCTGGATCTATGGAAGCACCTCTAGCGACAGCTCGTCTTTTAGAACAGGATGATATAAGCGGAGTTGCATGTCTTGGAATAATTGAGAAAGGAGAGACATCTCATGGTCTAGCCATGGGTCAAGCAGTGATCAAGAGTTTAGTTGATTTACAATTAGGATATGACAAACCTGTTGGACTGGGGATAATAGGTCCCGGAGCCGAAACACACCATATTCCATCTCGATTGGAGCCACATGCAAGAAATGCCATATCTGCAATTAATGCAATGATATGAGGGGTTCTTGTGATTGAAAAATTGCGATTCATTACATCAATCATGCTTGGTATTGCATTTTTGAAAATAGGGATAGATCATTTTCTCGACCCGGAATGGTTTGAACCCATTGTTCCGGAAATCCTCGGTTCCCCCCGATTCTGGGTTTTAATAAGTGGTGCAGCAGAGATCGTTATTGGAATAATGCTAATTTTACCAATGACACGAAAAATTGGAGGTAATAGTTGTGCAATACTCTTGATTTTACTATACTGGGCAAATCTCAATATGTGGATTAACGATATCCCAATTGGAGGACAGAATTTTGAAGGAAGATGGCACCTACTAAGGTTATTTATTCAAATATTGCTGATTTTTATTGCACTTTTCATTGGAGGACTTTTCCCAAACATGGATGATTCTAATGAGGAAATTCCATTGACTGTATAAAAAAAATGACTAGATGTATTCAAGGAGTGTCTGCTATTCCGTTAAGGATATGAGCGGAGACGAGGTACACAACGTGATCATCATTGGTAGCGGTCCAGCGGGATACACCGCTGGATTGTATACTGCCAGAGCAATGCTCTCACCATTGATGTTTGCAGGATATATGTCTGGAGGACAACTTATGTTAACAAGTGATATTGAGAATTTTCCTGGCTATCCTGAAGGAATTGAAGGACCTGAAATGATGATGCAATTAAGAAAACAAGCAGAACGATTCGGTCTTAACGTACATGATAAAAATGTAGAACGAATTGATACTTCAGAGCAACCTTACTCTGTTTGGGTAGAAGGAGAAGAACACAAATCTCATTCACTAATTATCTGTACTGGAGCGGAAGCAATTTGGCTAAATGCTGAAGGGGAAGCTGAACAAAAAGGAAGAGGGATTTCTACTTGCGCAACATGTGATGGTGCTTTCTTTAGAGACGAAGAAATCATAGTTATTGGAGGTGGAGACTCTGCTATGGAAGAAGCTACATTCCTTACCAGATTTGCTAGTAAGGTTACTCTTATCCACCGCAGAGATGTATTCAAGGCTTCGAAAGTGATGTATGAAAGAGCGGCAAATCATCCCAAAATAGAAATCCGTACCTTTAGACAGGTAACTAAGTGGATAGCAGATGAAAAGGGATTATCAGGTGCAGTACTAGAAGATCCCAGAGATGGGAAAACAGAAGAAATTTCGTGTACAGGTGCATTCATAGCAATAGGGCATACACCTATTACAGACTTCTTAGAGAATCAGATTGAAACTGATGAATCAGGATATATCATCAATAAAGAACATACTATGACTAGTGTTCCAGGAGTTTTTGCTGCTGGAGACGTTGTAGATACAAGATATAGGCAAGCAATCACCGCAGCAGGAATGGGGTGTCAAGCAGCAATTGATTGTGAGCGTTGGCTTGAAGAGAATATACATTGATGCAAACATTTCAAATCTAAATGTAAGGATGAGAGGATATGCAACCGGACCCCGATGATGACCCTTTTGCTTCTGCTGCTGCGGAATTTCAAGCAGCAATTCAAAATTATCAAGCAGAGACTACCAAGAAAGGAGCTCAAATTCCACCATCTCCGGTTGCATCATCTCCTGTTGATTCTCCTGGATTATCCCCTGTGCCAAATCCTTTAGAGGACAAACAAAGAAATGTTGCAGAACAAACAAACCCTCTTCCTACTCCTATGCAAAACCAAGCTATACCTGGCACTATGCCTGGAACCATGCCCACTGTTCCAGGAACTATGCCAACAGCTCAACCTAATCCGGTAATGTTGGCCGGACAACCTCAATCAGGAAATATGATTCCGATGGGGTCACCGATGGGGATGGCTGTTCCTCCTACCACAAACGCAGTTTTGGCTCTAGTTCTAGCAATTTTAGGTTGGGTAGGATGTGGAATCTGTACCTCTCTCCCTGCATTATTTGT
>CAZRCY010000041.1:4327-13491 GCA_964598735.1 uncultured Candidatus Poseidoniales archaeon
GATTGTGGCGACTGGTCAGATGAGACCCGTTAGTAAATACCCAAGTATGAAATTAACGAGTCCTTACCCCCGACCATGTCCGACGATCGCGAGGTGCGATATGCAAGGCATCTCATGTTACCAGAATTTGGACGAAAAGGACAGACTGCATTAGAAGAATGTAAAGTAGCATGCATCGGAGCAGGAGGACTAGGGTCATCTGCGTTACTCTATCTTGCAGCTGCTGGAGTCGGAACAATTCGTATCATAGATGATGATGATGTTGAAATTAGTAATTTACAACGACAAGTAATCCATGGAACAAAAGATGTGGGAAGAAAAAAGGTTGATTCTGCAGAAGAACGGCTAGTAGATGTAAACCCGTCGATCGAGATACAAAAATTCGCTGAACGTCTAGACGGAAAAAATGCCTTAGAATTCCTTCATGGAATGGATTTAGTAATTGACGGGACCGATAATATCCCTGCAAGGTACTTAATTAACGATGCTTGTGAGATATTAGGGATTCCTTGGATTCATGCAAGTGTTTTCAGATATGAAGGGCAATTAACTGTGTTTAACCACCAAGGAAGTGCGAATTATCGGGATTTGTTTCCTAAGCCCCCTCCTGCAGGAAGTATTCCAAGTTGTTCAGAAGCAGGAGTTTTGGGGGCATTGCCTGGTATTATGGGAACGATGCAGGCCATGGAAGCGATCAAAATTATTGCAAATGTAGGTGAACCACTATCAGAACAATTGATGATTCTGGATACTAGGAATATGAATTCTAAAATTCTCAGTTATTCAAAAGATAAAACACGGCAATTAGTTACAATACTTGACCGACAAGACGAATATATTGACTCCGGGTGCGAGGTACAAGGAGAGTCCGATATGCAGTCGATGACAGTAATCAATCTCCATAAGAGAATGGAGGAGAAGGCACCATTTCTTCTCGATGTACGGAGAGCAAATGAAGAAGTAATCTGCAGTATACCTGGAACCGATTTACGAGTCGAACACACACAAATACTCGAAAATCTAGATTCTATTCCCAAAGACCGCGATATTGTAGTATATTGCAGAAGTGGAATCCGAAGTATGTCCGCAATTGCAGCACTGGCAAGCAATGGATGGACCTTAGAACAATTATGGAACCTAGATGGAGGTATCCTCGCTTGGTCTAGAGAAATCGATCCATCGATGCCGAGATATTGAGAAACAGGATTATTTCACCCAACATATATGCAAGGTTGAAGACTAACTTAGTTTAGATACAGTCATGCAGACGGTCCTCATCGCCGACGAACAAGATGGGCGCAGGAGTTTGTTGGCATCTAGTATCGAAAGATATGGCTTTGAGGTAACACGAATTAGTACTCTTCGACAGTGTGAAGGAACTGCTTTAGCTACTATGCCCGATGTAGTCCTAGTCGATGGAACATGGGCTACCGGGGATCCACTGAGTTCATGTTCAAGACTTACTTCTGATCCAGAATTTGCACTGAAATCTAGAATCATTCTGCTTTCAAAGCAGGCTGATGAAGATCATTTGATGGCCGCAGCACAAGCAGGAATTTCTGAAGTGATACAAAAACCAGTAGACATGAAGATGTTAGTTGATCAATTAACTAAGCATGCGAACAAAGTATTTGTTCCCCCTCCTGCAGAAATTAAGAAGCTAGGAAAGAGTACTGGCGTATTTGACATAAATGTCACAGCGGATGAGCCTGGATGGGCGTTACCTATCCTAAAGGAAGTTCTCAATGATGCTACTATAGATGAAGAATTTGTTATGAATGTACTCGGAGACTTAGAACTCGGTGGAGAAGATGTAGAACCTGAAAGGGTAATGTCAATCCTTAGAGCTGCATTTGATAGACTGATTGTAGGGGCGGATCAAGAGCTTTCGGGATCTGAAGATGAAGAAAAAGAAATAAAGAGAGCTGAAGTAAGTAGCAAAATGGTCGAGGCAATGGAGAAACGTGCAAAGGAACTGGAAGACGAGATTGCATTGTCTCTCGAAAGACTAATGATAATGCCAGATAAAGTTGCAATGATATCAGACGAGAAAGAAATGACTAGAATTGATCCAAATGCGTTGCAAATGACTCGCCTAAGTCTAGAAGTTATTTCTGACCTATTGTTTGAACTTAGTCTGCCCGGTAGAGTTGATGATACCACACTTCTAACCCAAGTACAAGATGCAGCTGAAATGGCTAGTGATGCATTAGATGCTATAAAAAATGACCAAGAATAGCCGAATCGTTTGAATGGCGTCTTCCATTGGTGAATGCGAGGGGAAGGGGTATGCAGGGTGAACTTCCTCCTATTAGAGGCGGGGAATGGCGTCCCAGAAGACATCTAGATTTCTATCAGTCAATCGATTCCGAAAACGTAAGACGAGAATTACTTCGGTTTGTTGCAGAAAGACATGATGGTCATTTACGATTAATTGACCATATTTGGTCCGATATTTACCCTAAATCACAAAAATTAGATGGGGCAACTTTTCACGAAGTATCCGAAAAATTTCTCACGAATCTGGAACAAAATCTTGATTCTAGAAGATCTGAATCTTCACTTCAACCCATGATTGACTCAGAAGTAATCCCGAGACGTCTTGGTCATTTACACTTGAACAGAAGGCTTCAGCGATTTCTAATTGATATGAGATTGTGTCTTCGAAGAATTGCATATTCATCAGCAGTAACAACAGAAATGAGAATGGAATGGCAACGTTGGATGCATAGAACAAGAACTCTCGATTCTCATCTGAAAGATCTTTTCGTAAATGGGGTAGAAACACCTGACGGAGGTATTTTTGGAGGGAAAGGATTCAGATCAACATGGCAAGAGGCCGTAGTAGCATGTGCATCTGCTTTGAAGCGATCAGTAGACCTCCCCCCTACCGAAAGAAATACTGCTGATATTGTTGCCCCTATGATTCGTGATGTGGGATTAGCTCTATCAATGGGGCAAACACCAACGGAAATTTTTGCCGCCCAGATGGGTAAAGCTGACTCCTACATGGATGGAGGTCATCCGGGTTCCGGTGGAAGAGATTTACATATTGGAGAATGGGAAAAGGGGGTTTTGCCGCCAACAGCACCTCTTCCAATTGCATCGGCTACTCTTACCGGTGTAGCACTTGCAGCATCGTTGTTAGAAGTGAGAAGATTTCACTTAGCCCCTGTAGGAGAAGGATGCAGCAGTTCTGGAGAATTTTGGGAGGCGATGAATCTAGCTGGAGCAAGAGGATTACCAATCGCATTCATGATTCAAAACAATCAAATTGCTCTAGACACATTTGTTACAGGTCAATCAGGAGTCGAAACTTTTGGAGATAAAGCCTCGGCTATGGGCTTCCCGGGTTGGACAATAGATGGTTCCGATCCAGCACAATTTTATTCTTCGACCGCAGTTGCCAGAGAGTTTGCTCTTGGAGGTGGAGGATCATCCCTGATTCATGTTGAAACAATGAGGGGATGTGGTCATGCCCATCATCACGATGATCTATATCTTGGGGCTCCTAGTGGAAATCCCCCAGGATATGTAGATCAAGACTTGATAGCTTATTGGGAATCTAAGGACCCACTGCCGAATCATAGACAAATCCTCATAGAACAAGGTATAGAAGAAGCCGAAATAGAAAAAATGGAGTCAGAAGAAATTACATTCGTAAATTCTGCAAGAGAAGAAATGGAAAGAATGGAATGGCCAAATCCAGAGACCGTGACTAGAGGAATAACTAGTATCCACGATGCTGATTCTCAATCCTCTCGAATAAAGAGAATACAAAATCATACTTTTTCCTCAGAAGAAGGACCTGTGGACGTAGGCGTAACAACGATGAAATTCTCAGAAGAAAGAAGTGCATGGACTATGGCTAGAGCGATTCAAAATGGTATGATTTCTATCGCAGAGCGCTATGGAAGATCTACTGTATTCATGGGTGAAGATATGGAAGTTGCTGGCGCATTTGGCATGAATATACCATTAAAAACAGCAGGTCATTCTGATCTTCTTCTTGATATGCCATTATCTGAAGCAGCCATAATTCATTCTGCTACAGGAGCGGCTCTTGGAGGCATGCGTCCTATGGCTGAAATCCAATTTGGAGGATTTGCAGCTCTTGCGATGAATGCTTTGATCAATAATGCCGCTCAACTGAGATGGCGATGGGGGGCAAATGTTCCGTTGACGGTTAGAATTCCCCTCGGTGCAAAAACCCGATCTGGTCCATTCCATGCAAACATGATTGAATCATGGATGACGAATGATCCCGGTTTAGTGATTTTATTCCCTTCATGCCCCCAAGATGCGTATGATTTGTTGATTGAAGGGGCCGCTCTACCAGATCCTGTAATCTTCCTAGAACACATAGGGATGTATGGCTTAAGGGGTGGACTGACCGGATGGGGAGACTCAATAAATCAAGATGTAGATACTGAAACTGTGAATCAACGAATTGATTCAAAAAAAGATATTGTTGAAATTGGACGTGCTAAAACAGTTAGAGGTGGTAGAGATATCACTATTGTCACTTGGGGAGCAATGGTCCACATTGCGAGACATGCGTCAGAAATGGTTGCTCGTGAAGGTATTGAAACGGAGATTATTGATCTCAGAACATTACTTCCCTTCGATGCAAAGACTTGTGTAAAATCAGTACAAAGAACAGGAAGGATGATGATATTACAAGAATCTCAATGGAGTGGGGGATTTGGACATACAGTATCGAGCAGAATACTAGAAGAATCCTTCTGGGCCCTTGAAGCTCCGCCTGTAGTTGTCGGTGCTCTAGATACTCCGGTCCCCTTTTCACCTCCTTTAGAAGACCATACAATCCCAGATGTGAACTTAGTTGCAGAACATCTTAGATTACTAATGAAAGCATAATCTACACCCGACATTGTCATTATGCAAAACTATGACCGAATAACATGGAGGAGCGATTGGGGGTGTCTGGTTTCAAACTTCTATCAATCCAATCATCCATCATCCTAGTGGTCGCTATTATTCCGTTGACAATGATTTCTGAGGGATTTGGCATCAGTATAATTCTACTAATTTTATCTACAGGACTTCTTATCAGTAGTGCAGAAACATTTGTAGATTCTGTAAAAAAAGCAGCGAGGAAATTGGGTGTTTCTGAACTTATTATTGGGTTAACTATTGTCAGTATTGGGACATCACTACCTGAGATATTAGTAGGAGTAAACAGTTCATTGGAAGTTGCCGCCATGGGAGGTTGTACATCTGAAATATGCCCTTCTGACTTTGCATTAGGAAATATCTACGGTTCTGTTTTAGTTCAAATTAGTCTAGTTCTTGGAATTGTAGTACTCATCCATCCACTAGAAGTGAGACCTGATTGGTTAGCACGAGATGGGTTACTTATGTTTCTCGCAGTAATTTTACTTACTGCACTCATACTAATTGATGCTAGATTAGATAGATTAGAAGGAATTATTCTTTGCCTAATTTATGTATTTTACATTTTTAACCTGCTTCACCAAAGTGAGAGAATCCGAGAAGATGAATTAATCCTAAACAAGACAGAATTGATTGATATTGACGAGGTAAATGTAAAGAAAATTATCCTTGGCGTAATATTGGGATTGAGTCTGGCCATTTGGTCAGCATCAATATTAGTGAAATCGGCCACTGATATTGCATCTAATCTCTCAATTCCTTCTGCATTTATCGGCGCTACAATCACTGCAATCGGAACTTCTCTTCCGGAATTGGCAGTAGCACTTACTGCTGCAAGGCGTTCAAAAGGTGTTGCTATTGGAACCTTAATCGGTTCAAACATCACCGACCCATTATTATCAATAGGACTAACTGCTTTAGTATATCCAGTTACAGTTGGATCGTCTGCCATTTTCTTTACACTAATTATCCCTGCGACAGTTCTAACAACTGGTTTAAGCTTATTATTCATGTATACTGATTTCAAATTCCAACGCTGGGAAGGTGGCGTCTTAGTATTCTGCTATGTAATATTCGTAGGATTAATTGTCGCAGCAACTGGAATAGTATAATCTTGTTAGGGTGAAGGCTAAGTTAGGTTAGCCTATGGCGTAGCATGGTCGACCTCACGCTATCCGAAGAGCAAGAGATGTTAAGAGAACTCGCTCACGAATTTGCAGAGGAAAGCATTAGGCCCAAAGCAGAGCATTGGGATGAAAATAGTGAATTCCCAATGGATACAATTGCTGAAGCACATGAAATGGGATTACTTAACCTTCACATCCCTGAAGAATATGGGGGCATGGGAATGAACTGTCTTACTGAGGCAGTAGTTCAAGAAGAATTAGCTTGGGGAGATCCTGGTTTCGCAACTGCTGCATATTCAAATGGGTTAACAGCAGCCCCAATAATCACAGGTGGAACTGAATATCAGAAAGAAAAATACCTAGGATGGTTAGTTGAGAAACCATCTATTGCAGCATATGCAGTTACAGAGCCAGGTGCAGGAAGTGATGTAGCAGCGATTCAAAGCACTGCAGTGAAAGATGGAGACGATTACATCCTTAACGGAAATAAAATGTGGATAACAGGTGCCGGAAAAGCGGATTGGTTCTTTGTTTTAGCATATACTGACAAAGATGCAGGTTACAAAGGTATGAGCGGATTTATTGTAGAATCAAACTGGGATGGAGTATCATTAGGTAAAAAAGAAACAAACATGGGTCAAAGGGCTTCAGATACACGAGCAGTAAATTTTGAGAACGTTCGAGTACCTGTAGCGAATTTAGTAGGAGGAAAAGAAGGTGGGGGCTGGTTTAACGCAATGGCTGCATTTGATGTTTCCAGACCAAGTATTGCTGCTCATGCAACTGGAATTAGTCGTGCTGCATACGAACACTCTCTACAATACGCAGATGAACGAATGACTTTTGGAAAGAAGTTACACCAACATCAAGCGATTCAATTCATGCTAGCAGATATGAAAACAGAAATTGAAGCAGCAAGGTTACTTACATGGAAATCAGCATGGATGATGGATAATGGAATGAGAAATACCGAATTTGCGGCTCACGCTAAACGTTTTGCTGCAGATGCAGCAATGAAAATCACAACTGATGCGGTACAGATCTTTGGAGGATATGGATATTCAGAGGAGTATCCGGTTGCAAGATTAATGCGTGCTGCTAAAGTAATGCAAATTTACGAGGGAAGTAGTCAAGTACAACGAATGATCATTGGACGAGAAATTGTTCGTGGACTATGAGGGGCAAATGACACCCGTTTTACCTTTGAGATGCATCATTCTTGCTGCTGGTGCAAGTCGAAGACTTGGTGAACCTAAAGCTTTGATTGAGAAGAATGGGACACCACTCATTCAGTGGATGGTTAATCGTCTTGAATCCAAGGGAATTTATCCAATTATCATAACTAGACAAGAACTAATGATAGACATTGCACTTTGTTGTCCTGAGAGAACAATTGTAGTAAATCCAAATCCAGATGCAGGTAGAACCGGTTCTATTCGATGTGGAATCCTACATATTAATTCAAAAAAATCGAAAGTTAGACCATATCGCCTTCTGATGGTCCCGGTTGATAGACCCGGATTTAGTGATGAAACATTATCAATGATGATTGAACAAGACAAATGCAGTGTTCCTTCCAAAGATGGAAAAGGAGGGCATCCAATCATGTTGACAAAAAATGAAATGGATAGAATTCTTTCAGAAAAAGATCTCGACAAACCATTACGTGAAATAGTTACACCAGAATATATAGAAGTTAAAGATGATAATCTCCATTTGAATCTAGATTATCAAATTGACATCGAAAAATGGAAAAATATATGATAACATGGATATTGATTTTTAAATCATTATTCGGAAATTATTTGTCGATTAAAATAGACAGTGGGGATTTCAGTTGTCGTCATCTTAAGTTCGAATCTATGAGAAATAAGGATTCCGTCAATTCCAGTTTTTGCCTCATTCTGACCAACAACCGTTGCAGACGGCTAGCCTAATAGGCATGATATCAACTTAATTCATTGGTCTAACATATTGGTCCGAATCAATCGGCACCCAAACATTAGTTCTCTCTTCATTCATGACTTCAACTCGATATGGGTTGCCTTCATCCCAACATTTCAAAATTCTTCCAGGCACAAAATCTCCAGTGTTAGCATATACCAAATCACCAGCCTTGAATCTTAATTCCTCTGCTTTACATTCCATCAATCCTGCTTGTAAAGCCTCATGGTCTAGATTACGTCCAATGAAAACAAAACGACATTCTCTAGTCTCTCCCTCTTTCCAAGGAACTACCTCTGGACTAAAATTTCCTGCAAAGAGCATGTGAACTCCCTGAAAAACGAACTTTCTATCCATGCCCTTTACTGCTAGTACACCCTTGTACCGAAACAAATCTTGACTATATTTGTCTAATAACTCTCCAATCCATTTCTCTAATTTGTTCACATTTAGAGAGCCTTCAAATTTGGAACTTGTAGAAGTAACACGATCATCATGCTCATGCTCTGAATCAGTATCAAGAAATTCAGGGTCCATTTCTAATGTTCTCTTCAAATCAAATGAGCCGATATTTATCAATTTTTCAGGAGAAATAATACTGTTTTCAGTATGATAGATAGGAGCAAAACCATTGATTGACCTGATCTTCCTTTCAACTTCTTTAATTTCTTCCTCGGAAACAAGGTCTATTTTGTTTAACAGAATTCGATCGGCAAAAGCAAGTTGTTCAACTGCTTCGTTTTCTACTCCTTCTGGCTTTTCTTCATCGACATGTTGGATAAGATGTTTAGCGTCAACTACGGTTATTATTCCATCCAATTTGTAACGTGACACGACGTTTTCATCCACAAAGAATGTTTGAGCAACAGGTGCTGGATCGGCAAGACCAGTCGTCTCAATCAATACTCCATCGAAGTCTTTGATTCGATCATACATCCTGTCGAGTAAGTCGGTAAGGTCCCCTCGAACGGTACAACAGATGCAACCATTCATGACCTCAATGATGCTCTCTTCAGAACTCTCTACCAGAATATTTTCGTCAATACCTATGTCACCAAATTCATTCTCTATTACTGCAAATTTCATTTTATGTTCGGTGCTTGTTAAAATATGATTCAGGAGAGTAGTCTTTCCGGAACCCAAGAAACCAGTTAGTACCGTCACAGGAATTTTCCG